>DAOTYD010000146.1:0-3552 GCA_034435295.1 Anaerolineae bacterium | reverse complement strand
TCCACAGCGGCAATCGGCTCAAAGGGCGCAGGCGGCACCTCGGGTTCCGGCGCGGGGGTCGGCTTGGGGCGGCCCATGATCTCGGCCATGCGCAGTTGCGCTTCGGCCTCGGCAGCGGCCCGCAGTTCCTCTTCCTTGCCCACCGCCAGCGACTCGAGCCAGGCCAGCGCCTCGTCGCCTTCCGGCAAGCCCTCGCCCTCCAACCAGGAGGGCAGCGCCTCCTCCGGCTGAGGCTCCGCTACAGCCGTTGGCTCAGGCGGCGGAATTTCTTCCTCGACCGCTGCTGCCGGCCCTCTCAGCCAGGCGGGGAGTTCCTGTTCTGCCTCGATCGTTTCAAGGTCACCTACAGCGCCCAGTAACCAATCAGGCACCTCTTCTTCGAGGCCGGCGGCCACTTCTTCCTCGGCGGCCTGAGGAAGGCGCAGCCAATCCAGCGTCTCTTTGGCCTCAGGGGTCACTTCTTCAGCCGCTTCCGGGGCACGCAGCCAGTCCGGGACCTCTTCTTCCGCGGCAGGTGAGGGGGGGGCGCTCACCTCCCGCAGCCAGTCGGGCACCCCGGCTGCAGGAGGCGCTTCGAGCGTCTCTGGCGCCACTCCAGCCAGCCAGTCGGGAAGCTCCTCTGAGACGGGCAACTGCCAGCCCGGCACCACCTCTTCTTCCCGCTCCCCCTTCATCCAGTCGGGAAGCTCCTCAGAGGGAAGCTGTTCGGCCACCTCCTCTACCGCTTCAGCCGGGCCCAAAGTCCACGCTGGAGGCGGAGCCACCTCCTCTTCAACTGCCGGGCCTTCCTCCAGCCCACCCAACTCTTCCAGCCACGAGGGGATCTCGATGCGCGCTTCCATTGTCGTGCTCAGGCCGGCCTCCTCAGCAGATATGAGCGCCCTGCTGGCTTCGGCAGCCGCCATCCACGTCGGCTGTTCTGCGACCTCGACCGTAGGGACATACTCAAAGTGCGGCAAATAGACCTGGCGCTCCTGAAGAGGAGAGCTCTCACCCAGAAAAGCAGTGATGAGGCGGTTTTCCGGATCGAGCGCTTCGACCCGCTGCAGATGCACCGCCCCTTCCTGGCGTCCGCTGCGCGTCCAGATTTCACCCAGGATGGCGTTGGCCTTGAAGCAATAGGGCAGTTCGTCCAACACCTGCAAGCAAGCCTCCTCTGCCTGCACCCGCTGCTCGTTGCGCCAGAGCGCCTCGGCCAGCGCAACGCGCAGGTCCACCCGATTGGGTTCTTCAGCCAGCAGCGAACGAAACTCCTGCACGGCCCGCGAGAAGAGGTTGCCCTTCATATAGAGGCGGGCCAACGCGCCCGGCGTCAGTTGGACGCGGCCCGATTCTATGCCATCACGCCGGCCGTAGAGGCGACGCAGTTCGCTCTGGATGGCTTCGTTATTGGGGTTGAGTTCATAAGCGCGCTGCATATGCCAGATCGCCGCCTGAACATCGCCTCGGCGGTCGGCGATGATGCTCATGCCCACCCGCGCCACAAAGTCCTCGGGGTCTCCGCTCAGCACGCGGCGGAACATGTCCTCGGCCAGGCGATCCTGTCCCGCCTCCAGCATGGCTTTGCCCAACAAGCGATAAGTAGCCAGATGTTTGGGATAGCTCTGCAAGATGTGTCGACCACGGGCAAGGGCCTCGTCGTGCCGGCCTTTATCGATAGCCTCTTCGATTCCCGCGATAAAGTGCTGAAGGCTGATTTCTGCCATTCCTGCTCCTCCGGGCGCTCGAAACTCTACCCTCGCAGCGCCTGCCGTTTCATTATGCTACAAGTTGCTGGAAAAGTCAAAAATCAAGATGATGTAATGCAGCCAGCCGCTCGATCAAAGGGGTCAGATCCGGCTCCCGGCCCGGCGCTGGCCCCAGGGGGTCGACAACCGTGTCCTCACCCAGCAAAGCATAGAAGGTGTTCAAAACGCCATAGGCCAGCACGTCGAGGTGATAACCGCCCTCCAGCGCAAAGAGGACGCGGCCATCGCACAGCTCATTGGCCATCGCCACCAACTCGCGCGCCAGATGAGCATAGCCGTGCAGAGAGAGGCACATCGAAGCCAGGGGGTCCTGCCAGTGCGCGTCATAGCCAGCGGAGACCAGCAGCAGATGCGGCCGAAAGCGGCGCGCTACAGGCCAGACGAGCTTTTGCCACAGCAGGGCATATCCCTCATCTCCCACACCAGCAGGCAGGGGCATATCCAAAACGGTTCCTTCGCCCGCGCCGCGCCCAACCTCGCTCCAGTGACCGGTGCCGGGATAGTAGGGATACTGATGCGTCGAGACATACAAGACGTGCGGGTCGTCGTCGAAAACAGCCTGGGTGCCGTTGCCGTGATGGACATCGAAATCGACGATCATGACCCGCTCGATCCCATCAAAGGTCAGCGCGTGGCGGGCAGCCACGGCGACATTGTTGAACAGACAAAAGCCCATACCGCGGTCGGCAAGGGCGTGATGGCCCGGCGGACGCACCAGCGCAAAGCCGTTGTCAACGCGACCGGCGAGCATCTCTTCCACCGCCACCAGCAGGCCGCCCGCAGCCATGCACGCCGCGTCATAAGAGCGCGCGTTGAGATAGGTGTCGGCATCCAGGTGCCCCCCACCCTGCGCAGCGATGCGCTGCACTCGCTCGATGTGGGCCGCAGTGTGCACGCGCTCCAGTTCCTGGCGCGTCGCCGGGCGCGGCGAGAGCGCCACCAGCCGTTCCAGCATGCCATGTTCGGACAGTACCCGGCGGATGCTCTCGAGCCGACGGGCGTTCTCCGGATGGTGCGGCAGGTTATGCTCCAGGTAGATCGGATGGTCGACACAGGCCGTTGTCATTGTGGTTCCTCCCCATCTAGGCAGTTGTGCTGTACAGAGCTCATCCAATGACGAGCAGCTCTATTTTATCACATTAACGTAAAGAGCGCAGAGCAAGCCCTGCGCTCCTTGCTTCCTTTTCTGGCCCCAGTACCCCTTATCCCAATGTCGCCTATGGCCAACCCTGGCGACTTTGAGGCGCAGCAGCAGTTCCTACAGGGCGCAGTCACAGATCCTGCCCGAGCAGGTACATCGGTGGGGCCAACTCCAGGGAGAAGAGCGGCTGATTTCCTCTCGCGGCCAGACGTTCGGCGTCAAAGTAGAAGGCGTGCTGGTTTTCCAGGGCTTCGGTCACCACCGAGCGACCAAACGCCTGGCGCAGGAAGATGTAGCGCGAGGAGAAAAAGAAGGCCTGTAATTGCGGCTCATAGTGGACACACAGAGGACAGTTCTGTTTGAGCACGATCAGGCCGGTGGGCCGGCGCAGGTCCACACTCAAGGTGGCGAATACCCCCTCTACCTGCGACAGTCGCTCCCGCAGTTGCATCAGGTATTCCCCATCGTTTGACAGCGGGGGTACAGTGTCCAGCAGGCGGAACAGGATCTCGCTATCTACCTCTGCCTGGCGGGGCAGGTTGCAGATTGCGAACAGTTCGTCATCATTGCAGATCACGCCGTTGTGAATACCCAGCGTGTGGCCCACCAGCAACGGGTGGTTGTTGGCATTGTTCTGTGGGCTGCCCTTGGTCGGCAGGCGGG
>DAOTYD010000145.1:0-3159 GCA_034435295.1 Anaerolineae bacterium | reverse complement strand
CTCCCCAGCTCTGCCTCCCTCCAACCCACAGATCTGTGGATAACTGCCCGCTTCCTGTGGATAACGTGGCCATCTTGTGGATAAACACCCCCCTCTGGAGGTCTTTGGCTTCGCTCGCCTCCTCTCTCTCACCCAGAAACAGCCATCCCATCCACGTGATTTCCACAGTCCCTGTGTGATTCCTCCTCCTGTGCCACCCCCATATCTGGCCCCGCTGCTGCCCTTTTGTCCTACGGGTAACAGCCTGCCCCCCCGCATTCTCACTTATCCCCATATCCCCAGCCCCTACTACGACAACGACTCTCTGACTTGTTTGTAAGGTGATTCGATTTGTGGTATGATTCCGCCACCTTTTCACGCAGCCAGGCGCTATAGGAGGCAACGATGGATTTATTCGACAAGTGTTATCAGTACACCGCAGCCAAAGAGGTCCAGGCAGCCGGACTTTATCCCTACTTTATCCCTTTGACCAACAGCGAAGGCACGGTGGCCTGGATCGGCGATCATAAGGTGATTATGGTTGGCTCGAACAACTATCTGGGGCTGACCATGCACCCCCGCGTCCGCCAGGCCGCGCAAGAGGCGATACAAAAGTATGGCCCCAGTTGCACGGGCTCGCGCTTTTTGAACGGCACGCTGGAGCTGCACCTGGAGCTGGAGCGGCGGCTGGCCGAGTTCGTGGGCATGGAAGCCGCGCTGGTCTTTTCCACCGGCTATCAGACCAACGTGGGGACGATTTCAGCGCTCGTCGGGCGGCGCGATTTTGCGATCACCGACAAGGACGACCACGCCAGCATCCTCGACGGCTGCCGCCTCTCCTTTGGAGAGATGCGCCGCTTCCCGCACAATGACCTGGAGGCCCTGGACCGCGTCCTTGCCGGCCTGCCCGACGACGCCGGGCGGCTGGTGATCGTCGACGGCGTCTTTAGCATGGGCGGCGACATTGCCCCTCTCCCCGGCCTGATCGAGGTGTGCAAAAAGCACGGCGCCCGCCTGATGGTCGACGACGCCCATGCGATCGGTGTTTTGGGCAACGGCCGCGGCACGGCGGCGCACTTTGGCGTCACGGACCAGGTCGATCTGATCATGGGGACTTTTAGCAAGTCGCTGGCCAGCCTGGGGGGCTTTATCGCCGGCAAAGAAGAGGTCATTCACTATATCCAGCACAACGCCCGCTCGCTCATCTTTAGCGCCAGCATCCCACCGGCCAACGCCGCCGCCGCCCTGGCTGCCCTGGAGATCATGATCGAAGAGCCGGAACGCTCGCGCCGGGTGATGGAAATCGGCGAGCGCATGCGCCAGGGCTTTCGTGACCTGGGCTTTCAGATCGGCAACAGCCAGACGCCCATCGTGCCGGTCATCTTTGGCGAGAACATGGCGACCTTTACCGCCTGGAAGATGCTCTTCGATGCCGGCGTCTATACCAACGCCGTCGTCGCGCCGGCAGTGCCGGAAGGGTACGCGCTGCTGCGCACGTCCTACATGGCCACGCACACGGACGATCAGTTGGATTTCGTGCTGGAGGCGTTTGGCCGCGTCGGACGGGCGTTGGGCATCGTCCACTAGCCCCCCGCTCTGGCGGCGGTCAGGGGCAGGCTGCGGCTGAAGGTCTGCCGAAAGTGCGCCTGGCCTGCCAGCTCGATGTACTCGACCTGGCGGGCCAGGCGGGCGGCGCGCTGTCGCTCGGCCTGCGAGAGCAGCGCCATGCGCGCTCCCGTTCCGGCGACGTTGCCGACCTGCTCGAAGCGCTCCGCTGGCAGCGCGGGCAGCATGCCAATGGCAACCGCTGAGGCGATGTCCAGGTAAGAGCCGAACGCGCCGGCGACGATCACCCGAGCGAGCGCGTCCTGCCGCAGCCCCGCTTCCTGGAGCAGCACCTGCCAGCCGGCGGCGATGGCCGCCTTGGCCAGTTGGATCCTGCCAATGTCCTGCCGGCTGATGGTGACAGGCTCTCCGTGGGCCGCGTCTTTTGCCGCGACCAGCACAAAAGATGTTTCTCCCCCAGCAAAAGCGCCCCGCTCGTCGAGCAGCCCTGCCTGGCGGAGCTGAGCGACGGCGTCCAGGATGCCCGATCCGCATAGGCCGGCGGGCGGCTGGCCGTCCACTGTCTCCCACATCACCCGGCCCTCGACGATGCGCAGCCGTTCGATGGCGCCGGGGGCGGCGCGCATCCCCGCGCTGATGTGGGCGCCCTCAAAGGCCGGGCCGGAGGCGGCCGAGCAGCAAAGGAGACGGCCTCCCGCTGCCAGGCTGATCTCGGTGTTGGTGCCAATGTCCAACAGCAGGGTGGGCGCGGCGGCCTCGTCCAGCCGCGTGGCCAGCAGCGCCGCCACATGGTCCGCGCCGACAAAGCCGGCGATGTTGGGCAGCAGGTGGACCATTGCGCCCGGCGCGAGGGGCAGCCCTACCTGGCGCGCCGGGACATCCAGCGCCTGGTCCTCGACGGCCGTGTAGGGAGAGAGGCCCAGCGAGTCGACCGGCAGGCCCAGGAAGAGATGGTGCATGGCCGTATTGCCCACCACTGTCGCCTCGACGACTCCGTCGGCGGCGACGCCCGCCTGCGCGCAGAGCGCAGCGGTCAGCCCGGCCAGGCCCTCGGCGGCGGCCTCTTGCAACTGCCGGCCGCCTTCCTCTTCTTGCATGGCCCAGGCGATGCGGGCGACGACATCTTCGCCATAGGCCAGTTGGGGATTCATCGCCCCGGCGGAGGCCAGGGTCTGGCCGCTTTCCAGGTCGAGCAGGTAGCCGGCCAGCTTGGTGGTGCCCAGGTCGAAGGCCAGGCCCAGGAGGGGCGCGCCGGGCGGCAGCAGGGCGACAAGCCGGTCGCCGCGCAGCACGGCCCGCGCCTGCCCGTTCTGCGCCCGCAGGCGCGCGGGCAGCTCCCGCAGCAGCGCCAGGTCGATGTGGACAGCCTGGCCCAGCGCGGCGCGCAGGCGGGCGCTGTCGGCGCGGGGGTCTTGCAGGGCGGGCGGCGGGAGGGCCACGTCGCAACCCCGGACGGGCGGATCGGGCGCGACGGCGGTCTGGAGGCCCTCGATCTGGGTGCGTTGAGCGGTGGTGAGCGATTGGGATGGGATCAGGACGTGCAGGTCAGCCAGGGCGCGGGCCTGGCAGGCCAGGCGCGCGCCGCTTTGCAGGGCAGCCTCTCCCAGCCGCTGC
>DAOTYD010000144.1:0-6949 GCA_034435295.1 Anaerolineae bacterium | reverse complement strand
AATTGCCGATCGAAGACGACTGCCCCTTTGAAAAGCCCCTGCCCATTGGCCGTTCCTGGATCGTCGAGTTGACGCCAGTGTACACGCCAGGGGTAGACAAAAGGGTAGACAAAAGGGTAGACAAAAGGACAACAGGAGGGGAATCCTGGTTCGCCCTCCTGCTGTTTCGAACGATCAACGGCTCGACCGGAGCCGTTGATTACGCGCTGACGCATCTCAGAACAACAGCCGCTATACCTCTTCCATGCCTTCCAACCGGGAAAGCAACGCCTCGATCTGCCGCTCGACGCGCCGCTGCCGCGCCCAGATGGAAAAGACCAGCGCAAAAGTGAACACCCAGAACACACCATATGCAGCGACCAAATACACAGGCATGACGACCTCCTTCGCGATCCGCGATTAGCGATTAGCGATCAGCGATGAGCGACAGGCGACAGGCGTTCTTTCAAGCCAGCCAGCGCATCAGCCGCCCGCTCCAGCCGCACGCGCTGCCGCAGCAGGGTAAAGTACAGCAGCGTGAACGCCCCCAGCGATACCAGCAGCGTGTGCACCATCCTGGCCGTGAGCGCCATGCCCTCCCCGCCGGTCAGAATGTCCGGGTGGATGGTGCGCCACCAGCGGATGGCAAACCAGGAGAGCGGCACGGTGACAAAAGCGACGATGCCATAGACGGCGGCAAAGCGCGCTTTCTGTTGCGGGTTTTCGATCGCCGCGCGCAGCATGATGTAGGAGATGTAGATCAGCAGTTGCACGGCCGAGATCGTCAGGCGCGGCTCCCAGGTCCAATAGGTGCCCCACACCGGCCGCGCCCACAGCGAGCCGGTGACGACGGCCATGGCGATGAACGTCAGGCCGATCTCGACCGAGGAGAGCGCCAGGATGTCCCAACGCCGCTCCTGTCGCGCCAGGTAGGCGATGCCGGCCAGGAAGGTGACGAAGAAGCCAAAAAAGCCCACCCAGGCCGAGGCGACGTGGAAGTAAAAGATGCGCTGCACGTCGCCCATCGTCGCCTCGCGAGGGGCGTAGAGAAAGACCATGCTCAGCGCGACGAGTACCGCCGCGCTGCTCAGGGCGGCCAGGAGCAGGCCCACGATGTCGTTTTTCCTCATAGCACCATTCTCCAACGGCAACCTGCTCTGTAACCTGGTGGTGAGCAGTTACTCTTCCACGACATAGCCGAAGGTGAGCATCGAGACGGCGATGATGATCAGGTCATAGACGACCAGCAGCCGCAGCCAGCCGCCTACATCCGCCAGCGCCGCGCCATCGAGCAGGCCGCCCGTAGCCTGGACGGCGGCGATGAGCAGCGGCACGGCCAGCGGCAGCAGCAGGATGGGCAGCATGACCTCGCGCGCCCGCGTGTTGACGGCAATGGCCGCCAGCAGCGTGCCGACCGCCCCGTAGCCCAGCGTGCCCAGCGCCATCACCAGCAGCACCCCCGGCCGCAACAGCGGCACGTCGAACAGGGCGGCAAAGAGCGGCAGCAGGACGATCTCGACGACGGCCATAAAGGCCAGGTTGCCCAGCGCCTTGCCGAAAAAGATCGCGCTGCGGTCCACCGGAGCCAGCAACAGCCCGTCCATGCAGCCAGCCTGCTGCTCGCGCGCCAGCGAGCGGCTCAGGCCGAGCGTGCCGGCAAAGGCGACCGTCACCCAGAGCACGCCGGGAGCGGCGGCCTCGGCCATCTCCCCGCGCAGGTCGAGGGCAAAGCTAAAGACGAGCAGCGCCAGCACGGCAAAGACCAGCATTGCGCTGACCATCTCCCGCGTGTGCAGCTCGGCGGCGATGTCTTTGGCGAAAATGGCCCAGACCTTGCGCAAAAAGCTCAAAGGACCCTCCGTCAGTCGCTGGTGAGCGAGCGGTAAGTAAGCGCAAACGTCGCCGGGTCGATCGCCCGCGCTGGCTGGTCATAGACCAGACGACCGCGGGCCAGGACCAGCACCCGCTGGCCCAACTCCAGGCCGCGGGCCAGGTCGTGCGTGGTCAGCAGGATGGTGCAGCCTTCCCCCGCCAGTTGCAGCAGCAGATTGGAGAGCACCTGCGCGGCGTGCGGGTCGAGGCCCGTGTACGGCTCGTCCAGGAGGAGGACCTCCGGCCGATGGAGCACGGCACGGGCCAGCGACAGCCGCTGCTGCATGCCGCGCGAGAAGGTGCGCACCAGGTCGCTCCGCCGCGTCGCCAGGCCGACCTGCTCCAGGAGCTGGTCGATCCGCGCTCCGCTGTCGGCCAGGTCGTACATGCGGGCGGCAAAGCGCAGGTTCTGCTCGGCGGTCAGGTCGTCGTAGAGGAGCGTGCGGTGGGAGAGAAAGCCGATCTTGCGGCGCACCTGCTCGCCCGCCCGCGCCGGGTCGAGGCCGGCGATGCGCACAGAGCCGGAGGTGGGACGGGTCAGCGTGGCCAGGATGCGCAGCAGGGTGGTCTTGCCCGCGCCGTTCGGCCCGACCAGGGTGACGAACTCCCCCGCCGGCACCGACAGGTCCACGCCGGCCAGGGCCGTGCGCGGGCCGAAGGACCTGGTCAGGCTGTGCGTCTCGATCATCGCCCGCTGAGGGTTCTCCGCACCTGCTGTTTGAGCGCTTCCCGCTGTTGACGGTAGGCGTCCTGGCCTATGCGCCCGGCCTCGAAATCGGCGTCGAGGCGAGCGATGGCACGCACCAACGGGCGGACCTCTTGGGGTGGCGCAGCAGCGGGCGAAAGGAGCAGCACATAGACCGCCACCAGCGCAGCGGCCAACACCAGCAGGCCGATGAGCAGCTCGCGGCCCGTGTCGCGCGTCGGCGCGCCCGTTGTGCCGGTCGACCCGACCGGCGCGGTCGCTCCCTGGCGCGCCAGCGTAAAGGTCAGCGGCTCGCCCGCGCTCAGCGGCCCGGCGGTGTAGGCAAGCGCTGCGCCCATCTGCGTCTCCAGCGGACCGGCGGCGGTCAGTTGCGGACCCGCCAGCCCCATCTCCGCGTCCACGACCAGCAGCACGGCCGAGGCAACCGGCGCGCCGAATGTCCGCTCGATGAGCAGCCCCTCCTGGTAGGGGAGCGTGTAGCGGAACAGCACCTCGACCGTTGCCATGCCCGGCGGGATCGGCTCCGTATCGGCAAAACCATCTGCCAGCTCGACAAAGCGCTCGCCCAGGCCCGACCCGTCAAAGCTCAGTTCGTCAGCCTGCGCCGGCACGGTAAAGCGCAGCGTGGTCCGCCGGCCGGATGCCTCGTCCAGCGCGCCGACCCAGGTCCGCTCCCCCAGATTGCTGATCAGGTAAAACTCGCTCACCTGGAACACATCCCCGGCGCCGACCATGAACACATGCAACTGGGTGATCTCGACCGTGGCAGGGTCCGCCGTGGTCTCATAGACGACGACAGGCAGGGCGACCTCCTGCTGTCCGGCCTCGATCGTGACCGGCGCGGAGGCATACGACACTTGCTGGTAGACAACGCGCGCCACCACGATCTCGCCAGCCGCCAGGGCCAGGCCGTCGAAGCGGAACGCGCCATCGGCGTCGAGGGTGGTTGTGTACTCTGCTGTGGTGCCGGCCTGGGAGAACACCTGCAGCGTGACCTCCAGGCCGGCCGGGACCACGCCGCCGGGCGTGCCGTGGGTCACCTGGCCGCTCACCGTAACCGCGGCGCCCTGCGGGGCATAGGACCAGGCAGTCAGCAAGAGGGCGAGAGCAGAAAAGAGGGCGAGACGTGAGACGTAAAACGGGAAACGTAAAACGTAAAACGTAAAACGTAAGGCGGTTTTCATCTCATTCTTCCCGCAGTGGCTTGCCGCAGCGGGCGCAGAAGCGGTCCTCCGGGCCGACGCGCCGTCCGCATTGGGGACAGAAAGCCATCGGCTATGCCATCTCTTGCCCCCTGCCTTCTGCTTCTTGCCCCCTGCCTCCTGCTTCTTGCCCCCTGTCTCCTGCTTCTTGCTTCTCACTTTCCGCCTCTGCCCGCGCCTGGGCCACCCAACGCTCGATCAGCCGCTCCACATCGCCCACCCGCGCCTGCCGCAACGGCCGCGCCACAAACGCCGCCACCACCAGCGCCACAGCCCCACCCACCAGGATCGACCCGATGCTCATTCGCTCACCTCAAGCGGAGACGCCACTTGCATACTTGCATACTTGCATACTTGCAAACTTGCAAACTTGCCCACTTGCTCTACCTCCCCACCAGCCCTTCCAACTCCCCGGCCAATTGCTCCGCCGTCACCGGGCCGATGTGGATGGCGGCGACGTTGCCACTGGCGTCCACCACGAACGTCTCCGGCACGCCGGTGATGCCGTAGCGGGCGGCGATGCTCTCGTCCGCGTCCAGGCCGATCGGGTAGGTGAGGGAGAACTGGCGGATGAAATCGCGCACGGCCGGCTCCTCGTCGCGGAAGGCCACGCCGACCAGAGTGACGCCCCGCTCCTGATAAGCGCTCCAGGTCTGTTGCAGATCGGGCAGTTCGTCCTCGCAGGGCGGGCACCAGGAGGCCCAAAAGTTCACCACCGCCACCTGCCCGCGCAGCTCCGCCAGGGTCAGGGTCGAGCCGTCCAGCAGGGTGAGGGTAAAGCCGGGGGCCGGCTGGCCGACCAGCGGCCGGCCGGACGTCCGGTTCACCTCGCCGTGGCCGGGCCCCCACATCGCCAGCGCCGCAGCCGCCAGCAGCAGCAGCACGGCGGCCAGGCCGAGGCCGTTCAGGAGCGCGCGGCGGCGGGCCTGCGGTGCGGGGAGAGCCTGGCGCGCCGATGGCCATAGCGCCGCCACACCGCCGCCCAGCAAGACCAGCCCGCCCAGCCAGAGGAAACTGGCCAGCGGGTTGACGAACACCTTGACCGTCACGCTCGAGCCATCCCTCGACACGCCGGCCAGCACCACGTACAAGTCCTCGCGCAGCGCCGGGTGCAGCGCCGGCACGGCCACGGTCTGGTCGAAAAAGGTCGGGTACTGTTCGATCCGCGGCCGCAGCGTCGTCAGGTACTGCCCGTTGCGGTAGACAGAGAGCAAAGCCCAGGTGTTAAAGTGGTCGCCAGCCGCCTCCCGACCGGTCTCCTCCAGGACCATCACATAGTCTCCAACGCCGACGGTTTCGCCAGCGTCGAGTACCCTCTGGGCCTCGAAGGGGGCCATGCGCGTCCCGATCAGGCCGATGACGATCAGGATCACACCGAGGTGCACCACATAGCCGCCGTACTTGCGGCGATTGCGGTTTAGCAGCGCGACCAAGGCGACCAGCAATCCCGTCCCGTCGTGTCGGCTCCGGGCGACGGCGTCCAGGGCCCACTCCGTCAGCGCCGTCCCGGCGGCCAGGCCGGCAAAGGCGAAACCGATCAGCGAGAGCGGGTTGGTGAAACCAGCCAGCGCCGCGACGACCGGCAGCAGCACAGCGCCGACCAGCGCCGGCAGGAGGCGTCCACGCAGCCGCCGGAAGGCCGCCGCTGCCCGTCCCAGCAGCGGACAGACGCCGAGGAAGAGCGTCAGCGCGGCGAATTGCGGGCCGGTCACGCGGTCGAACCAGGCCGGGCCGGCCTCGTAGCGCTGGCCGCTGAGCGCCTCGGTGATCGTTGGCAGCAGACTGCCCACCAGCACCGAGACGGTGAGGGTGGCGAAAACGAGCAAAGTCAGCAGGAACATTCCGTCGCGGCTGAGGAATCCCTCCGTGGAGGGCGGTCCGGCCAGCGAGCGCCGCTGGCGGATCATCAGAGCCAGGGAGACGGCCAGCGTCAGGCTCATAAAGGCCAGAAAGTACGGCCCCATGTTCGAGCGGGCAAAGGCATGCACCGACTGGATCATCCCGCTGCGGGTGGTAAAGGTGCCAAAGAGAACGAGAAGGAAGGAAAAGACGGCCAGGAGCAGGTTCCACACCCGAAAGCCCTTCCGCTCCTCCTGCATCACCGTGCCGTGCAGGAGGGCGGTGGCGGTGAGCCAGGGCATCAGCCCGGCGTTCTCCACCGGATCCCAGCCCCAGTAGCCGCCCCAGCCGAGCACGTCATAGGCCCAGCGCGCGCCCAACAACAGCCCCAGACCGAGAAACAGCCAGGCCGTCAGCGTCCAGCGGCGGGCTATGGACGGCCAGTCCTCCACGCGCTGGATCAGCAGGCCAGCCATGGCAAAGGCGAACGGCAGCGCCAGCATCACATAGCCCAGGTACATCAGCGGCGGGTGAAAGACCATCCCTGGATGGCGCAGCAGGGGGTTCAGCCCCTGCCCATCGGCAGGCACCGCCCTCAGCAGGGCAAAGGGGTTGGAGAGAAAGAGCGTCACGGCGACAAAAAAAGCGGTGACGACGCTGAGCAAGACCGTGGCCCAGGGGACGAAGGGACGGGCGCGCTCGGACGGGCGGGCCAGCACCAGGGCGGTAAAGAGCGCCTGGAGGAACGACCACACGAGCAGCGAGCCTTCCTGTCCGCCCCACAGCGCCGAAATCTTGAGGTAGAGCGGCAGGCTACGGCTGGAGTGCTGGGAGACGTAGGCGATCTGAAACTGGTCGCGCAGGAAGGCGACCAGCAGGGCCAGCAGAGCCAGGCCGAGCAGAGCGGCAGCGGAGTAGGCCGCGTTGCGCCCGCTGGCGGCCCAGCGGGAGTCGGCGCGGCGGATGGACCAGAAGGTGGCCAGGGCGCCGTACAACGCCGTCAGCAGGGCCAGCCCTTCCAGGATGGAACCGATCTCGGCCAGCATTTACGGCTCCACCTGGGCGGGGATCTCCTCCTCGTAGCGGGAGGGGCATTTGAGGAGGACCTCGTCGGCGTAGAAGCGGCCGTCCTCCCCCAACTGACCGCGGATGATCGCCTGCGCCTCGTTCACCAGCAGGTCGGGCCGCACATCGTCGTAGACGATCTCCAGGCGCGGGGCGCTGGGATCGCTGACAGCGGCGTGCAGCACGGCGGCCAGCCCGCCGGCGCGCTCGACTTCCCGCGGGTCGCCCGGAACCTGGACGATGGTAAAGGTGACGCGGGGGAGCGAAGGGTCGTATTCGATCGTCT
>DAOTYD010000143.1:0-18425 GCA_034435295.1 Anaerolineae bacterium | reverse complement strand
CCCCGCGCCGGAACCCGAGGTGCCGCCTGCGCCCTTTGAGCCGATTGCCGCTGTGGAACTGCAGCCAGAAGCAGCAGGGCCGCAGCCGGCGGAGGCGGCGCTGCCCTCCTGGCTGCAGGGTGAGGGCCTGCCGGAAGGCGACGAGGCGCTGGCCTGGCTCGAGTCGCTGGCGGTGGGCAAAGAAGAAGAGCTGCGGGCCACTGCCGAGGCCGAAGCACAACTGCGCATGGCCGAGATCATGGGCCGCCCCAAGCCGGTGCCCGAACCAGCGGCCCCGCCAGAGGTTCCAGAAGCCGCTATCCCAGGCCTGGCGCCGCCAGAGGTCCCCGACTGGCTGCGCGAAATGGCGCCTCCCGAAGCGTTTGCCGCGCCGGAGGAGCTGGCTGCCGGGCTTGAGGCTGCGCCCGAAGAAGCGTTCCCCTGGCCGCCACTGGAAGAGGTCGAAGAAGAGGGCGGGCCGTTCGTCGAGCTGCCGGCCGAGGCGGAAGAGGAGCCGTTTGGCTGGATCGCTTTCGAGACCGAGGGAGTGCTGGAGGTACCCCCGCCGGAGGTCGAGAAGGCGCCCGAAGAGGTTCTGCCGCTGGGGCCTGAGGCATTCGGCTGGACCACCTTTGGCGTCGAGGAAGGCATCGAGCTGGTGGCGCCGGAGGAGATGACACCTTCTGCGCCGGCTGTCGAGGTCCCCTCGCCATTGGAGGAGTTCGGTTGGACAGGCTTTGCTCCTCTCGAGGCCGAAGCTGCCCCGGAGGCTGTGCCACCTGCGGGGGAAATCGTTGCTCCCGTGGTCGAGCCGGAAACGGCGCCACTGCCGCCTGTCGAGATCGTTCCGCCCCTCGCCGAGCCAGAAGTGACACTTCCGCCGGCTGTCGAGATCGTTCCTCCAGCGCCGCCCGCCCTGCAGATCGAAGAAAGGGCTGAGGGTGTGCGGGTGGAAGTGCCGAGGGAGCCGCGCCCTGCATTCGATGATACAGATCGCCTGCGCGACTATGTGCGCACCCACCCGCGCGATCACGAGGCCCGCCTGGCGCTGGCGCGGGCTCTGTGGGCCAGGCGGAACTATGAGGAATCGCTCGAACTCTACGATCGTCTTGTCCGCCTCAAGCCGTGGGCCGAGGAAGTGATGGCCGATATGGAGGACCACCTCCGCGAGCGGCCGAACGATCCGGCGGTGCGCCGCCTCTTGGGCGATGCCTATATGCGCCTGGGGCTGCTGGAGGAAGCGCTGCGCGTCTACCGCGAGGCGCTGGAAGGGCTCTAACCCCATAGATTGCGAATCGGCACGGGCGGGGTTCCCCGCCCGTGTTGTTGATACCCTGACGTGCGAACGCATACCATCAAATGGAGGATGCAACGTGGAGCGAACATTGGTCATTATCAAACCGGATGCAGTGCAACGAGGCCTGATCGGCCAGATCATTCAGCGCCTGGAGCAGCGGGGTCTGCGCATCGTGGCGATGAAGCTGATGCAGATCGACAGGGATCTGGCCCGCCGTCACTATGCCGTCCACGAGGGCAAGCCCTTCTACGCTGGCCTGATCGACTATATCACGTCGGCCCCGGTGGTGGTGATGGTTCTGGAGGGGCGGGACGCCATCGAGATCGTGCGGCGGACGATGGGCTCGACCAACCCCGCCCAGGCGGCCCCCGGCACCATCCGCGCCGACTTTGGGCTGGAAGTCGGCCGCAACCTGGTCCACGGCTCGGACGGCCCTGATACCGCCGCTTTCGAGATTGGCCTCTTTTTTACGGCGGACGAGATCCTTTCCTACAATCGTGCGATAGACCCCTGGATTTTCGAGTAATTGCACAACACGCAACACGCAACACGCAACACGCAACACGCGTATCCATATCCCCTCCCTGGTGTTTTTGCATGCGAATTACTATCACCAAGAGGAGGATAAGCGATGGGGCGTATTGCTGTTGTGACGGATAGCACCGCCGACCTTCCTGCTCAGGTGCGGGAAGAGTTGGGGATTGCGACGATTCCCCTCAACGTTTTGTGGGGCAACGAGACGCTGAAGGACGGCATAGACATCGACGCCGAGACCTTCTATGCTCGTCTCAAGGTCGATAAGGAGCTGCCCAAGACCTCACAACCCTCGGCGGGCGAGTTTGTCGACTTTTTCCGGCGTGTGGCCGAGGAGCAAAACGTCGATACCATCGTCGGCCTTTTCATCTCTGCCGAGCTCAGCGGCACCATCAGTTCCGCCGAAATTGCCAAAGGGCTCTTTAGCGACGTGCGCATCGAGGTGATCAACTCGCTTTCCACCTCGATGGGGCTGGGTTTTCAGGTCCTCACCGCTGCCCAGGCAGCCCGCCAGGGCGCCTCGGTAGAGGAGGTGATCGAGGCGGCGCAACGGGTGCGCTATCGCCAGCAGGTGCTCTTTGTGGTCGACACGCTCGAGTTTCTGCACCGCGGCGGTCGCATCGGCGGCGCTCAGCGTTTGATGGGCACGGCGCTGCAACTGAAACCGCTCCTGGAGCTGGAAGGCGGCAAGATCGAGGCAGTGGAAAAGGTGCGCACAAAGCGCAAGGCCATCGATCGGCTGTTGAGCATCGCTCTGGAGCGCAAGGGCAATGCGCCCGTGGAAGGCGCCGCGGTGATCCACGCCGATGACGCCGAAGAGGCCTGGCTGCTCCAGGAACAGGCCCAAAAGCTGCTGGGAATCGACCAGGTCTATGTGTCTATTCTCAGCCCGGTGCTGGGGACGCACACCGGGCCGGGCACAGTGGGTCTGACCTTCCACACTCGCTAAAAAGCTCTGCTGCCGATGACTTCTCAGACCTTCGAGGTCCAAGGCCTCGAAGGTCTGTTGTGGTATTCGAAGCAACAGATTCCTTCTTCGAACACCCTGCTGTTGTCGAGGTTGCACAACCGCCAGTTCCGGCTATAATCCCCCCTATGGCAGATCGCATCGTCTCCCCACGTCTGCAAGAGGACGAGGTCAGGCTCGACCGGGCGTTGCGTCCGCAGCGCCTGGCCGATCTGATCGGGCAGGAGCGGGTGCGCGAAAATCTGGGCATCCTGATCGAGGCGGCGCGCGGGCGCGGCGAGGCGCTCGACCACGTGCTTTTCTACGGCCCGCCAGGGCTGGGCAAGACGACGCTGGCCCACATCGTCGCCCAGGAGATGGGAGCGCCCTTGCGGGCCACCGCCGGGCCGGCTATCGAGCGCGCTGGCGACCTGGCGGCCATCCTCAGCAACCTCCGCGAGAAAGAAGTGCTCTTTATCGACGAGGTCCACCGCCTGGGGCGGGCGGTGGAAGAGATCCTCTACCCGGCGATGGAGGACTTTGTGCTCGACCTGGTGGTGGGCAAGGGGCCCGGCGCCCGCTCGATCCGCCTCAAGCTGCCGCGCTTTACCATCGTCGGCGCGACGACGCGCCTGGCTCTGCTCACCGCTCCCCTGCGGGCGCGCTTTGGCGCCACCTTCCGCGTCGATTTCTACGACGAGGCCGCGCTGCGGACGATCGTGCGACGGGCGGCGACGGTGCTGGGCATCGCGCTGGAGGAAGAAGGAGCAGCCGAGATCGCGCGGCGAGGGCGCGGCACGCCGCGCGTTGCCCTGCGCCTGCTCAAACGCGTGCGCGATTATGCCCAGGTGCGCTCCGACGGCCGCATCACCGCCGGAGTGGCGCAGGAGGCCCTGTCCCTGCTGGAGGTTGACCACCTGGGCCTCGACGAGCTGGACCGCCAGGTGCTGCGGGCCATCGTGACCAAGTTCGGCGGCGGGCCGGTGGGCCTGGAGACGGTCGCCGCGGCGGTGAGCGAAGAGGCCGACACGATCATGGACGTTGTCGAGCCGTATCTGTTGCAGATCGGCTTTTTAGAACGCACGCCGCGCGGGCGCGTGGCGACGGCGCTGGCCTATGAGCATCTCGGCATCCCTTACGAGCGGCCCCAGCAGCCTGCTCTTTTCTAAAATCATCGTAACTGCTCGCCACCAAGTACACAAAGGGCATAAAAACAGCCTTGATGAGTTCAACCTTCGTGTCCTTTGTGTCCTTCGTGGTAGAGGAAAATACGCTACGCCATGCGGAAGGTGCCCACGGTGAGCAGTTACAAATCATCCCCTTTTGTGCAACGTGAAGACAGCCGATTTCGATTACGAGCTCCCTCAGGAGCTGATTGCCCAGACTCCTGTCGAACCGCGAGACAGCTCGCGGCTGATGGTGGTTGACCGGGGGGCCGGGACCCTGGCGCACCACGTCTTCCGCGATTTGCCGTCTTTCCTGCGGCCCGGCGACCTGCTGGTTTGCAACGAGAGCCGGGTCATCCCCGCCCGGCTCTTTGCCCGCAAGCCGACCGGCGGGCAGGTGGAGATTCTCCTGCTGCGGGCGCGTTCAGAGCGGGTGTGGGAGACGCTGGTGCGCGGCCGTGGCGTGCAGCAGGGTTTGTGCTTGCGCCTGCTGAATGGCCCTGACGGCGAGCCAGCGGAGGGGACGGCCGAGGTGGTTGAGGCTGGCGAGCGCGGGCTGCGCGTGCTGGCCTTTGACCGGCCGGCGCTGGCCCTGGCGGAGACGCTGGGCCAGACCCCGCTACCGCCGTACATCCATACCCCGCTGGCCAATGGCGAACGCTATCAGACAGTCTATGCGCGCACGCCCGGTTCGGCGGCTGCCCCCACGGCCGGCCTTCACTTTACCCCCGATTTGCTGCTGGCGCTGCGCGAGATGGGCGTGCGCCTGGCCTGGATTACGCTGCACATCGGGCTGGATACTTTCCGCCCGGTCGACGAAGACCAGATCGAGAACCACCGCATCCACACCGAGTATTGCGTTCTGAGTGCTGAAACCGCCGCGCAGGTCAACCGCACCCGGCTGGAAGGGGGGCGGGTGGTGGCGGTGGGCACGACAGCGGTGCGCGTGCTGGAGACGGCGGCGCTGCGCGCGCTGGGCGGCGATCCCCAGGCCGAGGGTTGCCCCTGGCAGGCGGTGACGGCCTTTGAGGGCGAGACGGACCTGTTCATCTATCCCGGTTTTCGTTTCCGCGTGGTGGATGTGCTGATCACCAACTTTCACCTCCCCCGCTCGACGCTGCTGATGCTGGTGGCGGCTTTTTGCGGCAAAGAGCTGCTGGACCGCGCCTACCAGGAGGCAATCCGGCAGCGCTACCGCTTTTACAGCTTTGGCGATGCGATGTTGCTTTTGTAGGACAACTGTCACTCTGAGCGTCCCCTTCGCGGAGCGAAGGGACGCGAAGAGTCTCGTTGACAGGTTGCCAGCAGGCCCTCGCAGAGGGCTGTCATGACACGGTCAGCAACGAGATTCTTCGGCCCCTTCGGGGCCTCAGAATGACAATTGGAGAGGGCTGTCATTCTGAGGAGCGAAGGCAGAGCCGCCTGAGCGACGAAGAATCCCGTTGTGGCCCCTTCGAGGCCTCACAATGACAAGGTCGTCAGCGCGGCGTCAGTTTTGCGTCTGGCGCGGGGGAAAAAGTCGGGGTATAATGAGTCTGTCCACGGGGAAGGGAGAGCGGTCATGAATCTGTCCGGTGCAGAAACGCTGAGCTGTGTCTATTTTATCCTCTTTGGCGTGGGCCTGGGTTATGCCATCATTGCCGTGCTGCTGGGGCAAATCTCGCACATCGATCTGCCGCACGGCGTCGACGTGGACCTGCCGGGCGTCGATCTGCACCCCGGCGGACCCGACCTGCATCTGGATGTGGGCATAGCCCACGACATTTCCCACGACGTGGATCACCCGCAGGTGGGCCTCTCGCCGCTCAGCCCGATCACCATTGCCACCTTTATCACCACCTTTGGCGGCGTGGGCTTTCTGTTGAACAACTTTACTGCTCTTTCCCCGCTGTTGGGTGGGGTGATTGCGGCGGCCAGCGGACTGCTTCTTTCGGGGACGATGTTTCTCCTCTACACGCGCGTGTTGATGGCGGCGCAGGGCTCCAGCGAGGTGCAGACGGGCGATTACATCGGCAAGACGGGCGAGGTCACTGCGCCGATTCCCCAGGGTAGGGTGGGGGAGGTGGCGCTTGTCGTGCGCGGCAGCCGCGTCACTATGACGGCGCGCTCGGCAGACGGCACGGCTATCCCGCGAGGCGCACTGGTGACAGTCACCGATGTCATCGGCGGCGTGCTGGTGGTGCGGCCCAGAGAAGAAAAGTAGTGCGACCATAGGAGGGAAAAGACCATGGGTGGATTGGGAGAGTGGATCGGCCTGGCTGTCGTCGTGATCGGCGGCATCCTCTTTGTGTTCTTTGTCCTGTTGGGCTTTTTGGCCTCGCGCTACAAAAAGGTCGGCCCCAACCAGGTCCTGGTGATCTCCGGCCGGCGCCACACGATTGTCAACCCCGTCACGGGAGAAAAGGAGAGGGTCGGTTTTCGCATCGTCAAGGGCGGCGGCGCGATCATCCTGCCCATCGTCGAGCGCGTCGATACGCTGTCGCTCGAAATCATGACCATTCACGTCCAGACGCCGGAGGTCTATACCGAGCAGGGCGTGCCGGTCACGGTGGACGGCGTGGCCCAGATCAAAATCCGCGGCGACGACGTCTCCATCCGCACGGCGGCCGAGCAGTTCCTCTCCAAGAGTTCGAACGAGATCATGCAGGTTGCTCACGAGACACTGGCCGGTCACCTGCGGGCGATCCTGGGCACGATGACTGTGGAGGACATCTACAAGGACCGCGACGCCTTTGCCCAGCGGGTGCAGGAAGTCTCGGCGGTCGACATGGCCAACATGGGCCTGGGCATCGTCTCCTTCACGATCAAGGACATCCGTGACGACCAGGGCTATCTGGACGCGCTGGGCCAGGCGCGCACCGCCGAGGTGAAGCGGGATGCCCAGATCGGCCAGGCGCTGGCCGCGCGGGATGCCACGATCAGGTCGGCCGAGGCGCGGCAGGAGGGCGAGACGGCCAAGTTCCGCGCCGAGACCAAGATCGCCGAGGCGGGCAAGGATTACGCCGTGCAAAAGGCCAAATACGATGCCGAGACCAACCGTCAGCGGGCTGAGGCGGAGCTGGCCTACACCCTCCAGCAGAACATTGTCAATCAAAAGGTCAAGGCCGAAGAGGTCCAGATCGAGGTCGTTGCCAAGCAGAAACAGATCGAGGTACAGACGCAGGAGGTCATCCGCAGAGAAAAGGAGCTGGAGGCCACCGTGCGCAAGCCGGCGGAGGCCGAGCGCTACCAGATCGAGACCCGCGCCAGCGCGGAAAAGACGCGCCTGGAGATGGAAGCGGCGGGCAAGGCCGCGGCGGTGCGGGCGCTGGGCGAGGCCGAGGCGGACGCGACGCGGGCGCGCGGTCTGGCCCAGGCCGAGGTGATCAAGGCCCAGGGCCTGGCCGAGGCCGAGGCGATGCAGAAAAAGGCCGCGGCCTGGCAGCAGTACAACCAGGCGGCGATCATCCAGCAGTTGATCGACAGCCTGCCCAAGGTGGCCGAGGCCATCGCCCAGCCGCTGGCGCGCACCGAGCGCATCGTCATCATCAACAGCGGCGAGGGCGCCGGCGCTTCGCGGGTCACGCGGGACATTACCGACGTGATCGCTCAGGTGCCGGCGACCGTCGAGGCGCTGACCGGCATGGACCTGATCCGCGCCATCAAGAGCCTGGCGCCGCTGTTGGGAGAGCAGCCAGAAAAAGAGGCGGAGAAGTCGCCGCCAGAGCCGCCGACGGATTAGCGCCTGTCCTCCCGCGGGCCCTGAAACCTGCGGGAGGATTTTTTTTCGCCTTTACAGCGGCCGCACATAGACGCGGTGTTTCTTGTACGGCCTGACCCCTACTGCCTCCAGCTCCTGGATCATGCGCATGTTGGTTTCCTGCACCTGCACCAGGTCGCCGTGCTGGTACTGGGTGCGTTTCCACAGGACGTTGTGCATCTCGGCGTAGAGCAGGGCGTTGCCTCCCAGGCCACGGTAAGGGGCGAGAATCCCCGCCCCGTTAAAGTTGATCCACTCCGTCCGCCCAAACTCGCGCTTCAGATGCAGCCAGCCCGTCGGCCAGAGGTGGCCGCGGCAGCGCTGGATGGCGGCTGAGAGATCGGGATAGGCCAGGATAAAGCCCACGATCTCGTCGTCCTTCACCAGCAGCTTGATCAGCGTGGGGTCGGCGACGGCCAGGATGCGTTCGCCGATGGCCCTGGCCTCGACCTCTGTGAGCGGGGTGTAGCCCTGTACCTCGACAAAGGACTGGTTGTAGACGGCGGCGATGCGCGGGATCATGGCCCGCAGCTCGTCCTTGCTGCGGAAGCTGAGCGTGCGCAGGTTGCGGCGCTGGCGGACCCTTTCGGCGACCTCCAGAAAGCGCTCCGGCAGGCCGATGTTGCGGTCGAGGTAGCAGGAGACAAAGTCGAGCTGCTTCCGGAAGCCGGCGTCTTCCAGCAGGGCGGCGTAGAAGGCGGGGTTGTAGGGGACGCCCATAGCAGGGCGGTGCTCAAAGCCTTCGATCAGCACGCCCTGGCCGTCCACGGCGGAAAAGCCCTTGGGTCCCCACAGCCGATCCAGGCCGCGCTCGCGCGCCCAATCAAAGGCCGCGTCGAAGAGGGCCCGCGAGACGGAGCGGTCATCGACCGACTCAAAGTGGTAGAAAAAGGCTGTCCGCTCGCCGTGGTATTCGTTGTAGCGTCGGTTATCGAGCACGGCGATGCGGCCGATGGCCTCGCTGCCCGTTGTAGCCAGGAAGAAAGCGGCCTGCGAGTGCTGGTAGAAGGGGTGGCGGGCGGGGTCGAGCTGAGCGCGTGCTTCACTGGCGAACGGCGGCACCCAGAGAGGATTATCGCGGTAAAGGCGAAACGGCAGATCGAGATAACGCTGCACCGCGCGACGGTCACTGATGTCCACCTGATGGATAGCCATACGAACCCTCTCCTGTATCTGTAACCCGTCATCCTGGGGCGCAAAGCGCCGAAGAATCCCGTTCTCCGCTAAATAACCCGTTTCGCATAGTCACAAAGAAGACGCTTTGGGGAAACATCCCGGCTGGTTCTTGCTCTGAACAGAAAATCAGGCTATGCGAAAAGGCTGCCCCTTCTGCTACCGCCGTCCCCTCCACGCCGCCCATACGTTGTGCAAATAGCCAGGCCCCGCCCGCAACGCGACTGAAAGCAGCCCCGGCGACAGCTCGCGGTGGGGGAGCTCTGCCTCCAGGTGGAGGGCGCCCCGTTCGCACGCCGTGACGCACAACCCGCAGCCGATGCACCGCTCGCGCAGGTGCTGATAGCTGCCGCTCTGCGCGTCGACGACAATCGCTCCCGTCGGACAGACAAGGGCGCAGCGGCCGCAATGGACACAGCGCCCGGCCTCCAGGTGGGGCACAAAGTGCGGCGGGGCAAAGAGACCCGGCGCGTCGAACTGGCCGATCAGGCGCAGGGCGTGGCAGCAACAGCCGCAACAGGAACACGACGTGCCCGCCCGCAGCGGCCCGACATGTGTCTCCAGCACCCACGTCACCAGGCCAGCATCCTCTGCTTCCGCCTTGATCGTCAGCACGTCCTTCATCCCGATGCGGCGCATCTTGCCCTTGGCAATGGCAACCTCCGCCACGCTCCCGAAAGCGACACAGGTCTCCAGCGGGCTGTCACAGCCGCGACCCAGCAGCCGCTCGGCCAGGCGACACTGGCACAGCCCCACCGCAAACACATCGTAGCGCTTCAGCACCGCTTCCAACCGATCTGAAGGCAGCGCCATCGGCTGCGCCTCGATGCTCTGGGCCACCGGCAGGTGACGGATGAGCGGAACGGGCTGGTCGCTATAGACCGCAAAAAAGCCGGTATCGTACAGCGCGGCGAACAGCCCGGCAAAGCGACGGTGCCAGCCGTCGAGCCCCTCCAGCGACGGGCGGACCAACACCAGCTCAAAGACGCCAGGGATGAGCGGCAGCAGGTGATAGCGCCTGCGCCGTCCGTCGCCCAGGCTCAGGAGGAGAGATTTCTCGTCGGCGACGCGGTCCAGCACCGGCCGCACCTCCTCCACCGGCCGCCGCGCCGCCCGCGCGACGGCCGCGGCGGTCTTGCCCAGCGGCGACCTGATGTGCTGCACCAGTTCGGCCTCTTCCTCGCTGAACATGTGCCTCACCAGCGCGATCAGCTCGTCGCAGAGCGGCGGGCCGAACCAGAGCGGATTGGCATAGCTCTGGGCGATCTTGAGGTAAGGCGCTGGCACATCGGGATAATCGGCTGCCCGGCGGACAACGACGGGCCGCAGCCGTGGCCTCTCCCGATGGGCCGGCGCGGCGTGGAGGGCAATTCGCCTGCTCATGACAGGTCACAGCTCATGTATAGCTCCCCCAACTCGAAACCGCGCTCGCGGTAGTAGGGCCGCGTCCCCACGGCAGCGATCACCGCCAGGCGGCCAAAGCCGGCCTGCCGGGCGATGGCGCGGGCTTCCTCCAGCAGCCGCGTCCCCAGCCCCCCGTGCTGCGGACGCCCGGCCTGGCGCTCGCCCAGCTCCAGCGCCGTCCCATAGACGTGCAGCTCGCGCACAACGGCGCTGCCGCGCAGCTCCTCCAACTCCACGTCGCCCTGCGGCAGCGAGAGCCGCAGCAGCGCCGCCAGGCGACCCTCCTCCGTCTCGAAAGTCAGGAAATGCTCGACCGTGTCGCTGGTCTCATAGACCAGGTCGCCCAGGCGGAGCGCTGACATCTCCACCGCCGTTTCCCGCACCTCGCGGCAGCGGATGCAGCGGCAACGCAGCCCCCGCGCGGCCATGGCGCGCTGCACGACCTGGCGCAGGTTGGAGCGGGCCACGCCGGCGACAATGTCCGGCGCGGGAATGTCGCGCATGAGGCGGTTGAGGCGGCAGTAGGGCGGAATGCGGCGCTTGCACTCGATCAGCAGCTCGATCAGCGTCGGCTCGTCATAGGGCTGGTACTGCCCCTCCTGCCACATGCGGTAGAGACCGGTGCCCTCCAGCAGCAGGCAGGGGTAGACCTTGAGCTCGTCGGGGCGCAGCGCCGGATCGTCCCACAGCCGCTCGAAATCGGCCAGGTCGCTGGCAGGGGTTGCGCCGGGCAGGTTGGGCATCCAGTGGAGGACGATCTTGAAACCGGCGCGGCGCAGCCGTCGCACCGCCGCCCGCGTCTCGGCGACGCCGTGGCCGCGCCGGACGAGCGCCAGGATGCGGTCGTCCAGGCTCTGCACGCCGAGCTGCACCCGCGTCACTCCCAGCCGACGCAGCCGCCTGATCTCCTCGTCGCTGATGCAGTCGGGCCGCGTCTCGACGGTGATGCCGACGTTGCGGTGCGGCGCGGACTCGTTCTGGCGCTGCGCCTCCTCCAGCGAGGCCGCCGGCTGACCGTTCATCGCCTCCAGACAGCGCTGCACAAAGCGCGCCTGGTCGGCGGGGTCATAGTCCGACCAGGTGCCGCCCAGGATGAGCAGCTCGACCTTGTCGGTGGGATGGCCGATGTTGTGCAGGGCGCGGATGCGCCCGGCGGTCTGGGCATAGGGGTCATAGCCGAAGCGGATGGCGCGCTGGACGCCCGGCTCGTCCGGCAGGTAGGAGACGGGAGCATCGGGCACGTTGGGGCAGTAGAGACAGCGGCCGCGGCAGGGGTGGGGTGGGGTGAGCACGGTCACCGGGGCGACGCCGGAGATGGTGCGGGTGGGTTTGCGGTGCAGCAGCCGTTCCAGGCGCGGGTCGCTGGCCATCTCGCCGGCGGCGCACAGCGCCTGGTAGGCGCGTCCCAGCTCGACGCGGCCAAACAGCCCGCCGTCGCGGCGCGGGAAGCGTCGCAGCGCTGCCTGGAGATGGCGCGGGGTCAGCTCTCCCTCCTGCTCGATCAGCGCCTCCAGCGCCCGGCGCTGCTGGTGCAGGTCTGGCGAGTCGGTGTTCATGGGGGAGGTTGTACCACGGAAGGGGGAAGTGTGCAAGTGTGCAAGTGTGCAAGTATGCAAGTGTGCAAGTATGCAAGTGTGCAAGTATGCAAGTGTGCAAGTATGCAAGTGTGCAAAGCTCCCGAGGCGATCTTTGGGGGGGGTTGGATTGACAAACCGTTTGGATGGGTCTATACTTGCCGGCAATTCCCAGGGAGGTTGTCAGATGACCGTCAGAGAGATTTTGGAGAGCATTGCCCGCATCGACCCGGCGCAGGTGGCCGGGCTGGGACTGGAAGACGCCGTGATCCTGTTCGACCTGCGCGGCCAGGGCGGCGGCAAATGGACGCTGCGCATGGTCGATGGCGCGCTGACGCTGGAAGAGGGCGAGTCGCTGCCGCCGCGGATGACGCTCTCGGCGGAGGCCGACGACTTTGTGGCCCTGGCGACGGGCAAGCTGAACCCCATGGCCGCCTTTATGCAGGGCAAACTCCAGATCAGCGGCGACATGAGCCTGGCGCTGCGCCTGCAGAGCATCCTCAGCGCGCGATGACGCAACCGGCCACCATCCTGGCGCTGCTGGCCCGTCCCCTGGTTGATCGTTGGGGCCGACCGGTCGGGCGGCTGGGATTGGAGGCGGAAGTAAGCCGCCTCCGCGAGCAGATGGGCCACATGGAGCGCGCCGCCGCGCTCTATGTGGACATCGCCGAGCCAGAGCGGGTGTTGGCGCTGCTGACAAAGCGCTCCTTCGACTTGCTCCACTTTTCTGGCCACGGAGGACAGGACAGCCTGATCTTTGAGAACCAGGCAGGCGAAGCGATGCCGTTGAAGGGAGATACGCTGCGCCGCGTTCTCTTTCCCGGCGGTCGCGTCCCTTTCCGCCTGGCCTTTCTCTCCGCCTGCCATTCGGAAAGCGCGGCAAAAGCGCTACTCGATGCCGGTATCCCCCACGTCGTCGTTATTGCCGCCGCCGAGGGGGTGGCCGATCTGGCAGCAGCGGCTTTTGCCCGCCACTTTTACCCCGCTTTGCTGGCCGGCCACACTGTTGCTCAGGCCGTGGAGATCGGACGCACGGGCGTGCGGGTGGATACAGACCTCGACCGCATAGCCCACGCCATCGGCCAGCCTGACCGCGCGGCGCTGGAGGAGGCCCGTTTTCTCCTCCTGCCAGAGAACGGCAACCATAACCAGGTTCTCTTCCCCGACCTGCCCGTTGCTCCTCCCACTGTAAGCTGGCCTCAATCCACACCGCACAACCTGGGCCCACGACTGGAAACGTTCACCGGCCGCGAAAGCGAACTACACGCCGTTCTGTGCGACCTGAGTGGCCATCGCCTGGTAACCATAACCGGTTTTGGGGGCATCGGCAAGACCGAGCTGGCAAAAGAAGCGGGGCGTTGGCTGGCCGAGCGCGGTCGCTTCCCTGCAGGCATCACCTTTGTCGATCTGCGTGAGGTGGCAGATGCGGCGGTGGCCCGCCTGCGCATTGTCACAGCCTGCGGCCTGGACCCTCAACTGGCCGGCAGTCAGGAGGCGCTGGCGGCAGTATTGGGAAAAGAGGAGCGCCTGCTCATCCTGGATGACCTGGACATGCTCGTCGCTGCCGAACGGCGCGGCGTTCGCGCCCTGCTTCAGGCGCTTCTGGAGGGAGGCAATGGGCTGCGCCTTTTGCTGACCACAAGGGAAGCAGCAGGCCATCTGCCGGAAAAAGTGCGGCCGCTGGGCCGGCTGGCCCCTGACCAGGCAGCGCGCCTCTTTGTGAGCTGGGCTCTCCTGGGACGCGATGACCTGCCAGGCAGCGAAGAGGAGCTGCTGGCAGTGCTCCAGTTTCTAGATGGCTATCCCCTGGCGATCCGCCTGGCAGCCAGCCTGCTCCGCCGCACTGACCTGCGCAGCCTGCTGCGCGACCTGGAGGCCGAGCGCGAGCGGGCGTTGAGAGATCCGGCGCTCACAGCAGAGGAACAGGACAAACTGACCAGCGTCGAGTTTTCGCTGGGCCTTTCCGAACAACGCCTGCGGCAAAGCGAGCCGCGAGCGGCACGTCTGTTTCCGTTGCTGGCTCTCTTTCCTGGCGGCGCTGATGTGGCAACCCTGGAAGCTGTTCTGGGCAAAGTTGCAGGCGGTTTGCCCGTCCTGCGGGACATCTCCCTGGTCGAGATGGAGGGAGAGCGGGCGCGGCTGCCGGGGCCGGCCCGCGCCTATGCCGCCCGCCGGCTGCCTCCTGGCGCGGCTGACGTGTATGGACCGGCGGCGCTGGACCATTACCTGGCGCTGGTAGAACGCGCCGACGAGCTGCTTGGCAGAGCGGAGCACCGCCGTGGCATGGGGATCCTGGTCGCCGAACTGCCCAACCTGCGCTTCTGGTTGGATTGGGGATTGGCCCAGGAGAAGCCAGAGAAGGGCATCAGCCGCGCGGCGCGTCTGGCCGGCAGGTTGCGCAACTTTTACATGTTGCTCTCCTGGCCGGCAGAAGCAGAGGATTTTTTCCGTCGCGGCAGCAAGGCGGCGCATGGGGCTGGCGACCGGCTGGGCGAAGCCTACACGCTCCGGGCCATCGGCGACGTGCAGCGCTTCCGCGATGAGAACGACGCGGCGCTGGCCAGTTACGAGCAGGCGCTGGCCCTCTTCCGCGCCGTGGGCTCCCGGCTGGGCGAAGCCAACGTCTATGGCGCCCTCAGCCGTCTCCTGGTTCAGCAGGGGAATATCGAAGAAGGGGAAAAATGGCTCGAACAGGCCGTGGCGCTCCACCAGGGCATCGGCAGCCGTTACGATGTGGCTGTGGACTGGGGTAACTTTGCCCGGGTCCTGTTCTATCACGGCCACAACAAACGCGCCTGCATCTATGCCCGCCGCGCCGAGCCGCTGTTCCGGGCGCTCGGCCATCCCGCGGCCCAGGCAATGCAGCAGATTATCGCCGCAACGTGCGAGACATAGGACAGCCTTTCCAGGCCCTCCGCAGCCTGGCCCACGCCAGCCGCAGCCGCAGCGCCGCCCAGGCGCGCAGCGCTGCCGCTTTCTCTCCCTCCCCAGGCGGAGAAGGCGCATAGCTCGCCGCGGCGTAAAAGGCGGCGATGCGCGCCGCCCCTTCGGCCGCCGCCCCCTCCAGCCGCGCCGCCAGCGCCCGCGCCGTCTCCTCTGGCGTGTCGCCCGGGCGCAGCGGCGCCGCCAGCCAGCGCCCCCAGCGCCGCAAACGGCGGTAGAGCGTCGCTGCTGCCGCCGCCGGAGGCAGCTCCTGCAAGGCCCACCCGTCGAGCACCAGCGCCGCGCCGCCAGCCGCCGCCAGCAGCGCCAGCGCAATGAACAGACCGGCCGCTCCCGCTCCCCTCTCCCGCCTGGCCACCTCCGGCGCCGCCGGCGCCTTGTCCAGGCTCTCTCCCCCCCGCGCCCGCGCCGCCGCGGGGGCGCCCGCCCGGCGCGGCCGCTCCAGCGGCGGCTGCCCGCTCGTCGGCTCGAACTCGATCCAGCCATAGGGCGGGAAATAGACCTCGGCCCAGGCATGGGCGTCGGCAGCGGTGACGATGTAGCGGGCATTGTCCGGGTCGTAGGCGCCGCTGCTGTAGCCGACCACCAGCCGCGCCGGCAGGCCGGCCGCGCGCGCCAGCACGACCATCGCCGTGGCGTAATAGTCGCAATAGCCGCGCCGCAGGTCGAAAAGGAAATAGTCAACCGCGTCGCGGCTGGGCGGGACCGGCGGCACGTCCAGGCTGTAGGGGATGCGCCGCAGGTAGGCTTCGATGGCGGCAGCCTGGTCGTAGGGCGTCGGCGCGGCGGCAGTCAGGTCGCGCGCCAGCGTCCGCACCCGCTCGGGCAGGCTCTCCGGCAGGGCCAGATAGCGCGCCGTCACCCAGGCCGGATAGTCTGTCCCCGCCGCCCGCAGCTCTTCGACGCTGACGACCGGCACGAGCGACTCGGCGCGATAGACGCGCGCGGCGGCGGCATTGGAGAGGTCGGCTGCGCCGATAGAGACGCCAAAGAGGTCCTCCGGCGAGCGCCAGGCGGCGTAGAAATCCTGGCTGGCAGTGACGAACGCGCCAGCGGCATGGAGCAGCCCGCCCTGGTCGCTCACGACCTGGACGTTCTGGCGCACCACGCGCTGGTAGGGCAGGGTGGCCGTGATGAGCCGCTCGCCGCCGTCATAGACGGCCAGCTCGAACTCCCCACTCGACCAGCCGCGGCTGCTGTAGCGGTCATAGGTCAGGCTGCGCCAGTAGTAGCGCGGCGGATCGCGCATGTCGGCGCGCAGGTCGTCGGTGGTGACGAACATCACCACCTGGCGCGAGAGGTCGGGTGGGGCGCCGAGCAGGTGACTGCGCGGCATGCCGACGACGCGCGCCCCGTCCAGCGCCAGCGCCTCCTCGCCGCTCAGCCCGCCGCGCTGCGGCGGCTCGACGACGACATAGACCAGCACGCGCGGGCGCAGCCGCTCGATCAGGTCGCGCAGCGAGAAGGCGGGGAGGAAGGCGGCCAGCAGCGCCAGCGCCAGCGAGAGGCCCAGCGACCACAGCAGCAGCGGCGCGCGGATGTCCTCGTCGATCTCCAGCCGCGCCGCCTCCCAGCGGGCGCGGCGGCCCTTCTGCGCCCGCTGCGCCAGCAGGAGCAGCGCCGCCGCCAGCAGCGGCAGCAAGGCCACGACAGGGGCTTTGCTGACCGCCAGGCGGGTCGCCAGCAGGGCCATGGCCGGGGCGATGGCCCACCAGGGGCGGTCGTGGCGGCGCACCATCCAGGCGGCGAAAAAGGCCACCAGCCAGACCGCCAGCCCCCACAGCAGGGCCAGCGCCACCGGGTCGGGCGCGCCGCCGGCGACCAGCAGCCAGGCGCGCGCCCGCCCGACCATCACCGCCACGTCCTGGCCGACGGCAACGAGCGCCTGCCAGGCAGCCATCCAGTCGGGCAGCGCCCCGCCGGCGAGCCAGCCTTCCACCTGCACAGCCAGATCAGCGAGGGCAGGCCACAGCCTGGCCCCCAGGCGGCCCACGCGGGCCAGCGTCGCGGCCAGGCCCAGCAGGAGGCCCAGCGCGCCAACGCCGCCGTCAGAGAGGCGGGTGAGCGCGGCCAGCCAGCCGGCAAGCAGGCCCAGCGCGCCCAATGTCAGCAGCAGGGGCATGTCCAGCGCGGGGAGCGTGGAAGCCAGCCCCCAGGCGACGCTGGCGGTCAGCGTGAGCAGCAGCAGCAGCGAGAGGAGCGTCTGCGGCTCTGGCCGGAGGCGGCGGAGGGCGCGGCGCAGCGCGTCGCGGCCTGGGAGCCGGCTCGCCGCGCTCACGTCAGCACCCTCCAGACCGGATCGAGCGGGGAGGGGAGGGGCCGCGCCGGGCGCGCCTGCGGCAGCCGTCGCCCGCGCGCGGCGGCGGCATAGAGGCCGCGCTGGTCGAGCATCGCGTGGGTCATGACCGTGCAGGGGACGCCCAGTTCGGCCAGCAGCGCCTGCGCCGCAGCCAGGTCGCCGCTGCCGCCGTAAGAGACGGGGTCGAGCAGCAGGACGGAGGGGAGGGCGCCTCCCTCGATCAGCAGGACGAGCGACTCGATCCAGGATCGCTCCAGCGAGGGGGTGAGGATGACCAGGCTGGCCTGGCGGGCGAGGGCGCCCTGCATGCGGGCGATGAGGTCGTCGAGGGGGCGGTTGCCGCGTTCGGCCTGGGCCAGCGCGCGCAGGATCTCCCAGCGCTGCGTGTCGCCCTCGCGCGGCGGCATCCACAGCGTCTCCCTGCCGTGCGCCGCCAGGCCGACGGCGCGGCCGGCGCGCAGGCCCTGGTCAGCCAGAGAGGCGGCCAGGATGACGGCGTGCTCGTCGGTGGCGTCCAGCCCGCGTCCCACCTGCACGCGCCCTTCCAGGTCGAGCAGCAGCCACCAGCTCGTGGTCGGCGGCGTGCCGTCGAAGAGGCGCACAAAGAGCGCGTCGTGGCGGGCGGTGGTGCGCCAGTGGATCCAGCGCAGGCTGTCGCCCGGCTGATACTCGCGCACGCCGGCAGCGCTGACGGTGAAACGGGCCGCAGCGGCGGCTGTCCTCTCCTCGCCCGTCTGGAGCGGGCCGCCCGGCGCGATGTGGATAGAGGGGAGATGGACGAGCGGCGGGAGGACGGTCAGGGAAGCCGTCGCCGGGTAGTGGACCGTGGCCGTGTAGAGGCCAAAGGGGTCGCCCGTGCGGAGCGTGGTCGGGCCGAGGGTGAAGAGGCCGCGGCGGATGCAGATGGCGCGGCTCTGCCAGCGCAGCGAGCGCCGCCCGCCGAGGGTCGTGACCAGGCCGCCATAGTCGCCGGGCATGGTAGAGTGGGCCGTCACCTCGACCCACAGGGCGGGCAGGGGGCTGTCGTTGCGCAGCGTGAAATGCTCTTCGACGCGCGAGCCGACCTGGAGCAGGCCGGTCTGCGCCCGCCGCTCCAGGTGCAGGCCGGCGATCAGGATGCGCGTCCAGAGGTAGGTGAGCAGCCACAGTCCGCCCAGGCCGACCAGCAGCACCCACCAGCCGCGATAGGGCGCGGCCATCTGGAGGATCAACAGCAGGGCGACCAGCGCCGGCAGGAGGCGCGTTTCCAGGCGGATGCGGACCTGCGCTTCCATCTACTTTGACTCGACGCCGGGCACGGGCAGGCTGTCCAGGATCGAGGCGATGACGTCCACGGCCTGCACGTCGCGCAGGCGCGCGGCGGGGGTCAGG
>DAOTYD010000142.1:0-6959 GCA_034435295.1 Anaerolineae bacterium | reverse complement strand
CTCTCCAGCTCCACCCGCTCCACGACCAGCCCCCGCCCGGCGACGCGGTGCGAGTTGACATAGGCCACCACGGTCAGCGCCGCCGCAGCCACCGCCGCGATCTGCCCCGGCAGCGTCCGAAAGAACTCGGTGCCGTAGCCCAGCCCGCCGGTGGCGATGGTGAACAGGCGGATCATCGCCATCACCCCCCAGGGGCCGACAATGCCCCACATCACATCCGCCCGCTGGCCGCGCTGCTCGTCGATGGTCTCCTCGTAGATGACGGCCATCTGCCGCGTGGCTATGGCCTGCTGCGCCAGCATTTCCGAGACCTCGCCGGACGCCTCCTCGGCGACGATCAGGGCGGTGGCCAGCGCGTCAAAGACCGGACTCTGGCGGCGGTCGGCCACAGTCTGGAGGGCCGCCGGCAGGCTCGAACCGCTGCGCACGCTCGCGCGCACCTCCTCGAAATCCGTCGCCACGTCGCCCTGGCCGTAGGTGGCCACCGCCTCCAGCGCGCGGTTCATCGACGGGCGCACCCGCCACGAGTTGACGATGGTATCGGCGGCGCTGGCCAGCGCCTTGTGATAGCGGTTCAGCCGCTCGTTGCGCTCGTCCTCCAGGCGCGACCAGACGAAGGCAAATCCCGCCACCAGCCCGGCGGGGAAGGTCAGCCAGGCCCCCGTCGCCAGCGTCATCAAGAGGCCGAAGAGCGCGCCGTAGGTCAGCGAGCGCGTGATATAGTCGGCGGCGCTGACGCCCAGCCGGGCGCGGTCCAGGCGGACCTGGATGCCCGGCAGGAGCGTCTCGCGCTGGACGCGCACGACCCGCCGCGGGCGCGTCGTCGCCGCCAGGACCAGCCCCAGCGTCAGGACTCCGGCCAGCAGGGCAGGCAACAGGGCAAGCAGCAGCTCGTTCATTTGTCACCTCTTACACAGATTGATTTTTTGGCCACAGATTATCACAGATTACACAGACGCTTCTGATCAATCTGTGATAATCTGTGATAATCTGTGATAATCTGTGGCTGTAATCTGTGGCTGTAATCTGTGGCTGTAATCTGTGGCTACCTTGTTCATTGCCCCTCCACGACCCGCTGAAAATCGAATCCCGCCCGTCCGAGCAGGCGACGGCGCAGCGCCTGGCCGGGAAAGTTGCGCGTCCAGACCAGCTCCCCGCGCTCGCTGTCCCACTCCCACAGCATCTCGGCGACGATCTCCTGCCCCTCCAGGCGGTCCTTGACCTCGCCCACCCCCGTCACCCGCCGCGTCTCCGAACCGTCCGCCAGGCGGATGCGGCTCAGGTGGATCACCAGGTGCAGCGCCGTGGCGATGTTGAGGCGGATCGCCCGCAGCGGCAGGCCGGGCTTGCCCTCCTGCACCAGCGTCTCGATGCGCGTCAGCGTCGCCCACACATCGTCGGCATGGACGGTGAACATCACGCCCTCGTGCCCCGTGTTGGCGGCGGTCAGGATCGACGCCATCTCCGGCCCGCGCGCCTCGCCCAGCCAGATGCGGTCCGGCTTCATCCTCAGCGCGTGGCGCACCAGGTCCGCCATCGTCACCGCCTCCACCCCCTCGCTGGCCTCGCGGGTGACCAGTTGCACCCAGTTGGGGATCGGCACCCGCAGCTCCGGTGTGTCCTCGATGGTGATGATGCGCTCGTCGCCGGCCAGCGCGCTGCCGCAGGCGTTGAGGAAGGTCGTCTTGCCGCTGGCCGTGCCCCCGGCGACGACGATGTTGAGCCGCGAGCGCACCGCTGCCTCGATGAACGCGCCGACCTGGGGCGGCATCGTCCCCAGGCGCACCATCTCTTCGAGCGTCCTGGCCACCGGACGGAAGCGGCGGATGGTCACCACCAGGCTGTCGCGGTTGGCCACCAGCGGCGGCATGATGCCGTGGAAGCGCGAGCCGTCCTCCAGCCGCCCGTCGGCCCACGGCGTCTTGGTCGAGAGGCCGCGGTGGCCACCGGCGCGGTCGAGCTTGCGGTTGAAAAAACGCCGCAGCTCCCCCGCATCGACAAAGCGCAGCCGCGTCAGTTCCTTGGGCCGCCCGGCGCGCACGACATAGATTTCCGCCGGGCCGTTGACAAAGATCTCTTCCACCTCCGCGTCGGCCATCAGTTCGGCCAGCGGCCCCCAGCCCAGCACGTCATCGACCACCCGCCCGGCGATGACCTCCGGCTCTTCGTCCAGGCGGGGGAGGTTGCGGCTGGCGGCGGTCGAGGCATACTGCCGCGCCACCTGCAAGGCCACGTCGCGCACCAGGCGCTCCTCCTCCTCGCCGGCGTGTTCCAGTTGCGCCGCGCTGAGCATTGCCCCCGTCCGCAGCCGCTCGCGCACCTGGTTCAGGATAAAACTGTAGGGGTCGGGGGCCTGCGCGGCAGCCACCTCCGTCATCGTCTGGGCAAAGGTGTCTTCCAGCCTCCCCTCCTGCTCACGACCGCTCCAATCCCAAAAGCTCATGTCGCCTCCACGATCAACGGCTCGCCCTCCGCAGGGCAGAAAAAGGCCACCCGCTCGACATGGGCGGCCAGGAGCTGCGCCATCTCCCCCAGCCGCCGCGCCTCCTCGCCGCTCAGCGGGTCGCCGGGCGGGTAGGGGACCCGTTCCAGCCCCCCGCCGCCTTCCCTGCTCACCAGCGCGTGGGCCGGCCGCCTGGAATGGGCAGGGAGCGCCACGGCGCGCCCGCAGGCGATGCTGTAGAGCGTCCCCAGCCCGTCCTGCCAGGCCCCGTAGAGCGCCCGCACCAGCGGGCCGCCAAGGCCGGGGACGGAGGAGGCGGCGGTGGCCGTGGCGGAGCAGTCGCGCGCCGTGATCGGCGGCATGGCCGTCAGCAGGATGGCCAGGCGCGGCGGATCCATCTCCAGCCCGGCAGCCCACAGCAGCGCGCGACGGCTGAACGCCGTCGCCCACACCTGACAGATGCCATCCCACAGCGCCGCGCCGCCCGCCATGCTCAGGAGCGGAGGGAACAGGTTGCCGAAAACCCCCTTCTCCTCGGAGAGCGGCAGCGGGCGCAGCGTCCATAGCGTTTCCATCAGCGCCAGATGCTCCAGTTCGCGGCCCAGCTCGTCGGCCAGCGCCGCCCGGCGCAGCGCGCGCGCCACGCGGCGGCGCTGCGGCTCGACGCCGTCCAGCACCCGCCGCGCCGTGTCCAGGTCGTTCCACACGCCGCGCAGATTCCAGGCGATCTCCGCCGCCTGGTCGGCAACGCCGCTTGCGGTCAGCGCCCGGTCAAAGGCCGACGCCCCCAGCACCCACGTCGGCGCGACGGGCAGGCCCTGGGCGGCCAGGGCGGCCAGGAGCAGGCTCTCCTGTCCGACCTCAGCGGCGTCACCGGGCGCCTCGGTCAGCGCGTAGAGCATCATGTCTCCCTCACCAGCGCCCGCCGGAGACCGGCAAAGAGCGAGACGGAGCGACGCCGCTTCTCCGCCAGGTAGGGCAAATACGTCGCCGCCAGGTCGCGCACCGCCTCGCCCAACGGCCCGTCGTCGGTCAGGACGAAGGGCGTGTGGTTGTTCACCGCCGTCTCCGCCACCGCCGCGTCGTGCGGGATCGTCACCAGGCGCGGCAGGCCGATCTCCTGGATGATCTCCTTCTCGCTCAGGCCAAACTCCGCGCTGTAGCGGGTGATGACCAGCTTGAACCTGGACAGGTCGCCAAAGCGGTGGCGCAGCGGCGGCATGGCGTTGGCCGTGTCGACCACCGCCGTCCACGTCGGCGGGACGGTGACCAGCACCTCGTTGGCCGCCTCCAGCGCCGCGCGGTGCAGCGGGCGCGTGAAATCCTGCCCCACATCGACGATGACAAAGGCGTACATCTGCCGCACGACCTCGATGATGCGCCGCCCCATCTGGTAGATCATCTGCCGGTTGTCGAACTCGCGGGCGTCGGCCTGGTGCGGCGCGTACAGCCCCGGCAGCAGGTCGAGCTGACCCTCCTCGTTCCAGCGCACGGTATAGTTGCGCAGGAGGACCGGCGTGATCGTCCCCTCGCCCTGCTGCCCCCAGCGGCTGGCCGACCAGGTGACCAGATCGAACAGCCCGCGCTCCAACAGCGGCCAGCCGTGGCGACGGGCGTGGTCGGGGTTGGCGGTAAAGCCGAGCATCGTGTGACAGTCACCCTTGGCCATGTCAAAGTCCAGCAGGCATACCGGCTGGTTGCCGAGCGTCGAGTGGGAGAGGGCCACGGCCAGGTTGACCGAGAGGGTGGTGCGCGTCGAGCCGCCGCCCTTGGGCACCCAGACGGTGATCACCTTCTCCTGCCAGGCTTGCAGGCGGCTGGAAGGGACGGTGCGCGCGGTCACCTTGCCCGCCTGCCGCTCTTTGGCCGCCTCGTCGACCGCCGCCCGCAGCATGACGGCGATCCTGGCCCCCTGCGTCTCGTCCAGCGGCAGGGTGACAAAGCCTTTGGCCCCGCTGGCCACCATCGCCCGCCCGTCGTCCGAGGTCGCTTCCACCAGCCCGACGGTGGGAATGGGCCGCTCGACGTGCAGGAGGAGGTCGAGGATCATCTGATGGCGGTAGCCGGTCACCTGGGGGCAGAGGAGCACGGCGTCGGCCTCCAGGTTGACCGCGTCGTCAAAGGCGCGCTGGGCGTCCTGCACCGCGCTGAGGATGGCGATGCCGGTCCCGGCCAGGTAGCGCTCGACGGCCTGCACGTCGGCATAGTTGTAGAAACCGACGACGATGTTCAGTTGCCCCTCGCTCATTCTTCCCCCCTGCGTTCTGCCTGCGGGCGGCCGTGGAAGAACAGCTCCTCGAAATCCTGCCAGGTAAAGCCCTCCGTCTCGCTCCCTGCCGCTTCCGCCCGCGCCGGCAAATCGAGCGCCCCGTTGTGCAGCGCAAAGCTCAACACCTCCGCCTGCTGCTGGTCCAGCTCCAGGTAGATGCGGATGATCTCGCCCTCCCTGACCTGCTGCTGGGGCTGCTCCTGGCCGCCCAGGCCGTAGCTGGCGGTCGAGGTGCGGATCTGCTCGCGCTCGACGCGCATGACGCGGACGTTGGGCAGGACGACCTTGGCCAGCGGCAGGTCGAAGGCCAGGGTGTGGCTGAGCGCATCGCCGGGGCAGAGGTAGCCTGTCGTGGTGATGCCCGGCGCGCGGCAGCCCGGCGCGGCGGGGCCGTCGTACCTCCACGTCTCGACGTGCGTCATCGTCTGCGCCGCCACGCGGCCCAGGGTAAAGATGACGTCCACGTAATCCCCGGCCACCAGATAGTTGCCCACCTGGTCGGCGGTGACCGGCAGGGGGTAGACGACGTGGGCGGGGTCGGAGAGGGCCAGCGTCAGGCGGCCCTGGCGTTCGGGATCGACCGCCGCCCAGAGGAGCGGCGAACCGGCGTGGACCATCTCCAGCGTTTCATGTCCGACCACGGCGGCGAACTCGTCGGCCTCGACATAGGCATCGAGGGTGCTCTCGTCCAGCCCGCGCACCGCCTGGAGGCGGAACTGGGACGGCTGGAGCGCCGTGCCGGGGGGGATGTCGCTGATGGCCACCGGCAACTGGACCGGCGTGCCGCGGCCCAGGCGGATGATGGCAAAGACGGCCACGGTGACCACACAGGCCAGGATCAGGCCGAGGACGACCAGGGGCCAGCGGATGTTTTTGATGTTTTTCATCTTTCCTCCATCGCGTATCGCGTATCGCGTATCGCATATCGCTTATCGCATATCGCATGTCGCATATCGCGTGTTGCGTATCGCTTATTGTTTCATTGCTTATCGCTTCATTGCTTGTCGCTCATCGCTTATGGCGGATTGTCCAGGGCGGCGCAGGAGGCGTACCCGGCGCGCAGAGCAGCGTTGGCAGCCGAGGCTGCCGTGATGCCGGGCAGGTCATAGGCTTCGAGCGCATTGGCCAGGTCGCTCAGTACCTTTGCCAGTTCCGCGCCGTTTTCGTACCTGGCCGCCTCATCGGCCAGCATGCGCGCGACCGAGGCAGCCAGGTACGCCTGGCGGCGGCGCTCCTGGGGGGCCACCAGCGCCAGCGAGCCGGTGACACTGGCAGCCTCCTCGGAGAGCGAGGCCAGGTAGAAGCACTCGTCCGCCGCCGACAGGTCGAGCGGCGCGAGCGTGGCCGTGGGGGTGGGCGCGGGCGTCCTCACATTGACCCTGGCAGGCTGCCAGGAGCCCAGACAGGCCAGCGCGCTGACGGCGACCAGCGCGGTCAGCGCCGCCGGGCCATAGCGCAGCGCCCGCCGTCTCATCGCACCTCCACCAGATGCCAGACCGCGCCCTGGGGCACGGCGGGGACCACCTCGCCCGCCTGGCGCAGCCACGTCTCGGCCAGGTGTCGCCAGACCAGCCCCGGCTCCACCGGCGAGGCGATGCGCCGCGGCCTGACGCGCTTCTTGAGCAGGCCCACCGCCTGCAATGCCTTGATGTCGGTGGTGAAGGTGTAGCGCACCCCGTTCAGGCCGGCGACGGTAAAGTAGGGCGCGGGCTTGCCGCCGACGCGCGGCGGGATTTCGGGGTCGAGCTGCACCGCCCGCCCCAGTGTGTCAGCAATGACCTGACTGGTGATGCGCTGCCAGTCCTTCTGCCCCACCAGCACCGCCTCAACCTGGCGGCGGCGCTCCTCCAGCCGCGCCGCCTCCGACTCGGCGATCATCCTCTGCTTGACCGCCAGATCGCGCCCGGTGTAGTGGACAAAGCGGACGATGACCCAGACGCCCAGAACAAGCAGAAAGGCCAACGCCCCACCGCCAGCCGGAAGCGCCCAGGGCGGCAACGCGCCGAGGGCGACGGTCAGGCTGCCGGGGCTTGCGCCGCTACTGTGGCTGTCGCTGTGCGATGGCAGCGGCGCGGCAGTGGCCGTCACTGCCGGGCGCGTCGGGCGCGCCGTCGGCGTTGCCGGGGGCGTGGGCAGTTCCGGCGTTGCCGTGGGCAGTTCCGGTGTCCCCGTCGCCGTGGGCGGCAGCAGGGTCGCTGTCGCCGTGGGCAGGACCTCCTCCGCTGCCGGTGGCGGAGGGGCTACTGC
>DAOTYD010000141.1:0-21853 GCA_034435295.1 Anaerolineae bacterium | reverse complement strand
CCCACACCCTTCCCAACCGTCACCCTTGCCCCCGGCCAGCACTTTACCGCCCAGGTCAGCGGAATGTGGCTCGATCCCAACCTGGCCGGCGCGCTCATCCAGGGCACCGTCGTCGACCAGGACGGGCGACCGCTCGCCGGCATCTCGCTCGTTGCCAGCGGCCCGGCAGGGGAAACGCACGCTGTTACCGATGTGGAGGGCTTTTTCACGCTGACTGTGCCGCAGGCCGGCACCTACCGCCTGGCCGTCGAGGGCGACGAGGCCAATGCCCTCACGCTGACCATCTCCCCCCAGGCGGTCATCACCGTGAACTGGCAGGAGACATGGGACGAGTCGCACGCCCCGCTGCCGCTGGCCGAGGTTCGTTCTGTGCGTATCGACTGGGAGGGCGGGCTGACCTTTGCCGCTCGCTCCCCCTGGCCCGGCGCCACCTGCCGCTGGAACGTGACCGGTGGCACGCTGATCGACGAGGGCGACCGCGTCACCTGGCAGCCGCCGACCAGGCCGGGGCGCTATATGCTCCAGGTGGTCGCCGATTGGGGCTGGCGCGGCCTGGCTGTGGACGCGCTAACCCTGACCGTCGATCAGGACGGGCTGGTACACCTGGGCTGAGAACAGGCCGCCAGTGGACGTCCTCCTGATCGAGGACCTGGGCCAGCAGCGCCTCAACGCCCGCGCCCTGGCCGCCGTGTTGCGGCAGGCGGGCCTGAGCGCCCGCTGTCTCCACTTTGGGCCCGACAGCCATGCCGCCGGGATCGTTGCCCAGGCGCGGGAGGAAAACCCGCGCCTGATCGTCCTTTCCATCCTCTTTGAGCACATGGCAACACAAAGCCTGGCCCTGGCGGACCGCCTGCGCGCCAACGGCATAGCTGCCCATCTGACGATGGTCGGCGCGCTGCCAACCTTTGCCTGCGCCGACCTGCTCGCTGCCGCCCCGGCGCTCGATTCCGTCCTGCGTGGCGAGGCCGAGGCCAGCATCGTCCAACTGGCGACGGGCCTGGAAGAGGGGAACTGGCAGTCCACGCCCGGCCTGGCCTGGCGCGGCGGCGTCAATCCCCTGCCCCGCCCCACGGCCAACCTGGACGAGCTGCCCTTCCCGGCATGGGATGACCCGCTCCCCGTCGCCCATGGCGTCGGCTTTGTCACCGTCGAAGCGAGCCGTGGCTGCTATCACGCCTGCGCCCTTTGTCTGGCCAGCAGCTTTTACCGCGCCGGCGGGCGAGCCTATCGCCAGCGCAGCATGTCCAACCTGGCGGAGGAGATGGAAGCGCTGTACCGCCGCGGCGCGCGTCTCTTTCTCTTCGACGACGAGCAGTTCCTGCCGCCTCGCCGGGCGCGCGCGGCGCGGGTCGCCGCGCTCGACGAGGAGCTGCAGCGGCGCGGCATGGAGATCGCCTTCACCATCAAGAGCCGCGCCGACGATGTGGAAGAGGCGCTCTTCCGCCAGTTGCAGGCGATGGGCCTGCTGCGGGTCTACCTGGGCATCGAGTCCGGCTGCCAGGCCACGCTCGACACGCTGGACAAGGGAACAACCGTCGCCCAGAACGTCGCAGCGCTGACGCTGCTGGACGCGCTGGGCATCGTGGCCGATTTCAACTGCCTGATCATCCAGCCGTGGAGCACGCTGGAGACCATCCGCGCCGAGGTCGATTTCCTGGAGGAGGTGCTGTCCCTCGTACCGACCCCCTTCACTTTTCACCAGGTCGGCTGCTACGCGGGGACAGCGCTGGCGGCGCGGCTGCGGGCAGAAGGCCGCGGCGCAGGCCCACCGTGGCTGCCAGCCTACACGCTGACCGATCTCCGCGCCGAACTGCTGCGCCGTCTGCTGCCCATTGTCTGGGGCAGCGCATCGCAGCGCCTCTACGAGCAGATCGCCCAGGCGTGGTTCAACCTGCTCCTGCGGCGGCGTTTTCAGCGGGAAAACCCGGCGGCAGAGATGCGCGCCCTGCGCGAGACCGTCGCCCGCCTCAATCGCACCGCGCTGGACATCTGGCGGGAGATGATCGCCCTGGTCGAAAGGGAGCCGCTGCCCACGGTCGAGCAGGTCAACGAGCAGGCAGCGGCGTGGGCCGGCCGCGTCAATACCCTTGCCCTGCACCTGGGAAAAACCGCCTGCCTTCTACCCCACCCCCGGCGGCTTCGCCGGACAACCCGCCGAAGGCAGGTGGGGACGAGGTGAGGATCCAGCACCGGCCATCTCCCACAGCGCTTCGGCGACCCGCATGGCGGCCTCCGGCCGGGCCAGGCGGCGAGCCTGCTGACGCATGCGCTCCCTCTCCGCCGCGTCTTCCAACAGCCGCGCCGTCGCCGCCGTCGCCTGTCGCGGACCCGGCGCCCACAGCGCCGCACCCGCATCGACCACCCAGCGCACGTTGGGCGTCTCCTGCACGGGGATGGCCCCCCACAGCACCATCGGCACCCCCACCGCCAGCGCCTCGGCGATCGAGTTGGGACCGGCCTTGGTCAGCAGCACGTCAGCAGCGCGCATCCACAGGTGAACGTCGGGCGTGAACCCCTGCACCCGCGCCGGGGCGGGCAACGGCCAGCGCTCCAGCCGCGCCCTTAACCGTTCGTTGTTGCCGGTCAGCACCACCACCTGAGCTGGCAGCCTGGCCCGCGCCACCGCCCGCGCCACCTGCTCCAGCGGCCCAAACCCCACCCCACCCCCCATCACCACTACCAGGGGGCGCGCCGGGTCCAGCCCCAACTGCTCGCGCAGCGCGTAGGGGTCCTGGTGAGCAATCTGGCTAAAAGAGCGGCGTATCGGCAAACCGGTCACTTCGATCATCGCCGGATCGACGCCGTGGCGCAGCAGTTCCGCCCGCGCGATCTCTGTCGCCACCAGGTAGCGGCGCACATCCGGCGCGACGTAGAAAGCGTGCATCACCGCCAGGTCAGTGCCCACTGCCACCAGCGGCGTTGTCGAACGGCTCTCCTTCAGCGCCGCGCACATAGACCAGACAGGGATGGGATGAAAGGCGGCAACCACATCGGCGGGATGTTCGGCCAGCAGCCGCAGCGCGGCCTGGCGGGCATAGGGCCAGAAAAAGCGGGAGAGCGCCTGCGCCCGCCGCCGGCCGTCGAGCAGGAGAAAGCCCAGGCCGTATGGATAACCGCCGGCCAGCAGTGTCTTGCCATAGGCGTCTGGGGCCCCGCTGAACGGCCAGGGTGCGTACTCGCTCAGCGCGTCGATCTGCTCGACAGCAGCCTGCGCCCCGTAGCGATCCTCCAGCGCCTCCTGCACCGCCTGAGCAGCGCCGCGATGTCCGCCGCCTGTGTTGGAATAGAGCAGGAGAAAGCGCAACGGGTCAGCGGTCATCAGCCGCCCCGTCTTGCCGATCCATGAAACGTTTGACCTGTTTCTCGAAGCGGGAACGCGGAAGCAGCACGCGCCGCCCACAGGTGAGGCAGCGCAGGCCGATTTCCGCTCCCACACGGGTGACGACCCACTCCTTCCCGCCGCAGGGGTGGGGCTTGCGCATCTGCACCACGTCGTCGACGGCGACCTGGATCATGCGGCCTCTCCGGCGCCCTTGACAGGAGGGGTGGGGGACAGGCGCGTCAGGCGCAGTTGGGCCGCCCGCAGCCCATCGACCTTTTCCACGCGCAGGCGAATGCCATGCTCGGCCAGGGTCAGCTCATCGCCCACCGCCGGGATGCGGTCGAGACAACCCATCACCAGGCCGCCAAGGGTGGTGTAATAGGCATCCTCCAACGAGAGGCCAAACGCCTCGTTGACCTCCTCGATCTGCAGCAGCCCATCGACCAGCGCGCTGCCGTCGGCTTGCCAGCGCACCGCCGGCTCGGCGTGGTCGAAAGCGTCCTGCACGTCTCCGACGATCTCTTCCAGTAAATCCTCCAGCGTCACCAGGCCGGCCGTGCCGCCGTATTCGTCCAGCAAAATGGCAATATGCTGACGGGCGCGACGAAAGGCTGTCAGCAGCACGCCCACAGCAACAGTCTCGGGCAGAAAGAGCGCCTCACGCATCAACGCCCGCGCTGTCAGAGCGTCTCTGCCCTGGCTGATGGGAAGAACCATGTCCTTGACGTGCAGCACGCCGAGGATGTGGTCGAGGTCTTCCTCAAAGACCGGGAACTTGGTCAGCGAGGTTTGGGCAGCCAGCACGGCCACTTCCTGCAACGTGGCCTCTGCCGAAACGCAGGTCATTTCCGTGCGCGGCACCATCACCTGCTCGGCGCGCATGGCGCGCAGGTCAAAGATCGACTTGAGCATGCGCTCTTCTTCCTCCTCCAATACGCCCTCGTCCTGGCTGGACTCGATCAGCATGCGCAGCTCCTGAATCGAGTGGACGCGCTCGTGACCGCTGGCCGGACGGATGCCGATGAGGCGCAGCAAGACGCCGCCTGCCCCGTTGAGCGCCCAGATCGCCGGGCGAAAGAGAGCGAGAGCGATCTCCGTAGGCCGCGCGACGAACAGCGCCGTGCGCTCCGGGTTCTGCAGGGCAATGGATTTCGGCATCAGTTCGCCGACAACGACGTGGAGAAAGGTGATCAGGATAAAAGCCACCGTCGTCGCGATAGAGTGAGCCGCCGCGCCCGCCCACCGTTGGGGCAAAAACGCCAGAACAGGCGCCAGCAGCCCGGCCAACGCCGGTTCGCCGATCCAGCCCAGCGACAGGCTGGCCACGGTGATGCCCAACTGCGTCGCGGCGATGAAGCGGTCCGGGTCAGCCAGGGCCCGGCGGACGACGACGGCGTTGGCGTTGCCCTGCTCGACCAGCTCCTCGATGCGCGTCGGGCGCACGCTGACCAGGCCAAACTCGGCCGCGACGAAAAAGGCGTTCAGAAAGACGAAAAAGGCCACGCCGAGCAAGCCCAACAGCGGGCTGACTCCGTTCACCTCCATCGCAACATCCCCCCCAAGACAACCAGGGCGATTGCCATACTCACCAGGGCAATGCCAGAGAGTTGGCGCTGGGCGGAACTCTGATCTTCCAGGCGGGGAGGAAACCATGGGTCGGGCTGCCGCAACTGGTAGCGCGGGGCCAGCGCCCAGCCCAGGGCCAGGCCAGCCAGCAGCCCGCCGATGTGCGCCCAATTGCCGATGGCAGGCGTAATCAGTCCATAGAGGAGGTTGTAGAACACGATGCCCACAATGTTCAGCAAACGTGAGGGACCGGCGACCAGTTGCCGTCGGTAGATAAAGTAGTAGGCGCCCAATACGCCAATCAGACCGAATATAGCTCCCGATGCGCCCACAGAGGGCCGCGGGCTGAGCAGGAAACTGAGCGCGCTGCCGCCCAGTCCCGCCAGTACATAGGCGATCAGAAAGCGTTGCCGCCCATAGTTCCGCTCGACCAGCGTCCCAAAGCTGAAGAGAGCGTAACTGTTGAAAGCCAGGTGGACCAGGTCGACGTGGAGAAACATGGCCGTCACCAGCCGCCAGACCTCGCCGGCGACGATCGCCCCGTTGATCTTGGCCCCCAGCGCCAGGACGAGGTTGTGGCCAATGAGCTGACCGGCGATGAAAATGAGCACATTGACCGCCAGAATGACATACGACCACAACGGTCTGGTCTGCGGCAGTTGCAGGCGCACGATTTGGACAGGAGGTGGCGATTCCAGACTCATAGCACGACCTTTCTGGGATGCACGCGGCAGTGCTCTGCCTCGATGATCGAGAGCACCTGATCCACGGCGCAATTGAGCCTGCTCTCCGCGTTGACCACGACATAGTCAAAGATGTCGAGATAGGCCATCTCGGCGGCAAGCTCTTCGGAGCGGAGGGCGATCTGCTCCGGCGAGTCGGCGCCGCGCCGTTTCATGCGCTGCAGCAATTCCTCCGCTGAGGCGTACAAAAAGATCAGCACCGCTTCGGGGGCCAGCGAGCGCACCGTGGCCGCGCCCTGGACATCGAGCCGCATCACCACGTCCTTACCGGAGGCCATCGCCTGGCGCACCTGCTGCTTGGGGATGCCCTTGTGCTGGCCGTACACGATGGCGTGCTCCAACAGCTCGCCTTCCCGCTCCATCCGCTCAAACTCGGCGGTCGAATAGAAAAAGTAATCGCGGCCATGCACCTCGCCAGGGCGCGGCGGGCGGTCGGTGGCGGTGACGACAAAGTGGAAGGGACAGCCGCGTTCCTTCAAGCAGGCGACTACCGCATCCTTGCCCACGCCAGCCGGGCCCGAGATCACAATGAGCAATGGAGAAGGTGAAAAATCTGTCATGTGTCCCCCTTGCCCCCTACCGGAGAGCGCGGTATAATCCCGCCTCGAGAAGCAGAACGACGGAGGGGAGCATGCCCATCTACGAATATCGCTGTGAAAACTGCCGTCGCCGCGTTGCGCTCTTTTGGCGCACCTACGCCGCCGCCGAGGAGAGTCAACCGGTCTGTCCTCGCTGCCACAGCCCTCACCTCACCCGCCTCGTCTCGCGCGTGCGCGTGGTGCGCTCCGAGTCCAGCCGCATCGACGACATGGCCGATCCATCGTGGCTATCTGACCTGGACGAGAACGATCCCCGCTCGTTGGGACGCGCCATGCGGCGCATGGCCGACGAAATGGGCGAGGAGATGGAACCCGAGTTCGAGGAAGCGATCAGCCGCCTCGAAGCCGGAGAAGACCCCGAAGAGATCGAAAAGTCGATGCCGGAGCTGATGGGCGCAGAGAGCGCCTTTGAGGACGAGCTATAGGCCGGGCGGCGCATCGCCCTCCTGCGACAGACGGCGCTCCACCACAGCCCACAGCACCTGGTGAACCTCGTCGACCGAACGGGCCGCGTCGACAAGGACCCACCGCTCCGGCTCCAATCCGGCCAGCTCCAGATAGCCAGCGCGGACGCGGCGATGAAAGGCCAGTGCCTCCCCGTCGAGGCGGTTCCACTCGCCACCGCCGAGCAGTCGCCGCTCCAGCCCACGCTGCGGGTCGATGTCCAGGCAGAGCGTCAGGTCCGGCGTCAGGCCGCGCGTCGCCAGGCGGGTGATCGCCCACAGCGCCGCCAGGTCGAGGCCGCGGCCATAGCCCTGATAGGCCAGCGTGCTGTCATAGTAGCGGTCGCAGACGACAATCTTGCCCGCTGCCAGCGCCGGCAGCACAACCTGGCTCACCAGTTGGGCGCGCGAAGCGGAATAGAGCAGCACCTCGGCCCAGGGGTCCATCTCCTCGTTCTGCGGGTCGTGCAGGACCGCGCGCACCTGGTCGCCGATGGGCGTCCCGCCCGGCTCGCGGGTCAGCACCACAGCGCGCCCCATCCGGCGCAGGCGCTCGGCCAGCAAGACAGCCTGGGTGGTCTTGCCGCTCCCTTCCGGCCCTTCCAGCGTGATGAACATTCCTAGCGTTCCCAGCAGATACGCACGCGGCGATCCGGCTCGTCGCCGACGGAGTAGGATTTCAGATTGGCGTCGCGGGCCATCTCGTGCTGACGGCGGCGGATGAAAGCGTTCTGCGGCTTGAGTTCGACCTCCGGCGCGCCTCCCAGCACCTGACGGATGGCTGCCGCGGCTTCGGCCAGCGCTTCCGCCAGCGGGTCATCTGGCGAGCGCTCCAGGTCGAACATGTCGCTCAACGCTTCCTCCATCTGGGCGACCGAGTTGGCGCGCAGGGCGTAGATGGGCAGGCCGCGCCGTTCGGCGTCGACGATCAGGCGCGGGCGCTTGCGGTAAAAGGCCTTGGTCGTCAGCAGCACGCCCGCCTCGCCCAGATTGCGCGCCAGCGACAGCGGCACCTGCATCCGCCGCGCCGCCCGCTCCAGGCGGTCGCGGGCAATGCCATAGGGATAGACCTGCACCGGCTCGCGCGGCAGGCGCGGTTGCGGAAACGGTTCGCGCACCGCGCCGGTATCGACCTGGCCGTTCTCCCGCTCGCGCAGCGAAAGGGGCTTTTCCTGCTCTTTTCTGATCTCGCCGCTGGCGTCGCGGTAGCGTAACTCGGCCTGCAACGGTCGCCCGCGCAGCAGCGCGTCGACCGAATCGGCTACACTGTGGTGAATCAGCAGCCGCTGGCGGTCCTGGATCTCGACCAGCACGTCGAAGGTGGGCGGGGCGCGCCGCTCCAGGATCGTCTTTTGCGTCCCCCGCCGCCGCGCTTCCTCGTCCGAGAGCGTCACGCTCTCGATCCCGCCAACCAGATCGGAGAGAGTGGGATTGAGCAGCAGGTTGTCCAGCGTGTTGCCGTGAGCGGTGGCAATGAGCTGCACGCCCCGCTCGGCGATCGTCCGCGCCGCCAGCGCCTCCAGCTCGCGGCCGATCTCGTCGATGATGATCACTTCGGGGTTGTGGTTCTCCACCGCCTCGATCATGACCTCGTGCTGGAGGGAGGGCATCTCGACCTGCATGCGCCGGGCGCGGCCGACGGCCGGGTGCGGGATGTCGCCGTCGCCGCCGATTTCGTTGGACGTGTCGACAATGATCACCCGTCTGGACTCGGCCAGCACGCGCGCTGCCTCGCGCAGCATCGTCGTCTTGCCGACGCCAGGCCGTCCCAGCAGCAGGATGCTCTTGCCGCTCTCGATGATGTCCTGGATGATGGCGATCGTGCCATAGACAGCGCGGCCCACCCGGCAGGTCAGGCCAACAATGTCGCCCTTGCGGTTGCGGACGGCTGCAATGCGGTGCAGCGTGCGGGCGATGCCAGCGCGGTTGTCGGCATCGAACTCGCCCACGCGGTCGTCGACGTACTGGATTTCCTCGCGGCTTACCTCTGTCTGGCGCAGCACCACCTCGCCGTCGGTGTAGCGGGCGGTCGGCACGCGGCCCAGGTCGAGGATCACCTCCAGCAGCTCATCACGCCGGCCGATGCGCTCGATGGCGGCGCGGATGTCCGCCGGCAGCACGCCGAGGATCGCGTCCAGATCGTCTGTAATGTGGTTCTCGTAACTCATCTCTGGGTAAAGGTCCCCTATCCATCCACAAGCTCAGAGAGCGGCCCAGGCTGACATTCCGGCAAGCTGCAAGAAATAGCGATGAAAGCGGCTGTCGTCGGTCAGCTCGGGGTGAAAAGAGGTGGCCAGCAGCTTCCCCTGGCGGGCTGCGACGACGCGGCCATCCTCCAGCCGGGCGAGCACCTCTACCCCCTCGCCCACGCGCTCGATCACCGGCGCGCGGATAAAGACGGCGTGGAAAGGCATCTCCCCCAGCACCGGCACCTCCAGATCAGCCTCGAAACTGTCGACCTGGCGGCCAAAGGCGTTGCGGCGCACCGCCAGGTCCATCAGATGCAGCAGCGGCTGGCCCGGCTTGGCGTCGAGCACTTCTTTGGCCAGCAGGATCATGCCGGCGCAGGTGCCCCACACAGGCCGGCCGGCGCGGGCAAAGGCACAGAGCGGTTCCAGCAGCCCCCAGCGCTGGGCCACCTGGCCGATGGTGGTCGATTCCCCGCCGGGGATGATCAGGCCGTCCAGGCCCTCCAGATGGGCCGGCAGGCGCACCTGAACCGACTCTGCGCCAAGACGCTGCAAGACCTTTTCGTGTTCGAGAAAGGCTCCCTGGAGGGCCAGAACACCAATTCTCATTGCTGCTCCAACTCTCTCCTCGCTCACCAGCCGCGCACAGCCAGCCGCCCCGCCGCAGGGATGTCTGCCACGTGGATGCCGACCATCGGCTCGCCCAGGCCGCGGCTGATCTCGGCCAGGATTTGCGGATCGTTGTAGTGCGTCACCGCCTGGACAATGGCATGGGCACGCCGCGCCGGGTCGCCGCTCTTGAAGATGCCGCTGCCGACAAAGACGCCGTCCATGCCGAGCTGCATCATCAGCGCCGCGTCGGCTGGCGTGGCGACGCCGCCAGCGGCAAAGTTGACCACCGGCAGGCGGCCCAGGCGGGCGGTTTCCACCACCAGATCGTAGGGCGCGCCGATCTCTTTGGCATAGGCCATCATCTCTTCGGGAGCCATCGTCGTCAGACGGCGGATTTCGCCCATCACGGCGCGGGCATGGCGCACAGCCTCGACCACGTCGCCGGTGCCGGCCTCGCCCTTGGTGCGGATCATGGCCGCGCCCTCGCCGATGCGCCGCAGCGCCTCGCCCAGATTACGGCAGCCGCAGACAAACGGCACTTTGAAGCCGTGCTTGTCGATGTGATGGGCCTCGTCGGCCGGGGTGAGCACCTCGCTCTCGTCAATAAAGTCCACCCCCAGCGCCTCCAGGATCTGCGCCTCGACGAAATGTCCGATGCGGCACTTGGCCATCACCGGAATCGATACCGCCTCCATAATCTCGACAATCTTTTCCGGATCGGCCATGCGCGCCACGCCGCCCTGGGCGCGGATGTCCGCCGGCACGCGCTCCAGTGCCATCACCGCGCAGGCGCCCGCCTCTTCGGCGATGCGCGCCTGCCCGGCGCTGGTCACGTCCATGATCACGCCGCCCTTGAGCATCTGCGCCAACCCGCGCTTGACCTGTTCTGTACCAACCTGCTTTTCCATCGCCAACCTCCCTCTCTCTGTTCTGCCGCTTTTATTCTACCGCTGTTTGGCCGAACCGTCAAAGGCCACAGTTTGCGGGTGTTCGAAGCAAAACGCCGGCATGGGGCACCCCATTGCCCGGCGGGGAGCTGTGACCCCCGCCAGGGGGGCGCCAGTTTTTTGGCCACAGATTACACAGATTTCGTAACTGCTCACCATAGGCACCTTCTGCATAGCGTAGCACGTTTTCCTCTACCACGAAGGACACAAAGTTTGAACCCATCAAGGCTGTTTTTGCACCCTTTGTGTACTTGGTGGTGAGCAGTTACCAGATTTCACGGTCTGTGACCTCCGGCCGTGGGGCCCGCCGGGTCTATGACCTGGCGGGAGCAAGGCGGGCGGGGCGCTCTATCCTTCTGCTACGAACAATCCGTGTCGCAACGGGACCCTTCGCTGCGCTCAGGGTGACAATGTTTTGCTTCGAACACCCTTTGCAGAACAACTGTGAGCAGTTGTCCTACCCCAATACACAGATGGGCGCGGCCTCTGACCGCGCCCATCCGCCAATAGCTGCGCCTCCTGGCAAAGATCACCTTATGGCAGAGAGTTGTCCACATTCAGGGTGAAGGAGCCCATGATGCCGTTGACATCGACCGTGTAGGTGCCTGCCGGCAGCCCCTCGACCTCCAGGGCGATGGTCTCCTCGAAGGAGCCAAGTACCTGCGCGCAGATGGCGTCGGCCGGGCGCGCCGTAGAAATCACCACTCGAAACGTGCGGCTGGCCTGGTCGAACGTCTGCTCGATCCGCGCGATGCTGGTGCAGCTATCGGGCAGGTAGCCACGGGCAATAAGGTGAACCTGCACGGGAAAAGACTCCAGTATCAGCAGGTCGATGCTCTCGACCGTTGCCCTGCCGGTAATCACGCTGCCGGGCTGCGGTTCCGCTGGCACGCTACAGGCCACCAACAGCAGCACGCCCAGCGTCAGAACCGTCACAATCAACTTGACCCAGTTCACATCGGACATTTCGTGCCTCCTCATAGCTGGTCGGTTTCATGGGTATAGACGGAGAGAGTCGCCTCTGGGTTCCACGGCTCGCATATCGCTTATCGCTTATCGTCACGATAAGCGATAAGCGATATGCGATATGCGATATGCCTTACGGCGGTTCGTAGCCAGGCCCATAATGATACACCGCCCGGCGCGGGGCATAGCGGCTGGTAAAGACATCGTGATAGAGCAGATTGCCAGCGGCGTCATAGACCCAGCGCTCGACCACGGCGGTCAGGCCGCCCATGGCTGACTGCCACTCGCGCACCGTGCCGGGTTCAAGCGCCGCGTCGAGCTGATAGAGCGGCGGGTTGGGTTCGGTGGGGTCGCTCACGGCGGGGCCTTCCACCACCACCCGCCGACCATCGTCGCTCGAATAGAAGCGAAAGGTCAGCGTGTGCGCAGCGTCGTCGACCACCGTCTCGATCAGCAACGGCGCCGCCCGGTCGTTGGTGAACCGAAAATCGAGATAGGGGGAATAGACCGTCGCATCAAAGCCGGGGCCGTAAGGGGGCCACTCATAGTAGCCGACGCGCTGATAGTGATACCACCGTTCGACGATGGGATAGCCCCCATCCAGCGCGGCGCGAAAAGCAGTGGTCGAAACCTGACAGATGCCGCCGCCGATGCCCATCTGCAACTGCTCGCCGGTGGTGATGAGCGACTCGTCATAACCGGCCTCGGCGCTGACCTCGCCCAGATAATGGTTGAAGGAAAAGGTCTCCCCCGGCGGGATGACCAGCCCGTCGAAGCGGGCCGCCGCCAGGCGGATGTTGTGGTCGCGCCCGGAAGGCGAGCCGAAAAAGTAGGAACTGCCCTCCCCCACCAGGGCAGTGATGCCCGTCTCCTCGGCGGTGGCCGTGTCGGGATAGCGCGGCGGCACGACGACCAGGGCCAGCGGCGCGACATGGCGGCCGGCTTCGGCCGCAGACAGGATGTTCTGCACGCTGGCCTCGACGTCCACTGCCCGTCCGTCGCTGGACGGCGCGATCGCCACCAGTTGCCCTCTGGCCGGGTCGAAGTGAAAGCGCGCATCAACCGCTTCCATCTCCAGCGACGGCGCGATATTCTCCACATACGCCCGCAGCAGCGTCGCGTCCAGCCCCACCTCGATGCGCTCGCCCGCCGGCACAATCGCCAGCATCGACAGCAGCTCCTGCGGCGAGAGCGTCCACGGGCCGGGGTCGCCCTCACGGGGAGAGGGGTGCAGGATGACGAAAGGCTCGGCGATGAGCGCCTGGGCCTGCGCGCGGGCTGGCCCGGCATCGGTCACGCGGGGCGGCAGCGGTCGCAGCACCAGGTCGACCGTCATGTTGCCGCCGGCCAGGGCGTCCGGCAACGCCGCCAGCGTCGCCTCGACATCGAGAACGCGGCCAATCTGCGACGGCGTCGCCACCAGCACCCCTCCTTCCAGGCGCAGGGCAGCGTCCACCGCCTCGCGGTCGATCTGCCCCCGCAACGCCGCCAGGTAGAGGCGAGCGACAGATTCATCATAGACCAATACAGGAGCTATATTCTGGCCGGCCAGGAGCAGATGCAGATGGTCCAACAGCCCCTCGCCCCTTCCCCGGCCGACGCGAAAGGCCTGCTGCGCCGTCGCCCCGGCGTCCAGTCTGAAGCCCAGGTTGACGGGGGAGGCCTGCCAACTGCGCTCCGGCCCGCGCAAGGTCAGCATGACCCGGTCGCCCTCGCCCAGCGCCTCTCCCAGCGCCGCCGCTGCCTCGGCCAGCCGCATCCCACCGACGTGAACGCCCCAGACGTGAACACCCGGATAGATGCGCCCGGCGGCCCAGAGTTCATAACCCTGCACGGCAACGATGAGGATCAAGAAGAACAGGCCCACGCTCAGCAAGGCGGTATAGAGCAAAACCTTTGGCTTCATCCAGTCCCCATCGTAACTGCCTCCTCTCCCGCAGGTTTGGACGCAATCTCCGCGTTGGAGCGCGCCGCAATAAACGATCCTTCAGGAGAAGCAGCCGTGCTCTTCGAGCCAGGAAAGAAGACGAGGAAAAGCCAGGTGAAACCAGGCCGTGTAGCGGTCAGGGTTGAGCTTCCTGTCCTGCTCCAGTTCGTCCGGATCGACCCATTTCCAGGCGCTGACCTCGTCAGGATTGGGGGAGGGGTCGGCATCGCAGCGGCCTAGCAGGACGTGGTCGTACTCGTGTTCGGAGAGGTCGTGGTCGAGGCGGGCCTGATAGGTGAAGACAAAGACCTCCTGCAGGTCGCAGTCCAGGCCCATCTCTTCCTGCAGACGGCGGCGGGCGGCCTCATCCACCCCCTCGCCAGGGCGCGGGTGGCTGCAGCAGGTATTGGTCCACAACCCGCCCGAATGGTATTTGTGATCGGCGCGGCGCTGGAGGAGCAACTGGCCTTGGGAGTTGAAGATGAAAACCGAAAAAGCGCGGTGGAGCGCCGCCACCTGGTGCGCGGCCATCTTTTCCATCACCCCCACCTCGCCGCCCTCTTCGTCGACCAGAATCACCTGCTCTTCCATCACTCCCTCAAAATCAACAAGCCTGCCAGATCCGCAACGACCCTTCGCAGCGGCTCATGACCTGACCCTGCGCCTCCAGCAGATCGAGATGGCCCATCACCTCCGAGACCGCCAGGAAACGATTGATAGGGTCCAGGTGAGGGAAGAGGGCCAGCGTCAGTTCGTACACCGTGGCCGGGCCCTGCTGCAGGCGCGCCAGCAGCGCGGCAGCGCGGGCCTGGTGAAAGGCCATGCGCTCAGCGACCAGCTCGCGGGGCCGGTCGATGGGCGGACCGTGGCCCGGCAGCGCCAGCGCCACGTCCATCTCGACCACCCGCTGCAACTGGGTCACATAATCGAGCAGCGGTCGTGGCCGCGCGCCGCCCTCTTCCAGCGGCGGTTCGACGAAGGGGTTGGAGGAGACATCGCGCAACAGATGGTCGCTGGAGAGCAGCAGCCGCCGCTCTGGCTGGTAGAGACAAATCAGGCCGGCCGTATGACCGGGGGTGTGCAACACCCGCCACTTCTCGCCGCCCAGCGATAGAACCATCCCTTCTTCCAGCATCCCATCCGGCGTGACCGGTTCGGCAAAGCGACCGTATCCCCGGCGGATGCTATCGATGCTCGCCACCACCTCGTGCGGGACGCCGGCCTCAGCCAGCAGGGCGGCGTAAAAGGCCAGTCGCCGCGTCCGCTCGGCGGCATAGTCAGCCAGTTGGGAGACGTTGAGCGGATGGGTCAGCACGCGTGCGCCAGAGGCCGCCGCCAGCTCTGCCGCCAGCCCGCAGTGGTCGCTGTGGGGATGGGTGAGGACAATCACATCCAGATCGGCAGGCGCATACCCCAGCGCTGCCAGTCCCTCGTGCAGCGCCTGGCGGGCCGGCTCGTAGCGCGGCCCCGTATCGACCAGCGTCAGCGGCTCCCCCTCGGCCAGGTAGACGTTCACGTCACCAACGGGAAAGGGTGTGGGCAGCGCGATGGCGTGCAGATAAGATGGCGTTTTCATCAAGAGAGAATGACCTCCCCCTCAAGGGGCAGAACTTGCAGCAGGACCAGGCCCCTCAGGCCTGAGCCGGACCAGGACCGTCCACGTTCCCTTTTGCACCACCACCCCATCCTGATTGAGGAGCTGCACATCGACGACGACAAAGCCCGCGCCCAGGCGAGAGACGGCTTTCTTCTGCTTCACCTCCAGGCGCAGGCGGACGGTGTCGCCGATAAAGATCGGGGCGCGGAACTTCCAGTCCACGGCCGTCAAGGCCTCTGTCGTGCCCTCCAACACCCCTGTCTGCCAGGCCAGGCCGCTGGCAATGGACAGGCCCAGCAGGCCGTGAGCGATCTGTCGGCCAAATTGGGTCGTCGCCGCATACTGCGGGTCGACATGCAAAGGGTTGTTGTCGCCCGACAGCGCGGCAAAGGCAAGAATGTCCCCCTCGCCGACAGTGCGCTCTGCGGTCTCGAAAGCATTGCCAACTTCAAACTCCTCAAAATACCGCCCGCGAAATGATTGCTCTGTCACTCTTCCCTCCCGATAGATCAGGGGGTAGCCGACGGCAATGCCGTCGGCTACCCTGGTATCACGGCGTAAAGGTGCGGTAATAGTCACAGCAAGAGAGATTCAGACGAACCGCCCGGCCGTCGATGATCGTGTCGAAGCGGACGCGTTCCGGGCAGCGCTCGTCCTCGCCCGCGCGAAAAATCCCCTCACCCAAAGGGACCAGCACGTGCTCTTTGCCGCGCGGCTCGATCAGGATCAGCCGCCCCCGGCGCAGCACAACGCGCAGGTTGGAAAACCAGGGATTGTGCGCCCGATAATGGCCGGGATAGGCATCCCATTCGGGCGGGTAATCTGGGACGGGTGGCGCGCTGGCGGCCAGGCGGAGATAGCAGCGCGGGCCGCAGCAAGCCGCCATCACCTGCCCCTCACGCCGTTCAAAGCGGAGCAGAAAACGGGCAAAGGCAGGATGGTCGACGTAGAAATAGTCCACCTCCCGCGGCTCGAGCGGAACGCGCGCGCCGTCGATCTCCATCACCAGCCGCTCGCCCTCGGCCAGCAGGGTAAACGCCCCCGCCTCGGACTCGTAGAAGCCGGCATAGTCAGCCGCCCGCTCGACCCGCAGCAGGTCAGCCTCAGCAGGCAGCGGCGGCAGATCGCGCCCCTCAGCGTCGGCGCGAAGGAGGGCCAGCGCCGTGCGGGCGATCTCTTCCGGCGACCCTGGCCCGTTGACCAGCACCACCACGCCCAGGCCGGCGTCCATGTCCGCCAGTACGGAGGCGTAATAGCCAACCATCCCCCCGTCGTGGCCGATGACCCGGTGCCCGTCGACCTGGCCGATGTTGAGGCCATAGCCGTAAAAAACGCCGTGCGCGCCATCATCCGGGGCGATCACAGGCCGGGTCAGCAACTCAAAGCTCTCCGCCGAGAGAATGCGCCCGCGCGAGCCCAGGCCACGGTTCAGCAGCATGCGCAGATAGGCCGCCATGTCCGCAGCGGTGGCAGCGATGCTGCCGTCAGCAGTGCCGGTCTCCAGCCAGGTCGCCGGGACCAGCGGCTGGCTGCGGTGCGGCGGACGGTCATCGTAGAGAAACTCGTGGCCCACGGCCATCCCCTGGCGTATCTCGTGGGTGATCACAGGACTGCTGGCGCCCATGTCCAACGGCTGCAGAATGCGCTCGCGGACGATCTCGCCGTAATCCTGCCCCAGCACTGCTTCCAGCACCAGCCCCAGCGCCTTGTAGCCGACGTTCGAGTAGTGGAAGGTCGTCCCCGGCGGCGCCGCCGCCTCCGTCTCGCGCAGCGCCCAGACCTCATAGCGCGCCTCGGTGCTCAACTCCGTGCCCATGATGATGCCCGCCGTGTGCGTCATCAGGTGATGGAGCGTGATCGGCTCGAACGCAGAACGGACCTGAAACCAGGGCAGGTAGCGGCTGACCGGCGCGTGCAGGTCGAGCAGCCCGCGTTCAGAGAGCTGCAAGAGGGCAATAGCCGTAAAGGACTTGGTGATCGAGCCGATCTCGAACAACAGCTCTGGCATCACGGGGCGTTGCGCCGCCACGTCGGCCCAGCCGCAACAGATCACCTCCCGCAGCGCCTTCCGGTCGGTCACCGCCAGGATCACCCCCGGCGTGCCGTCAAAGCGCATGCGCCGCTCGATCAGGGTATTCAACGCCTCCGTCAGACATCCCACGGGCCTGATGATAGCCGCAATCCGGTCTCCTGTCAAACGAGACGAGGGGACGGGGGGACAGGGAGACAAGGGGACAAGGAGACAAGGAGACAAGGGGACAAGGGGACAAGGGGACAAGGAGACAAGGGGACAAGGAGACAAGGAGACAAGGAGACAAGGAGATGGAAGGATGAAGTGGATTGCGCGAGGGTTGAGTGGTCTGTCGCTGGTGGGGAGCGTTTTGACGCTCGTCCGCTTCGAACCGGGGCCACGGAGTGGCAGCCTGTGCTGGATGTCCAAGGCGCTGGCGGGCGCCCTCACGCCGTTTCTGGCGCTGGCCGGCGGGCTGGGGGCGCTGCTGGGCATGCTCAGCGGTGACCGTCCGGCGCGCCTGGCCGGGGCGGCCGGGGCGGTCATCGCCGCCCGCCACGTGGTGCGCGTCACCGCGCCGCACCGCCAGATCGACCGCGCCGCCCGCGAGCGCGGCAAAGAGATCCCGCCCGCGCTACAGGCGCGCATGCTGCCCGCCCGCTTTGCCCCCTGGCCCAAGGACCCGCCCGCCGTCCCCTGGCAGCGGGATGTGGTCATCGGCAGTCACGTCGAGACCGGCGACCCGCTGCTGGCCGATGTCTGGCGGCCGCCGGAAGGCGTGCCGCCCACCGGCCTGGCGGTGATCTACCTGCACGGCAGCGCCTGGCACTATCTGGACAAGGACGTCGGCACGCGGCGCTTTTTCCGCCATCTGGCTGCCCAGGGGCACGTGATCGTCGACCTGGCCTATACTCTGGCGCCCAGGGCGCAGGTCGAAGCGATGGTCGCCGATGTCAAGCGGGCCATCGCCTGGGTCAAAGCCCACGCCGCCGAATACGGCGTCAATCCGGCGCGGGTCGTCCTGATGGGCGCTTCGGCGGGGGGACACCTGGCGCTCCTGGCGGCCTACACGCCCAACGATCCGCGCTGGCAACCGGCCGACGTCAGCGCCGATACCTCGGTGCGGGCGGTGGTCTCTTACTATGGGCCGACCGACCTGGAATCGACCTACCGCTACTTCCGCGACCGTCTTGGCGAAGACGTCGCAGCCAGGGCTGGCTGGCTGCCCTTCTCGGCCCCTTTCCTGGAACGCCTGGCCCGCCGCGCCCGCTTCCTGCCGCCGGGCGGCAAGGAGGTGCCGCTGCGGGACATCCTGCCCAACCTGCTCGGCGGGACGCCGGAGGAGATGCCGGAGCGCTATCGCTTCGCCTCGCCGATCTCCTATGTCGGCCCGCACTGCCCGCCCACGCTGCTGCTTCAAGGCGCGCACGACTGGTTCGGCCTGGCTGCTGACGCGCGCCGCCTGGACATGGCGCTGCGCGCGGCGGGGGCGACCTCGATCTATGTCGAGTTTCCCGACACCGACCACGCTTTCGATCTGGCGCTGCCCAAATGGTCGCCGGCAGCCCAGGCGGCAACGTATGACACAGAGCGCTTCCTGGCGCTGATGATGTAGGGGGTGGACGATGCGGCTGGCGGTCCTTTCAGACGTTCACGGCAACCTGGCTGCCCTGGAGGCTGTGCTGGCTGACATCGCGGCGCAGGGCGCTCCCGACCTCTACTGGGTGCTGGGCGACCTGGCCCTGTTCGGCCCCTGGCCCGGCGAGACAGTGGCGCGGCTGCGGGCGCTGCCGCAGGTCGCTTTCCTGCAGGGCAACACCGACCGTTATCTGGTCAGCGGGCGGCGGCCCGAGCTGCCGGTGCGCTCGGCGGAGGAGTGGGCGCGCGCGCCGATGATGCTGGCCGGGCGCGATGCCGCTTTCCGCTGGGCGGTCGAGCGGCTCAGCTATGAGGATTTTCTCTTCCTGCGCGACCTGCCGACGCGCCTGGAGATCGACATCGCCGGCTACGGGCGCGTGGTTGCCTTTCACGCCACGCCAGCAGACGACGAGACCAACTGGTTCCCCGCCACGCCCGATGAGGTCATCCGTCCCCATGTCGAGGCGCTCTCTGCCCGCCTGCTGCTCTACGGGCACACCCACCGCCCCGTCGACCGCGCCCTCGGCCCGCTGCGGCTGGTCAACGACGGCAGCGTGGGGCTGCCGCTGGACGGCGAACCGCGCCCGTCGTATGCCCTGCTCGACTTTGAACAGGGCCAGGTTGTGGTAACCCTGCGCCGGGTGGACTATGAGCGGGAGGTCGTGCTCGCCGAAATGGCGCGGGTAGAACACCCCTTGCGGGAATGGCTGATCAAGCTAATTCGCGAGGCCAGGGCCTGACTTGCGAGAGGGGCTACCTGCCCTGTAGGAGCTGTTCAGGACAGCCATGAAATATCACCTGTGGACGATTGGCTGTGCGATGAACGTGTCCGACTCCCGCCGGCTGGCCTCGGCGCTGGAGCGGCTGGGCTACGATCCTGCGCCGGCTGCCGAGGAGGCCGACGTGATCGTGCTCAACACCTGCGTCGTGCGCCAGCAGGCCGAGGACAAGGTCTATGGCCGTCTCAGCTCGCTCAGGCCGCTCAAAGCGCGCCGCCCGGAGGTGGTGATCGCGCTGATGGGCTGTCTGGTGGGCAACCGCGACGCGGCGCCGCTGCGGGAGCGTTTCCCCTGGGTCGATGTCTTTGCGCCGCCGTCGCAGCCGGGGCCGCTGCTCGATTTCCTGGCTGAGCAGGGGCAGGTCGATGCGGGCCGGGCGCTGGAGGCAGCCGAGGCGGCGCGCTGCCTGGGCATTGACGAGGAGCTGCTGCTGCCGCTGGAGGAGCGCGGCCGTCTGGTCACAGCGCAGGTGCCGGTGGTGCTGGGCTGTTCCCACGCCTGTAGCTACTGCGTCATCCCCTACCGCCGTGGCCCAGAGCGCAGCCGCCCGCCGGAAGAGATCCTCCAGGAGGCCCGCGCGCTGGCCGCTCAGGGGGTCAAAGAGGTTACCCTGCTGGGGCAGATCGTGGATCGCTACGGCCATGATTTGGAGGAGGGAGGGAGAGGGGGCAGGGCGCCGCTGGTGGAGTTGTTGGAACGCCTGCACGAGATCGAGGGCCTGCAGCGCATCCGCTTCCTGACCAGCCATCCCAACTGGATGAGCGACGAGCTGTTGGAGGCGGTCGCTGCGCTGCCGAAGGTGTGCGAGCATCTGGAGGTGCCGGTGCAGGCCGGCGACGACGAGGTGCTGGCGCGCATGCGTCGCGGCTACCGCGCCGACGATTACCGCCGCCTGGTCGAGCGCATTCGCGCCAGAATCCCCGGCGCGTCCATCGCTACCGATGTCATCGTCGGCTTTCCTGGCGAGACCGCGGCCCAGTTCCAGCGCACCTATGACCTGCTGGCCGGGCTGCGGCTGGACAAGGCGCACATCGCCCGCTACTCGCCCCGCCCGCAGACGCTGGCCATGCGCCAGTACGCCGACGACGTGCCGCCCGCCGAGAAGGAGCGTCGGCGCAAGGCGCTCGACGAGCTACAGACGGCCATTGTCGCCGAGATCAACGCCCGCCTGCTCGGCCAGACGGTCGAAGTGTTGGTCGAGGGGAAGAAGAAGGGCCGCTGGTGGGGCCGCACGCGCACCGACCGCCTGGTCTTTTTCGAGGACGAGCGGGAGCGGCTGGGCGAGCTGGCCCAGGTGCGCATCACCTGGACGGGGCCGTGGTCGCTGATCGGGGAGGTTCAGCGATAAAAGCACGTCTGGTAATCGGCGCCGATGACCAGACGAAAGCCATAGGCCGAGTTCCAGTCCGGCGCATAGATCACCCGCGTGTCGGGGATGTGGAACATCTGTTGCAGATACCCCACCCCCGTCCCCTTGGCGTACTCGCTGTAGACGACCAGGATGCTCTGCCCGTAATCGCGGCGGTCGGGCTGGCCGATTGCCGCCGGAAAACCCGCCCGCACCAGCCGGTCGGCGGCCAGCGCGTCCCAGTCGGCATTGGGTGTGCCGTTCCATACTTCCACCGTGGTAAAGGTGCGGTTCAGGCGCTCCTGGGGGACGGGCGCAAGGACCTCGGTCATGATCGGCTCGATGGCTTCCCAGTTGGGCAGCAGGACGTTGCCGCCGTTGGGCGTCACCCACGGCGTCACCGCGTCGCGGCCGATGTTATAGTAGCGGATGTTCTGGTCCTGCAGCAGAAAGGCCACCCGCGCCAGCGCCATAACATCCTCGAACGTCATGTCCGTCACGACCATGCTGCGGTACTGCTGCCACAGCGAGGGCAACTGGGGCAGTACGTTCAACTGGCGGCCGCGATACCAGATAGCCTGGAGGACCTGCTGCTGGCGGAACTCGCGAGAAAAGGTGCTGGTCGTCTTGCGCGAGCGGGCGTACCAGAGGGCCTGTTCGCCGTCCAGGTGATGGATGCCCGGCTCCAGCGTAAAGATGGGATATTCTCCGTTCTCGTCGGGGTAGGGCCAATAGTCGGAGAGGCGGCAGTGGACGGGGACGTCGATGCCGCCGAGGGTGTCGACGATGCCGATCAGGCCGTCGAAATCGGTGCGCACGGTGTGGTCGATCTCGACGCCCAGGTTGTAGAGCAGCGTGTCGCGCAGCAGCGCGGGCCCGCCGCCGGGGTAGCCGTAGGCCTCGCCGTAATAGTCGGCAAAGTTGATGCGGCTCATCCAATGGTTGGGGATGTAGACATACAGATCGCGGGGGATGGAGAGCACTGTCACGGCAGCGCGGTCGGTCTGGATCGAGACCAGGTGGATCGAGTCGGTGTGCCACTTGTTCCATTCGGGCCGCTGGTCGCTGCCCAGGACCAGGATGTTGATCGTGTCGTCGGTTGCCGGGATGGTGGGGACGATGGTGGGGATAGGCGTGGCCGGCTCTGGCGTCTCGCGGGGGGGGAC
>DAOTYD010000140.1:0-8255 GCA_034435295.1 Anaerolineae bacterium | reverse complement strand
GGCCTGGGGCTGGCCTTTTGTCGCCTGGCGGTCGAGGCGCATGGGGGGGAGATCTGGGTGGAGGCCGGGCCTGGCGGCGTGGGCAGTCGTTTTGTGGTGGTGCTGGGGGGCGAGCAGCGGGCGGGCGGAGAGCGTAGGGCGAGGCCCCGGAGAGGTGGTGAGGTTCCGGGGTCTTTTTGTTGTGCTGGGATGGGGAGGAGGAGCGACGAAATCGAGCTGGAATTGTGTGGATGTGTTGACTTGCAAGCAAGGTTCAGTACAATAGAAATGCTCATCATTGCCAGGGCCTGAAGCATGAAAACACCCAAAGAGTCAAGGGATTCAACTGCAGACTGGGCACGCTCTCACTCATCGTGGCTCATCCTCGCTGTGACGATCCTTCTTGCGATGGTCCTGTACGGTATCGTGTTCTGGTATCAGGCCGGGCGGCCCAATCGTGAAGGCGGTGAACAGAGCTGGCCGGCGGCGAACGGGGCGCCTTGTCTGATCGCAGGGTCGGCCTACACCGTCGAACTGTCCCTCACCTATCCCCAGCGCCTGCTGAATGAGCCGACAGCCCCCGGTCGTCCTCTCTCGGTGCGGCTGCGGGCCCGTACAGCTCCGTCGGCAGGCGAGGGGTTGGGAGGATGGACCGTTGTGTTTTCGCCGCCGGATCGGGGCATCCTTTTCACGGATCAGGAGGGGACGGAGATGGCCCCGCGGCTGGTCATCACGCCGGGGGTCGAGAGCGCAGCGGTGGGTGTGCTCCATGTGCGTCGCTCGGCGCTTTTGACCGTGCCGGATGTGCTGACGCTGACGATGCACCTGTACGAGCCTTCGAGCAGCAGCCCCTTGTGGAGCGTTGACCTGCCGGCCATCGAGCTGGAGAGCGACGCCGCAGCCCGTTCGCGCCGCTTTTGGGATATGGCGTGGGGTCCGACCACGCCGCTGCTGGTCCTTGCCGCCGGGCTGGTTGCTTTTGGCGTCAGGGAGCGGCAGGAGGGGCGGAAACAAGAGCAGAAAAGAGACAAAGAGGCGAAACTGGCGCAGATCGAGGCCTTGCGGGATTGGCGGCACGATGTGATCCAGGCTGCCCGCAAGTACAGAGAATTTCGAGATCGAATCCGCACGGAGCCAGGCTGGCAAGATGACGACTTGCGCAAGCGGCTGGAAGAGGTCTGGAAAGGCCTTTTCGGTCCCGGTGAGCTTCAAGATGGCGCAGTGGAGGCCTGGTGCGAGGACAAGGAGGAAGATGCTGTTTTGCTCGCTGAGCTGAGCGGGGAAAGAGATGGAGGGCTCCTCTCTGAGGCCTCGTGTACATTGTTTAGAGGACAGGCTTCAGGAGAGGAGATTGCCCAGGCTTGTCTGACGGTGTATGGAGAATATGCCTATCACGACAAGGTAGGCAGGAGGGTACGCCAGGCCATAGCGGAAAGATTGGCCGGGTTACTCAACGAAGGCAGGGTTTCACTGGCGGCCATCGAGCCGCAGATCGAGAAACATGCGTATGTAAGGCAGTTGCTGGAGCAACCAGCGCTCAAAGAAGCAGTGGGGAGAAAGATTGCCTCCTCGAACCCAGAAGAGGAGCGCGAAGCGGCCAGACGCCTGTTGGATACAGGTTCAAAGATTCCACCCTGGTGGCTTGGCTTCTGGCGCGCAGAGCGAGAACAGGACGCTCCGGCGGTCGCCGCCTGGTGTCAGCGAGCTGGCCTCCGGTTCAACCCCTTCGGCCCTGAGGAGGCAGAGCTGGACCCTCTCCTGCCAGCCTATTGGGTGGACACTTTTTCCCAAAATACTCAGGGCAGGCGGGCAACGCTCGTCTGGGGCGCGCCGGGCTCCGGTCAAACGGCCGCAGCGATGTTGCTTGCCTATCGCTGTACCTATCCGCCTTCTTCTCCTTACGAAGCAGGCGCCTTTCCGGTCTATTGGAATCCCTTCGACCGCGCGGCTGCCCGTGCTGCCCGTTCGCTGGAAGAGAGCCTGATCAAGGCCGCAGCGGCGACGCTGGCGCGTTATCTGGCAAGCCACCCTGCCCATTTCACTGCGCTCCAGGAAGGCCGCAAGGGACGCATCGCCCGCCTCCTCACTTTCTGGGCCGGTTCGCCAGAACGACTGGCCCAGACATGGCGCGCCGAAGGTCCTGATAGCGGTGTGCCCAATGAACTGGTGCGCGACGTGGTCCAACATTGCCCGGAACCCGTGCCGGATGGAACGATGGGCCTGCTCAACGGCGCGTGGCCGCAGGGGTTTGATTCGCTCTATTTGATCCTTGACGCCTCGGCTTTCCCAACCTCCAACCTTCCACGTGCTGAAGGCGAGGCAACAGCAGAGCTTTATATCCCCCAACTGCGCCGGGAGCTGGAAATGCTGTGCCCTACTATAGAAGATGTCAAGACCCTCTGTTCGGATTTGGGCATTGGCTACGACGATTTGGCAGCTTCGGAAAGAAGGGGTAAGATTAGAGAACTGGTCCTGGCTTGCAAGCGGCAGGAGCGTCTCTCTGATTTGGTACGATGGATGAGGGAACAGGGCAGCATGGCTTCCCCCGCGCCCATTGAAGACCTGCAATCCCTGCTCGGCATGGTGACCCCGTTGGCCAGGCAGGGAGTGTATCTCAAGCTCTTCTTGCCATCGGCCCTACAAGGTCACCTCTCGCCTGGCAGTTTGTCCAATCGGGCTTTGTCATTGATTTGGTCCAAGGAAGATTTGAAGCGCATGCTGCGGGCTCGCCTCTGCGCTGCTGGCATGGGGGAGGGAGATATCATGGCGTTGTGCGCGCCGGATGTGCCGTCTGGCCTGGATGATCGGCTCGTTCGGGCCGCTGCGGGTTCGCCACGACGCCTGGTTCGGCTTGGCAATCGCCTGCTGGAAGCGCAGGCCCGGCTCGATTCTCAATCCTCCCTGTGTGCAACGGTGGTTGACAGCATCGTGGGCCCTGTGCGCTGTGAGGAAGGGAGCTGATGCAGGAGCAGAGCGCCGCCCCTGGACTTGTTGCCTTCGACAGCCTGCGGGCCGAAGATGAGCCCTGGCTGGCCTCGTGCTTTGTCCCGCCGCCGGATTTCGATCTCATCGCCGGCGCTCGCTCTGTGCTGGTCTTTGGCCCGCCCGGTTCGGGAAAAACGGCGCTCTTTCAGGCCCTGCGTCGCCATCTGAACCCTACTGGCCGGCTGGTTGTCGAATGGCAGCCGCCTCAGCCAGACTGGAATGCTCGGGAGCCGCTGACAGCGGAGGAGCTATTTCATCATCTCCTCTCCCGACTCGCCCGCACATTGTTGGCCTATCTGGCCGATCGGCCTGAGCGTTTTATGGCTGCTCCTTCTCGCCAGACGCTAAGCTGGCTCATCTATCGCTATCTGGGAGAAGAGATATCTCCACAACAAGAGCACCTGCTGGGTGATCGGATGCCCAATTCCTGGCTGGAGAGTTGCAAAAAAGATCACCTGATCAGCGAACTGGTCAAAGCTCTGCGCGAGGTGGACATCAACGCGGCGGTCGTTTTGGTGAATCTGGAAGAGCCTTTCGATCCGGTGTCTGGCCTCGGCAGCCTCAAGGATTTCTTCTCGACCCTGAATCTGGTCGAGAATCGCGGCATGGTCTACAAGGTTGTGGCCCCCGTAAGCCTGAGAACGCCGCTGGCGCAGAGTGGCAGCATCGACCGGCGACGTGTCGATCTCTACACCTTGCGCTGGCCGGCGGAAGAGCTGACCGCGATCGTGGTGCGGCGCCTGGCTCTGGCTGCCGGAGCAGAAATCGAGCATCTGCAGGCAGTCTGTGAGGACTCTGCCGTCAGGCTGTGGCTGGAGCGGACGGGCGGCGACTCGCCGCGCGGCTGGTTGGAGAGCTTTCGGCCGCTGGCTGCCCACTATCTGCGGCGCAGACGGCCCATTTTGAGCGAAGAATGGCGCGATATTTGCAAGGAATCCGCTCCTCCCCTGATGTTCGACCCGGAGAATCCCCAGGTCGTCATCACGGGCTGGCGGCGCATTGATGACCTGCCAGATGTGCCGCTGGCGTTGCTGCGCTACCTGTACGACCACCGCGACCGCGTCTGCAGCCGCGACGAGCTGTTTCATCGCGTCTATTTGCCAGCGCGCTATCCGGATGTGGCAGAAAGAGAGCGAGAGCTGGGGATTGATTACAGCTCGCTGCTCGATACGATGATCTCTCGACTGCGGGACAGGATCGAGCCGAATCCGGCCTCGCCCGTCTATGTCGTGACCAGCCGTGGACGAGGCTACAAGCTGGAAAACGCCTGGTGAGTGTAAGGTTCGTGTAAGAAAGTTGCCAGCCAGATGAAAGAGGCGTAGAGATGGTTCGAGATATACTGGTCACTAAAAACCCCTAATCAGAGGGATAGAGATGCTGTCGCTTCACCTGAGCACCTGGAATCTGTCATGTTTGCTTTGCCGGCTCCTGGTGGGAAACTAGAAAATCCTGGCCCACCAGGAGCGGACGTAGAACTCCAAGTGACACAATGGCTCTCCCAGGCTGGCCTGGGAGAGGTGAATCCGTTTGGGCCGTTGAATGCAGCGGAGGATCCCCATCTGAGCCGCTATCTGATCCGGCACGACGTGTTTCGCTCGATCTGGCAGGACAGTCCGGCGATTGTTTTTGCTCCTGCCGGCGGAGGCAAGAGCGCTTTTCGCGCCCGCCTGGCGTATGCCTGTCGCGTCGAAGAGGATATGCGCCGTGTCTTTGCTATCCCCTACCTTACCCCTGAACCGACCACCAGCCTGGAAGCTCACCTGGAGGGTATCCTGCGCAGCGCAGCCCAGGAATTGCTCCTGCGCCTGGCCTACCGTCCTGCACAATTCGAGAGGCTGGAGGACGCGGCCCGCGCCGCTGTCCGCCAGGTGCTGGATCAGAATGACCCCGGCCTGCTGGCGCATTTCCTGCCCCAACTGGAGCGGGCCGGCAGCGTACAACCTCTGGTAGAAACGTTCGACCTCTCGGCCGCTCATTTGCCGGCGCCAGCCGACCCTGACCAGGTGCGTGCGTTCTGCGCGGCGTTGGCCCAAGTTCCTCCTGCCTCTGGAGCTCCGCCAGTGAACCGCCGCTTTGGAGATTTTCTCGCTCTCCTGTTCGACGTTCTGGGTTTCGAAGCGGTGTATCTTCTCGTCGATGGTGTGGATGCATTCCCCGAAACGATTGCCAATTCCGCCGCTGCAGCGGCGGTTCTTTTGCCGCTGTTGGAACAGATGCCCCGCTGGGCCAACCAGAAGGTCTTTTTGAAGCTCTTCCTCCCCATCGAATTGCACCAGCTTCTACCAGAAAAGTTGACAAAGCCAGCAAAAATTGATAAGATAGAGTGGACTCCCGAGTTGCTGGTTGAGCTGATCCACGCACGGCTGCGTGCGGCGACGCAGGGCGAGTTCGACAGCCTGGACGCGGTCAGCGCGCCATCGCTGCGCAATGCGGAGGCGGAATTGCTGGCCGAGGTACCTCCCCTGCCGCGCGAGGTGTTGGCCTTCTTGAACCGGGTCATTGTGGAACACGTCCGCCGCGTCGGCCCTGTCGGCGGATTGGAACCAGAGGATATTCGGGCAGCCAGGGATTGGTATCGAGCGGGGGTGCGCCCTTCCTCTCCCTAGTCAGTGTGCGCCGGGAGCGGAAGCGAACGGCGCACGAAAGTTGCTGGCAATGACACAGCAGGGGGAGAGTAACAATGCACGATGTACTGCCTGACAGGCTTCCCTACAACCCAAACCAGTTCGTCAACCGCCAAAAAGCGTTGAGGCAGGTCCTGGAGATCGCGCGCCAGCTCGCCGCCAAATTGCCGGTCGAGCGGCGGGTGTTCTTTGCCTGCGGCGAGCGCGGTTGCGGCAAGACATGGTTCCTGCGCCACCTGGCCTGGGAATTGGAGCGGCAAGGAATGGCGTCTGCGCTCTACCTCAACCTGCTGGACAGGTGGAAAGAGGAGCGCGGTTCGATCCGCCTGACAGTCGAGAGCATTGCCGCCAGCATCCAGCAGGCCCACAACCCCTCTTCGCCCTTTGTCCTGCTGATCGACGGCGTCGACGATGTGCCTGTTGATCTTCTCGGACGGTTAGAAGAGCACGTGCTGGCCCCTGCAGCGCAGCAGCCGCGCACGCTGATCGTCATCGCCGAACGGGGCGGCCCCCGCCATTGGAACGGGCCCGAGTTCCGCGAAAAATCCACGCGCATCGAACTGGGCCCGTTCGAAGATCCAGCCCGCGATCATGTCCGGGCGCAAATCGAGAAACAGCTTCCCCACACCACTGCTGACCTGGACGAGGTGAGGAAATGGAGTGGAGGGTATCCCTGGTCGGCTTACCTGCTTGCCCGTAACCTTCCGCAAGGAGGCCAGGCATTGCAGGAGTGCGCCCTCTCCCTGTTGGGGGAGCATCGGGATCTCTATCCCTACCTGGAAGCGCTCTCTGTCCTGCGGGCGTTCGACGATGTCCGCATGAGTGAGCTGTTTGGCCTGTGCTTCCCTGGCGAAATGTGGGACTACCCGGCCTGTCTGGATGTGCGGAAGAAACTGTTGGCGACAACGATGGTCCACTGGGTGAAGGAAAAGCGCGGTTACGTCATCGACGAACCGCTGCGCCTGCTGCTGGAGGCAGCACTGCGTCAGCGAGAGGGGACGCTTTGGAGAGAGCTCCACTGTGCGGCCTATCGGCTGTATGAAGAATGGGCCAGAACTTTTGAGCAATCGTGCGAGGAATGGGCGCGCGAACAGGCGCACCACGAAGAGGCGTTGCGCCGGGACGGCTACCAGGCGGCAGACTGTCCGCCCCGCCGCGAAACGCCAGAGGAAGGAGGGGAAGCATGACCAGCCAGGATATTCTGTCCAAATATGCCGGCGCCCGCGTCACCCGGCTGATCGACCGCGAACAGGAAATGGCCAGGATCAAGGAGGCGATTGCTGCGCCTGCGCCCCACAGCCATCTCTTCTACATCGAAGCGGACGGTGGGATGGGCAAGACGTTTTTGGCCCGCCAGGTGCTGCGCTGTTGCGCGGCGGGGGCGAACAGCCCGGCCACGCCGCCTCTCGTCGCGGAGCGAGAGATCGACTTTTACCATCACCAACTGCACAGCCGCGAAGGGTTCATGGCCGAGGTGGCGGCCGTTTTGGGCCAGGAGCATTTTCCGGCCTATTGCCAGCAGCGCGACGAGCTGGAAAAGATCAAATATGATCTGCGCGGCGCGATCAACGAGCTGAGGGAAGCCCGCGCAAGGCTGACCGGGGCCTTCCTGGAAGACTGCGCACGCCTGAATGAAAGGCAGCGGGTCGTCCTGGTGCTCGACACGGCGGAAAAGATCGTCTATGAGACCGACCGCGTGCAGCAGGCCCTGGGCCTGAGCAGCGAGGCGTTCGACCTCCTGCCCTGGCTGTTGAACGAGTGGTTGCCGCGGATGCGCAACGCGGTGATCTTGATCTGCAGCCGGCCCCGCGAGCGCCTGCGTCAGAACCTTGAGGAGGCCGCCGGCCGCCATCGCTGGCCATACGAACGCATCGAGCTGCACACTTTCTCTGAAGAGAACAGCCTGGAGTATTTCGCGGCGGTGCGCGAGACGGCGGTTGCCGACGGCAATGAGCGGGCCGTCAGGTGGCTGGACGCCGTCTCGGAAGACTCGCGGCGCAAGGTCCACCTGCTGACCGGCGGCCGCCCCATCCTGGTTGCCCTGTTCATTGACTATTACCTCGTCAGCGGTCACCTGTTGCCAGAGCTTCAGCTTCCGCTGGAAGAGTTGCAGAGGAAAAGCCCCAATGAACTGGTCGAGATCCGCGAAAAGGTCGAGGGGCAGATCGTCAGCCAGTTCAAGAACATGGAGCGTCCGGCCGACGCGCTCATCGAGGCCCTGGCCTGGGCGCCCAAGGGCGCCGACGCCGCGCTGCTGGCGCGCATTGCTGGTCTCGATCACGAAACGGCGGTTGGGGTTCTGACAGCCCTGTCGGACCCGCAAAGTGGCCTTTCCTTCATCAAAGTCCGTCTGCCGGACCGGCTTCGCCCGACAGCGGAGCGGCGCGCTTTCCTCCAGGATGAAATGTATACCCTGATGAAAAAGCACGCCCTCGACCGGACGCCCGCGCAGGCGCAGAGGGTCTATCGGGAAATCCTGGCTTACTACACCGCCGAGATCGAGAAAGCGCGCGCGGAAGTGTTTCGCCTGAGCCAGCAGGAACGGGAGGAAATCCGTCCCGATGGAGTGGTTGTGATCGTCTCTGCGCCCGGCCGGCTGCGCGACCCCGAGGCGATGGCCCGCGCGATGGACCGCCTGCGCGACCTGCTGGTGGAAGAGGTCTATTA
>DAOTYD010000139.1:0-10230 GCA_034435295.1 Anaerolineae bacterium | reverse complement strand
TATTGCGCATCACGCTGGTCAAGAGCCCCATTGGCTATTCGGAGCGGCAGAAGCGGACCGTGTGGGCGTTGGGCCTGCGACGGATGAACCAGACGGTCGAGCAGGTCGAGTCGCCCGTCATCCGCGGCATGATCGCCAGGGTCCAGCATCTGGTGACAGTGGAAGAGGTTGAGGTATGAAACTGCACGATCTACAACCGGCTGACGGCGCCAAGAAGCGTCGCAAGCGAGTGGGGCGCGGCATTGCGGCCGGGCAGGGCAAGACGGCGGGCCGGGGCACCAAGGGCCAGGGTGCGCGCAGCGGCGGTAGCCTGCCGCCCTATTTCGAGGGTGGGCAGTTGCCGCTGGTGCGCAAGCTCCCCTTCGCCCGCGGTGTGGGCTTCCGCGATCCCTGGCGGCTGCGCTTTACGCCGGTCAATGTGGAGCGCCTGGAGCAATTCCCTGCCGGCAGCCAGGTCGATCCGGCGGCGCTGGTCGCGGCTGGCATCATCAAGCGCGCCGATGAACTGGTCGCCGTCCTGGGCCGTGGCGAGTTGACCAGACCTCTGACGGTCAAAGCCCATCGCTTTTCCGCCAGCGCCATGGCCAAGATCGAGGCGGCTGGCGGGACGGTGGAGCATCTGCCCTGGGAGCGGGGCGGACGGCAGACCCGGTAGAGCGGCCGGGATAGGGTAGGGGGAGACGATGATCCAGGCAGTGCGCGATGCCTTGCGGTTGCCCGATCTGCGGCGGCGGCTGTTCTACACGCTGCTCATTCTGGTCATCTACCGGCTGGTGGCGCATGTGCCCGTGCCCGGCATCGACCAGAACGCCCTGCGTCAGCTCCTCGAAGGCGGCACGGGGGCCAGTCAGTTGTTCAACCTGCTCGACCTGCTCTCGGGTGGGGCAGTGGCCAACTATTCGGTGATGGCCAACGGCGTCTATCCCTACATCAACGCCACCATCATCTTCCAGTTGCTCATCCCCGTCTTCCCGGCCTTGCAGCGCAAGATCCAGGAAGAAGGAGAGGCGGGCCAGCGCAAGATCAACCAGTGGTCTTATTACCTGACCATCCCCCTGGCGGCGCTGCAGGCCTACGGGCAGGCCCAGGTGTTCAGCAGCATGAGCGGCGGGACGCCGATCCTGCCCCAGTTCGGTTTCAGCCGGCCCGAGTTCATCCTGCCGACGATCTCCGTGCTGGTGGCGATGACGGCAGGCACGATGTTCGCCATCTGGCTGGGCGAACTGATCAGCGAACAGGGCATCGGCAACGGCCTTTCGCTGATCATCTTTGGCGGCATCGTCTCGCGGGCGCCGTACAACCTGGCCCGCATCTGGGCCACCGACAAATGGCTGGGCATTGTCTTTTTCGTTGCCCTCACCGCGCTGACGGTTTTTGTGATCGTCTTTGTCCAGGAGGGACAGCGGCGCATCACGGTCCAGTACGGCAAGCGCGTGCGCGGACGGCGGATGTACGGCGGCGGCAGCACCTACATCCCCCTGCGCGTGAACATGGCCGGCATGATCCCGCTGATCTTTGCCCAGTCCTTTCTCACCTTCCCGGCGGTGATCTCCCAGTTCTTTGTCAACTCGCGCAGCGCCACGGTGGCCTCCCTGGCTACCAGCGTGATGAACTTTTTCTCCGGCACGACGAGCGAGTGGTACACGACGGTGATCTATGCGCTGATCTTTTTCGCCACCGTGGTCGGCTTTACCTACTTTTACACCTTCGTGCTGGTCGAGCAGCAAGACCTGCCCGGCGCGCTGCAAAAGCAGGGCGGGTTCATCCCCGGCATCCGGCCTGGCAAAAAGACGGCGGACTATATCAACGGGGTGTATCGCCGCATCACGCTGGTGGGCGCGCTGTTTCTGGGCGGGGTGGCGGTGCTGCCCTACATCACCCAGTTGCTGTTGAACACGCGAGTGCTGCTGATCACAGCCTCTGGCCTGCTCATCGTGGTCGGCGTGGTCGTCGACACGATGCGGCAGCTCGAGGCCCAGTTGCTGATGCGGCACTATGAGGGCTTTATCAAATAATGGGCTGTCGGCTGGTTCTGCTGGGGATGCCCGGCGCGGGAAAAGGGACGCAGGCGGAGCAGCTTGCTGCGCTGTTGGGGATTCCGCACATCACCAGCGGCGGGCTCTTCCGCGAGCATCTGGCGCAGGAGACCGCACTGGGGCAGGAAGCGCGCGGCTATATTGAGCGCGGCGACCTGGTGCCTGACGATCTGACGATCAGGATGGTGGCCGAACGGCTGGCGCGCCCGGACTGTGCGGTGGGCTTTGTGCTCGACGGTTTTCCGCGCACGGTGGTTCAGGCCCAGGCGCTGGAGGAGACGCTGGCGCGGATGGGCGCTGCGCTCGACGCCGTGCCGCTGATCCAGATCAGCGCGGAGGTGGCCCTGGCGCGCCTGGCGGGCCGCTGGACCTGTCGACAGTGCGGCGCGGTCTTTCACACGCTGTTCGACCCGCCGCGCCGCGAAGGGGTGTGTGACGCCTGCGGCGGCGAGCTGTACCAGCGCCCCGACGAGACGCCGGAAGCGCACCGCCACCGGCTGGAGGTCTACCAGGAGCAGACCGCCCCGCTGGTGGACTATTACGAGCGGCAGGGGCTGCTGGTGCGCATCGATGGCGAGCAGTCCATCGAGGACGTGCAGGCTGACCTGCTGGAGGCGGTTCGCGCCGCCTGTGGCGTATGATTCACGTCAAAACAGAGCGAGACCTTGACAAGATGCGTCAGGCTGGCCGCATTGTGGCCGAAGTGCTGGCGCGAATCGGAGAGCGCGTCGCGCCCGGCGTGACGACGGGGGAACTGAACGCGCTGGCGGAGGAGATCATCCGCAAGCGGGGGGCCATTCCCTCTTTCCTGGGCTATCCCCCCGGCAGCAAGCATCCCTTCCCGGCGACGATCTGCGCCTCGGTGAACGAGGAACTGGTGCATGGCATCCCTGGGCCGCGGGTGCTGCGGGAGGGCGACATCCTCAGCGTCGACGTGGGGGCCATCTATCAGGGCTACCACGGCGATGCGGCGATGACCTTTCCCGTGGGCCAGATCGATGCGGAGGTACAGCGGCTGCTGGATGTGACGAAGGGCGCGCTGGAGGCGGGCATCGCTGCGGCGCGGGCCGGTCAGCGCAGCGGCGACATCTCGGCGGCGATCCAGGAATATGTCGAGACGCGCGGGTTCAATGTCGTCCGCGACTATACCGGCCACGGCATCGGCCGCCAGATGCACGAGGAGCCGCAGGTGCCCAACTATGGCCAGCGCGGGCACGGGGTGCAACTGCGCCCTGGGATGACGATCGCGCTGGAGCCGATGGTGCTCTCGGCCGATTACCGCGTGCGCGTGTTGGATGACCACTGGACGGTAGTCTCGGTCGATGGTCGGGTCAACGCGCACTTTGAGCACACGATTGCGATACGAGATGGAGAGGCAGAGATTCTGACCAGGCTGTAGGACGAGCCTGGCAAGGAGCAGAGCGATGAAAGTTTCGCCTTCGATCAAGAAAAGATGTCCGAAATGCAAGATCATTCGTCGCCGTGGGGTGTTGCGGGTGATCTGCCATAACCCCAAGCACAAGCAGCGACAGGGTTAATCTGGAGCGGAGGTAAGCAATGGCACGTATTGCAGGGGTTGACCTGCCGCGCAACAAGCGCGTCGAGATTGGCCTGACCTACATCTATGGCATTGGGCGCAACCTCAGCGGCGAAATCTTGCGCCAGACGGGGATCGATCCCAACATTCGCGTTGGCGATCTGACCGAGGCCCAGGTGGCTCGTCTGCGCGAGGTGATCGACCGCGATTACAAGGTGGAAGGCGACCTGCGCCGCGAGGTGCAGATGAACATCAAGCGCCTGATGGAGATCGGCTGCTATCGCGGTCTGCGTCACCGCCAGAGCCTGCCGGTGCACGGGCAGCGCACGCGCACCAATGCCCGCACCAAGCGGGGCGCGCGCAAGACGGTTCCGGGTCGCGGTCGGCGCCGTGGGATGAAGAAGAAGTAGTCGCAGGACAGTGGAGGATTCATGGGACGAGTGCAAAGAGGACGGAAGCGGGTAACCCGCCGCGTGAAGCGCAACATCCCGCAGGGACAGGCGCATATCCACGCTACGTTCAACAACACCATTGTCACAATGACTGACCCGCAGGGCAACGTGCTCAACTGGGCCAGCGCCGGGGCGGTGGGGTTCAAGGGCTCGCGCAAGAGCACACCCTTCGCCGCGCGGCAGGCCGGCCAGCGGGCGGCCAAGGACGCGATGGACAACGGGATGATGGAAGTGGATGTCTTTGTCAAGGGGCCAGGCCCCGGGCGAGAGGCAGCCATCCGCGCTCTGCAGGCGGTGGGCCTCAGGATCCTCTCGATCACTGACGTCACCCCCGTTCCGCACAATGGCTGTCGCCCGCCGAAGAAGCGGCGCGTGTAAGCCGGGTTTGGGAGAGGAAGAATGGCCAGATATCTGGGACCTGCTTGTAAACTGTGTCGCCGCCAGGGACAAAAGTTGTTCTTGAAGGGCGAACGGTGCTATTCGCCCAAGTGCGCCCTGGAGCGACGGGACTATCCGCCGGGCGAGCGCGGGCAGGCATCGCACTTTCGCCGTCGGCGGCCCTCTGACTATGAGCGCCAGTTGCGCGAAAAGCAAAAGGTGCGCCGCATCTATGGCATCCTGGAACGGCAGTTCCGCCGCTACTTCCGCGAGGCGGAGCGGCAAAGCGGCCTGACGGGCGAGAACCTGCTCAGCCTGCTCGAGCGGCGGTTGGACAATGCGGTCTACCGCCTGGGCCTGGCCGACTCGCGTGCCCAGGCCCGCCAACTGGTCCAGCACGGCCACTTTACCGTCAACGGCCGGCGCGTCAACATCCCTTCTTACCTGCTCAAGGTGGGGGATGTGGTCGCTGTGCGCGAGCAGAGCCGCAAACTGGACTATTTCAAGAACCGGGCTGAGATGCTCGACTCGCAGCGCGTGGTCGGCTGGCTGAGTCTGGACCTCGGCGCGCTGGGTGGGCGGGTGCTGTCGTTGCCCCGCCGCGAGGACATCGATCTGCCGATCGATGAACACCTGGTCGTCGAGTTCTATTCTCGCTAGGCGGCAAGAGCGGAACGCTGAAGGGAGGCCAGCTTGTTTACGCCATTGTTTACCCCAGTTCTGCCGAAAATCGAGACGGAAGCCAACACTCAGCAGTACGGGCGGTTTGTGATCGGCCCGCTGGAGAGTGGGTACGGCGTCACGCTGGGCAATGCCCTGCGGCGTGTGCTGCTTGCTTCGCTGCCTGGCGCTGCGGTGACCTCGCTCCGCATCACGGATGTGGCGCACGAGTTCTCCCCTGTGCCGCACGTGCGCGAGGATGTGATGCAGATCATCCTTCAGGTCAAGCAACTGCGCCTCAAAATGGAAGGCGAGGGGCCCATGCGCATGACGCTGCGCGCTCACGGCGAGGGGGTGGTCACGGCTGGCGATATCATCGCGCCGCCGGAGATCGAGATCCTCAATCCCGAGCTCTACCTGTTCACGGCCGACTCGTCAGAAGCCAATGTCGAGATCGAGTTCAAGGTCGAGCAGGGGCGGGGCTATTCGCCGGCGGAGGAGCGCAGCAAGCTGTCGATCGGCGAGTTGCCCATCGACGCTATCTTTAGCCCTGTGCGCCGGGTTGCGTTCGACGTCGACCGCGCCCGTGTGGGGCAGATGACCAACTATGATCGCCTGACCATGGAGATCTGGACCGACGGGCGCATTCGCCCCATGGAGGCGCTCAAGGAGGCCGCGCGCAACCTGGTCACCCACCTGCGCCTGATCGCCGGCGTCACCGAAGAGGTCAAGATCGAGGAAGAAAAAGAGACAATCCCCAGCCAGGTCTATGACAAGCTGATCGACGACCTGGGCCTCAGTGTCCGCGTCTTTAACGCGCTCAAGAGAGCTGGCATCTCCAAGGTGGGTGAGGTGTTGGAGATGCTCAAGAAGGGACCGAGCGCGATGCTGACGATCCGCAACTTTGGCGACAAGTCGCTGGTCGAGCTGGAGGAGCGGCTGAGGGAACTGGGATACCTGGCTTATCTGGAGAACAAGGAGGCGTCGGAGTAATGCTGCGACGCCTGGTTTGGAGGTTGGGATGCGACATCACGTCGTAGGGAAAAAGTTGAATCGTTCCAGCGGCGAGCGCCGGGCGCTGTTGCGCAACATGGTCTCGCAGGTGCTCTGTCACGGGCGGATCGAGACCACAGAGGCCAAGGCGCGCGTGGTCCGTCGGCAGGCGGAAAAGCTGATCACGCTGGCCAAGCGGGGGCTGGAGGCGGAGAAGGAGAACCCGGCGCGGGGCGTGCATGCCCGTCGTCTGGTCAGCGCCCGCATCAACCGCTGGCAGATGGCGGACGGCAAGCAGGTCGATGTGGTGAAAAAGCTGTTCGACGAGATCGCGCCGCGCTATCAGGACCGCGCGGGCGGCTATATGCGCATGGTCAAACTGGGGCCGCGCCAGGGAGACGCCGCCCCGATGGTCGTGCTCGAGCTGGTGGAATAGGGGAGCCTTTGGCAGGGTGCGGGTACGGGCGGTTGTCGCCTATGATGGGACCGACTACCAGGGGTTTCAGCGCCAGGCCAATGGGCCGACGGTGCAGGAGGTTTTGGAGGCTGCCCTGGAGCAGGTGAGCGGCGAGCGGCGGACGGTGCTGGCCGCGGGCCGCACCGATGCCGGCGTCCACGCCCAGGGGCAGGTGATCGCATTCGATACGACGTGGCGGCACACGCTGGCCGAACTGCAGCGGGCGCTCAACGCGGTGCTGCCGGCCGACGTGGCGGTGCGGGAGCTGAAAGAGGCGCGGCCTGATTTTCACCCCCGCTATGATGCGCAGAGCCGCTGGTATCGGTACACGATTTACAATCATATCGTTCGCTCGCCGCTGGAGCGCCGCACCAGCCTGCACGTCCCGCAGCAGTTGGACGTGGAGGCGATGCAGGCGGCGGCGCAGTGCCTGCTGGGGGTGCATGACCTGGCCACCTTTGGCACGCCTCCGCAGGGGGAGAACAGCGTGCGTCGGGTACTGCGGGCGCAGTGGCAGAGCCTGTCGCCCTGGCTGTTCTTTGACATCGAGGCGGACGCTTTTCTCTACCGCATGGTGCGCAGCCTGGTGGGGACGATGCTCCGGGTGGGCACGGGACAGATGACGGTGGAGGCGTTCGAGGCGGCGCTGGCGGCGCGAGAGCGCAGCCTGGCCGGGCCGACCGCAGCGGCCCATGGCCTCTGTCTGATGGCCGTTTACTATCGAGAGGATGATCTCGTCGATCCTTTGAGCAGGAGTGAAGAGGGTGAAAACGTACGTGACGAAAGCGAATGAAGTGAAGCGCGAGTGGTACATCGTCGATGCCAGCGGCAAGACGTTGGGGCGACTGGCGACCGCCATCGCGCGGGTCCTGCGGGGCAAGCACAAGCCAGCGTATTCCCCTGCCGTGGACATGGGTGACTGTGTCATCGTGGTCAATGCGGAGCAGGTGCGCGTCACGGGGCGCAAGCTGGATCAAAAGTTCTATTATCGCCATTCGGGTTATCCGGGTGGACTCAAGCAGGTCAGCCTGCGCGACCAGTTGGACAGGCATCCAGAGCGGGTGATCGAGGCGGCGGTGCGGGGGATGCTGCCCAAGAATCCCCTGGGGCGGCGGATGTTCGGCCGGCTCAAGGTGTACGCCGGGCCGTCTCATCCTCATGAGGCCCAGCAGCCCAGGCCGCTGGAGCTGTAGCAAGGAGCAGAAAATGGCGGAACAAGAGTATTACGAGGGCATCGGACGCAGGAAGACGTCGACGGCGCGGGTGCGCATCTACCCCGGCGGCGAAGGCCGCTTTGTGGTCAACGACCGTCCGCTGGAGGATTACTTTAGCCGCGGCATCGACCTTGTTCACCTGCTGGAACCGCTCAAGGTTGCCGGCTTTGACGGACGCGTCAACGTCTCTGTCCATGTCGGAGGGGGCGGGGTGCATGGGCAGGCTGGCGCCGTTCGCCTGGGCATTGCGCGGGCGCTGCTGGCGTTCGATCCCAACCTGCGGGCGATGTTGAGCAAGGGTGGCTTTCTGACCCGCGACGCGCGGGCCAAGGAACGCAAAAAGCCCGGCCTCAAGCGGGCGCGCAAGGCCCCTCAGTACACCAAGCGCTAATTTTCCCGTTGCGGGAGTGGAGCCCGGGGCGAGGCGCCGCAAGGCCCTCGCCTCGTTTGTTGTCGGGCGTTCTTCCCGTTCGGGGGAGTTGTGATCTTGCACAGTTCGTAGGACAACTGCAAGCAGTTGTCCTACGCGTGGGGAGGGGGTATAATCGATTCGCTTCAGGAGATTGACGGTGCGACCTGTCTTGACCAGAATCCTGCGACGTTGGCTGGACCGCTGGCAGCCATCCGAGACGATCCTGCTGAGCGGCCTGGCAGCGGTTGTCGGCCTGACCGGCGGTATCGCGATCTGGGTGTTCAAATGGCTCATCGGCCTGGTTCACGCTGCTCTCTTCGACGGGCCTGGCACTCTGCTGAACTGGCCCGGCAGGTGGACCGTTGCGCTCTTGCCCGTGGTGGGAGGGATCGTCGTTGGCCTGATCCTGCACTTTCTGGTTGGCGAGGAACGACACCACGGCGTCGCCGGCATCATCGAGGCCGTCGCCCTGGCCGGCGGGCGACTGCGTTACCAGCGCGTCCCTCTCAAGGCGGTAGCCGCTGCCATATCCATCGGTTCGGGGGCCTCGGTGGGGCCGGAGGACCCCTCGGTGCAGATCGGGGCCAATCTCGGTTCGATGTTCAGCCAGATCCTGCACCTGTCCGAGGAGCGAACACGGACGCTGGTCGCTGCTGGCGCGGCCGGGGCCATTGCTGCAGCGTTCAACGCCCCCATCGCAGGCGTCTTTTTTGCCCTGGAGATCGTGCTGGGTGAGTTGAGCGGCGGCGCTCTGGGCGTCGTCGTGCTGGCAGCCGTGATCTCCTCCGTGTTCACGCAGGCCGTCTCGGGGGCGCAGCCGGCTTTCCGCGTCCCGGCGTATGCCTTTGGCTCGGCGTGGGAGTTGCCGTTGTACCTGGCGCTGGGGTTGCTGGCCGGGCCGGTCGCTGCTCTGTATGTCCGTGCGCTGTATGCGGCCCAGGACCTTTTTCGTCGTTGGCGGGCGCCTCGCTGGATCCATCCTGCCGTGGCCGGGCTGGCAGTGGGGTCGGTGGGGATCTTTCTGCCGCAGGAGTTCGGTGTGGGCTACGAGACCATCGAGGAGCTGTTGGGGGCGGGCGGCGAGGCGTTCCCTCTGATGCTGCTGCTTGCCCTGCTGGCGGCCAAGATGCTGCTGACGGCGGTCAGTATCGGTGGCGGCTTTGCTGGCGGCGTCTTTGCCCCTGCCCTCTTCCTCGGCGCGACGCTCGGCGCGGCCTTTGGGCAGGTAGCACACGGGGCCTTTCCCATGTTGAACACCGTCCCACCTGCTTTTGCCATCGTCGGTATGGCGGCTGTGCTGGCCGGCGCTGTCCACGCCCCGCTCACCGCGATCCTCTTGCTGTTCGAGATGACCGGCGACTATCACATCATCCTGCCACTGATGTTTGCGGTGGTTGTGAGCATGCTGACCTCGCAGGCATTGCAGCGCGAATCGGTCTACACGCTTGCGCTGACGCGCAAGGGCATCCGCCTGGAGCGGGGACGGGATGTGGATGTCATGGAGTCGGTCACGGTGGGCGAGGTGATGCTGCACGAGACCTTTACCCTTCCCCTCCATTTCCCGGTATCTGCTCTGGCTGACAAGGTCATCCAGACAGGGCGCCATGGCTTTGCCGTGCTGGACGAGGACGGGAATCTGTTTGGCATTGTCTCGGTCGAGGACTATCGCCGGGCGATGAGTGGCGAATGGGGGCCGCTGGAGCGATTGACGGTGGGTGACATCGCCACGCGGGACGTGATCACGGTCTTTCCCGACGAAACGGTGGGCACGGCGCTGCGGCGGATGGTCCCCCGCGATCTCTCGCGGTTGCCGGTGGTGGCGCGAGACGACCCACGCCGGCTGCTGGGCGTAGTGCGGCGCAGCGACATTGTCCGCGCCTACGACGTGGCGCTGACCCGCCGGGCGGCGATGCGCCACCGTGCCCATCAGGTGCGGTTGGGAGCATGGAGCGGTGTTGGGGTGGAGGAGATCGTGATCGAGGCGGGGGCTGGCTGCGTCGGGCGGCGCATCGGCGAGATCGCCTGGCCGCGCGACTGTATCATCGCCACGCTGCGACGGGGGCAGCGCGTGCTCTTTCCCCATGGCGACAC
>DAOTYD010000138.1:0-5760 GCA_034435295.1 Anaerolineae bacterium | reverse complement strand
GCCCTCGCTGCCCCCGCCGACGACACGACCTCCTGAGCCGTCTCCTCAGCCGGGCGAGGTGCTCTTTGCGGACGATTTCAGCAATCCGGCTTCCGGCTGGCAGAGCGAAGACTTTGGCAATGGCAGTGTCGGCTACCGCGATGGTCGCTATGCCGTGGTCGCGGCGCAGCAGGCGACGGCGATCATGGGGCGGGCCAACCGCGCGCTGACCAGTGTTGTCATCGAGGTCGATACCATCCAGGTCAGCGCGCCGGTGAACAACAACAACGGCTATGGCATCGTCTGCCGCCTGCAAGCCAACGGCGACGGTTATCTGCTGCGCATCAGCGGCGATGGCTTTTACTCGATCCACCGCGTCCTGAATGGCGAGTTCCAGCCGCTGGTGGATTGGACGCGCTCTCCGGTGATCAACCGGGGTAACAATGCCAATCACATCCGCGCGGTCTGCGAAGGCAGCCAGTTGGCGCTGATCGTCAACGGTGAACCGTTGGCAACGGCGGAGGACGGCACCTTTGCTGCAGGCGACATTGGCCTTGTGGCGACGACATTCGAGGCCGAGGCGACCGAGGTGCAGTTCGACAACCTGGTGGTCTTTGCGGCAGGCCAGCCAGGGGGGAACGTGCTCTTTGCAGACGATTTCAGCGATCCGGCCTCGGGCTGGGAGGTGGGAAACTATGTCGAAGGCGATGTTGGCTATGGCGATGGCTATTACTTTGTCATCTCCCGCCGCGACGGCGGGGCGATGTGGGGCAACGCCTTTCGCAACTTTGACAATGTCGTGATCGAGGTCGACGCTACCCAGGTAGCCGGTCCGGCCAACAACCACAACGCCTACGGCGTCAAGTGTCGCGTGCAGAGCGGCGGCACCGGCGGCGATGGCTATGCGTTTTTGGTGGGCGCAAATGGCCAGTACAGTATCCAGGTTGTCAGGGGTGGGAGCTATAGTCTGCTGGTAGGGTGGGACAGGTCGGCGGCTATTCGTCAGGGCAATGCAACCAACCACATCCGCGCCGTTTGCAATGGTCCTCACCTGGCGCTCATTGTCAACGGCGAACTGCTGGCCGAGGTAGAGGATTTGACCTACACCTCGGGCGACATCTCGCTCATGGCGGTCACCCTGGAGCCGGAGGCGACCGAAGTCCACTTTGATAATCTGGTGGTCACAGCGCCGTAGCGGGCGAGGAGGGCAGGCAGAATGTCCCTGTCAAAGGAGGGGAGTCTGCTATGACATTGCTGGAAGAAGGAACGGTTCTGCAAGGCCGTTATCGTGTCGTGCGCCGGGTGGGCGGCGGCGGCATGGGGTGGGTCTATCTGGCGCACGATACGCGCCTGGCCGACAAGCCTTGTGCGGTCAAAGAGCTGCGGCAAGACCCGCACCTGCCCCCTGCAGAACAGGAACAGGCTGCCGCCCAGTTTCACCGCGAAGCGGCCATGCTGGCTCACCTCAGCCATGCCAACCTGCCCAATGTCTATGACTATTTCCAGGAGTATGAGCGTTTCTACCTGGTGATGGACTTTGTCGAGGGCGAGACGCTGGAGCAACGGCTGCACCGCTCGCCGCAGGGCCTGCCGCCAGAGACGGTGGTCGACTGGGGCGTCCAGTTGTGCGACGTGCTCACCTATCTCCACAGCCAGAACCCGCCGGTCATTTTCCGCGACCTGAAGCCGGCCAACATCATGGTCACCCCGCAGGGTCAGCTCAAGCTGATCGATTTCGGTGTGGCGCGCCTGTTCGACCCCTCCAAGGGCACCGACACGCTCAAGATGGGCACGGCGGGCTATGCGCCGCCGGAGCAATACGCTGAACGGCACTCCTCTCTATTTCGTCGGCGGCATCATCTCAGGAGGCATCAACCGTGGCTTCCAGAGGGCCTGGGAAAACTCGCCGCCGGTCGTTCTTCTCAATGTCCTGCCCGCACAGGTCGTCATCGAGTTTGACCGTTGAGGGGAGCGCAAGATGGGTGGATGGAGCGGACAGAAGATTGGCGGCTATGAGATTGCCGAAGAGATCGGCCGCGGCGGGATGGCAGTCGTCTACCGCGCCTATCAGCGTCCGCTCGACCGCTGGGTCGTGGTCAAGATGCTGGACCTGATCGGGGCGGACAAGAACTTTATCATGCGCTTTCGCCAGGAGGCCAGGGCCATCGCTGCGCTGCGCCATCCCAACATCCTGACCGTGTACGATTATGGCGAAGAGCAGGGGGTTGCCTATATCGTCATGGAATATGCCCCTGGTGGCACGCTCAAGGACAAGCTCACCGGCCAGCCGATGGATTGGCCCGACGCAGCCACGCTGGTCATCCCCGTTGGCCGCGCGCTGGCCTACGCCCATTCCGAGGGAATCATCCACCGCGACGTCAAACCGGCTAACATCCTGCTGGCCAAGCCCGACTGGCCGCTGCTGGCCGACTTTGGGCTGGTCAAGCTGCTGAGCGGACAGCGCGGCATCACCCGGCCTGGCGTCAGCATTGGCACGCCAGCTTACATCTCGCCGGAACAGGCTGTTGGCGAGGAGGTTGACCACCGCACGGACATCTATAGCCTGGCGGTGGTGTTGTACGAACTGCTGACCGGTCAGGTGCCCTTTGCTGGCGACTCGCCCATCGAGACGATGCTGCGGCGCATCCACGAAGAGCCGCTTCCGCCCAGCCGCCTGAACCCGCACATCTCGCCGCAGTTGGAACGGGTGATTTTGCGCGCCCTGGCCCGTGACCGCCAGGCACGCTACCCGACCATGGAAGCGTTCGTCAACGACCTGGCGCGCCTGCCGGGGGCGACCGGCCGCGCGGTCACGCCGCCCGAGTTTACCTCGACGGTGGTGATGACCCGGCGGCTGGAGGGCCCGCCCGCAGGCGCTGGCCCGCGCCTGGTCGTGATGGGTACGGGTGTGACGATCACCCTGCCCCTGCGGGCCGAGATCACCATCGGCCGGGCTGACCCGCAGGGACGAGAAGTGCCGGACGTCGATCTGGAGCCGCATGGTGGGCGTATGGCGGGCGTCTCGCGCCGCCATGCCCGGCTCCTCTATGGCCCTGCCGGCTGGGTATTGGAAGACCTGCACAGCACCAACGGGACGTTCGTCAACGGCGAGCCTGTGCTGCCGGGACAGTTGGTAGCGTTGAAAAGCGGCGACCAGGTGCGCTTTGGTCAGTTGTTGCTGTCATTTTTCGAAAAGTAGGGCAACGGTTTTCTGGGGGTGAGGAACCCCGAATAATTTGTGAAGAGGTGAGCTATGAATCGCACTCGCCGCATCGTCCTGGCCCTGGCTGTCCTTGGCCTGGCCCTGATCCTGATCGCCTTAGTGATCGCGCTGGTGGCGTCGTCGCGCTCTTTGACGGGGACAACAGCCGTGCCTGTTGCCCCCCCTATGGCGGGCGAGCTGTCCCTGCCGCCTTCGCTCAGCGAACTGGCCGCGCAGTATCCGCGCCTGGCGCCGATCCTGGCGGACCCGGAGCTGGACACGGTCTACAAAGAGCTTCTTATGGCCTATGAGGAGGGCGGCGTCGAGGCAGTGCGGGCGCTGGCCGAACAGCGTGGCCTGCTCACGCGCGATGACAGGGTGCTCATCACCCTGGTGCTCGACACGACGGACAACGCCGCGCTGGTCCAGCAACTGGAGGCGAACAACATCGAGGTTACCAGCGCCTTCGAGGATCGCGTTAACGTGGCCATCCCCCTGTCGCTGATCGAGGAGCAGTTGGCCAGCGATGATCCGGGCGAGATTTTTAGCCGCCTGACCGAGCTGGAACACGTCATCGCTGTACGCCTGCCTGAGCGTCGTGTCCCTGACGGCAGCACCATCCCTGGCGAGGGGATTGCCCTGATTGGCGCCGACCAATGGCACCGCGCTGGCTACACGGGGGCCGGCATACGCATCGGCATATTGGACCTGGGCTTTGCCGGCTACGAGAACCTCCTGGGCCGCGAGCTGCCGGAGCAGGTCGCCATCCAGTCGTTTGGGTCGGTTGATCCTTACGAGGTGCATGGCCTGGCCTGCGCCGAGATCGTCCACGAGATTGCGCCTGGCGCCGAGCTGTACCTGGCCTGGTACGATGGCACGGATGCGGCGATGGGTGCGGCGGTGCAATGGCTGCAGAGCCAGGGCGTGCACATCATCTCCCACTCGGCGGGAGGTCTGTCTGGCCCCCGTGACGGTTCGGGATGGGATGCCCGCCTGGTCGATCGCCTGGCCAGCGAGGGCGTGATCTGGTGTAACTCGTCGGGCAACGAAGCGCAGCGACACTACCGCGGTGTCTTTACAGACATGGATGGCGACGGCATCCACGAGTTTGTGTCGGACATTGAGGCAATGCCTCTCTACAGCGGCGAGTACGTCGCTGTGGCCCTCAATTGGGAGGATAACTGGCAGGCGGCCCGCCAGGATTACGATCTGTTCCTCCTGGATAGCAACGGCAATCGCCTGGCTTCTTCGCAGGACTATCAGGCTGGCCAGGCGGGTCAGGAGCCTGCCGAGGGGATCCTCTACCAGACCGGCGGGAACATTGTCTATGTGATGGTTGCGGCCTATTCGGTCAACGAGCCGGCGATGCTGGATATTTTTGTCGCCGGCGCCGACGTGGGCTATCCCACCTCCGGCTACAGCCTCTGCCCGCCGGGCGACGCGGTCGGCTCGCTGACGGTGGGGGCGGTCAACTGGTGGGACGACTCGCTGGCCGAGTACAGCTCGCAGGGACCGACGGCCGATGGCCGCCTCAAGCCCGAGATCTCGGCGCCGGCGGGGGTCTCTGGCAACACCTACGGCGACCGTGGCTTTGACGGCACCTCAGCCTCTGCCCCGCACGTGGCCGGGGCGGCGGCGCTGGTCTGGCAGGCCTATCCCACCTACAGCCGGCAGGAGGTCATCAATTATTTGTTGAACCAGTCGCTCGATCTGGGACCGGGAGGGCCAGACACGGGCTACGGCTACGGGCGGCTGCGGCTGGGGCCGGTGCCGGGCGGTCAACCTGCGCCGGCCGTGACGCCGCAGGTGGGCACTTTCACCACGCCGGCGCCGTTGCCGATGCCCACGGCGGTGCCGTATGCGACGCCAGAGCCGGCGATGGGGGTGGATTTCAGCCTGCTGGCCCTGACCGGGCTGGGGTTAGTCGTCGGAGGGCTGGGTTGCGCGGGCCTGTTGTTGCTGTTGATCGGGCTGCTGGGTGTGGTCATCGTGAGCCGGCGTTCGCGCCCGCGTCCGCCGCAGGGAAGGCCGCCAGCGCCGCAGATGCCTCCTCCGCCTCGTCCGCCTGCTCCTCCGCGCCGGGCGGCTGCGCCTCCTCCTCCGCCGGCCCAGCCGCGTCCGCCGGCGCCGCCCGCGCGGGGCGCAGCGCCGCCTCGCCCGTCGCCGCCGCCAGCAGCGCCACCTGGCCCTGGGGCGCCGCCTCGCCCGGCGCCGCACCAACCGCCGCCGCCGACCGAGCCTGCTCTGCCTCAGGCTGGTCGCTGTGTTTCCTGTGGAGAGCCGCTCCGGGCGGGCGCTCGCTTCTGTCCCGCCTGCGGGGCGCCGCAGATGGTGGGAAGCCAGCCCCGCGTGTGTCCCCAATGCGGCGCGCCGCTGCGCGAGGGAGCGCGCTTTTGCAGTCGCTGTGGGTATAGGGAGTAGGGTGTTGAATCCGAGTGTGCAAGTGTGCAAGTTTGCAAGTGATGGGTGTTCGTAGCAGTTGTCCTATCTTTTGCTTCGAACGCCCCCAGCCTGCGGTGCAGCCGGAAACTGCCCGCAGCAAGAGCAATTGGCAATAAGCGATTGGCGATAAGCGATAA
>DAOTYD010000137.1:0-21150 GCA_034435295.1 Anaerolineae bacterium | reverse complement strand
GCCCATCGCCCCTCCCCCCGCCCAGGCGGTCCAGATAGACCACGGCGACGATGTCGTGCGAGCCCAGAGTGCCGGGGCGATCCTGGAAAAAGTGCGCGCCGGAATAGCGCAGGTCGCCGCCGGCCCAGGCGGCAAAGAGAACCGTCCGCCGGGGCTGGAACTCTTGCCCGGTCCACAGGCGGGCGATTTCGAGCAGCGCCGCCACGCCCGAAGCGTTCTCGTCGGCGCCGGGATAGAGCGTGCCGTCGGGCGAACGGCCGGCACCGTCATAGTGCGCCGAAACGATCACCAGCTCGTCGGCCAGGCTGGCATCGGCGCCGTCGAGCACGCCCAGGACGTTGTAGAGCACCACCTGCTCCGGCGGGCTCAGCTCGACCGAAAGGCGCACGCGCGCCTGGAGCGGGCGGGCAGCCCAGGGCGCGCCGCTATCCGCCAGTGTCTCGATCGCAGCGCGGACATCTTCCAGGTCCAGCCCATCAGCGGCCAGGATCTCTTCCGCCGCGTCCAGCGAAACGCGCAGCACGGGCAGCGCCGGCTGCTGCAGATCATCGTTCGAGAGCACCTGATTGCGCGGGACGATGTCGGTGGTGACGATCAGCACGCCCTCAGCGCCACGGATGAGCGCTTCGGTATCAAAGTCATACGGCGCGTTGCCGGCAAGGACAAGCGCAACCTGCCCGCGCAGGTCGAGGCCGCGGAAGCGGGCATAGGCCTGCTCGCCCACCGGCGGGCGCTCGGAAGGCGGAAAAAGCACCAGCGTGACCGGCGCCTCGGCCTGCCCGCTGCCGCCGTGCCGTTCGACGCTCTCGCCATAGTCGAGGAGGCGCTCAAAGGTCACGCGCGCGCGGCCGTTCTCGTCGACCAGCGCCAGCACTGTCGGCTCTGCCGGCCGGACCAGCGTGACGGCAAACTCTTGCTTCCAGGCGGTCAGGCCATAGCTCTGCAACTCTTCCAGGATATAGTCGGCCGCCCGTGCTGCCCCGGCGCTGCCGAGGGCGCGCCCCTCCATCTCCGGCGCGGCAAGGAACTCGACGTGGCGCATCAGATCGGCCTGGCTGACCTGCTGGGCCAGGTTGCGATAGGAGGGCGCCGGCCCCAGGGTCAGAATGACATAGACGCTGGCCGCCGCAATCAGCGCAGCGACAACCAGCACGCGCCAGCTCAACAGCAGCGCCGTGTTGAAAACGCCGCGTTCGATCAGCCGCCGCAGCCCCTCGCCCAGCATGTTGAAGCCGGTGACCGAGACGAAGAAGGCGATGGCGGGGAAGAGAACCATCCACGGGCGCGAGCGAGCCCAGGCGCGCGAGCCGGCCATCATCGCGCCCCATTCGGGAACGGCAAAGAACTGCCGCTGGGTGGTGTCGTCGACCTGGATCGAGATGCCGCCGCCAATATAGACGCCGATGAAACCCAGTTCGCCCAGGATCATCAGCACAGCCCCCATCTCCAGCAGGGTAATGATGATCAGGGCCGGGAGGACGTTGGGCAGGACGTGGCGGATGGCCAGCTCGAGGGCGTTCAGGCCGACGACCCGCCCGCTGTCGAGATAGGGCTCTTTTTTGATGCGGATGAACTCGGCGCGGACGTACTGGGCAATCTCGCCCCAGCCGATCGTGCAGAGGGCGATGATAAAGACCGGCAGCCCGCGCCGCACGTCGAGGGCAAAGATCAGGATCATGGCGACCAGCAGCATGGGCAGCGCGGCCAGCATCTGCACCACACCCAGCACCATCTGGTCGATCAGGCGACCTTCGTTCCAGCCAGCCAGTCCGCCGAGGATCAGCCCCAGCGCCAGGCGAGCCATGGTGATAAAGGCCGCCGCGACGAGCGTGTTGCGCGTGCCATAGAGCAGCATGCTCAACGTATCGCGGCCCAGCTCATCGGTGCCCAGCCAGTGCTCCGGCGAGGGCGGGAAAGGCGGGCGGCGGAACGTGCCGTCGACATATTCGAGCACGCGGCGGCCGCGCAGGTAAGGGTTTTCGGGGGCCAGGACGGGACCAAAGAGGACAAAAACAAACAACACGAGCACGATCAGGCTGCCCAGGAGCAGAGGCACGTTGAAGAGGATATGGCGCAGGCGGATATGTCGCTCCGGGACGGCCTCCTCGTCCGGCGCGGAGAGGTTGCGCGAGGGAACGGTCCGGCGCAGCCGCAAGAGGTCGGCGCGCGGGTTGAGCAGGCGCCAGAGGCGGGCGTGCAGCTTCATCCCCCGCCTCCGTTCCGCAGGCGCGGGTCGATCCAGCGATAGATCAAATCCAGGGCGAGGGTGATCAGCAGAAAAGTGAGCCCCAGGCTGAGGCCCATGGCGGCGACGCTGCGGGCGTCGCCGCGGGAGATGGCGCTGAGCATGGCCAGGCCGATGCCCGGCCACTCGAAAAAGACCTCGACCACCGGCAGGCTGCCCAGGGCAAAACGGAAGGACACCACCACAGCGGTCAACACGGCGACGCCGGCATTGCGCAGGGCGTGTCGCCAAAAGACGACGGTCTGCCCCAGCCCCTTGGAGCGGGCCGTGCGGATGTAATCGCGCTCCAGAATCTCGGACAGAGCGACAAAGGTCACGCGGGTGATGTGCGCCAGCGGGCGGGCGGTGAGCACCAACGCCGGAAAGGTCAGATGAGGCAGCAAGCTCTGCGTGCGGTCCATGCCACCGCCAAAGACCGGCACCAGGCCGATGCCCGTGCGTCGGTAGAAAGCGATGTCGGCGACGCGCAGCAAGAGGGCCAGGAAAAAGCTGGGGATGGAGATGCCGATCACAGTGATGGTGAGGGTAGAAAAGGAGAGCGGCGAGCGGCGCCACATCGCTGCCGCCCCGCCGGCCAGAATGCCCACCATCGTCGCCAGGCCGATCGAGACCAGGAGCAGTTGCGCGCTGGCCAGGTAGCTCTCGGCCAACACCTGGCTCAGCGGGGCGCGGACGCTGCGGGATGCGCCACGGAGGGTCAGGCCCAGCTCTCCGCGCAGAGCGTCGCCGAAAAAGTCGAGCGTCTGGGTAAGGGCCGGGCCGGCAGCCTGGGCCAGCGTGCGCGAAGGGCCCGTGCCGGTCGAGTTGACACGCAAGCTGACGCCGAGGTGGCAAAAATAGACAATGGCGAAAGCGACGATGGCGATAAAGAGCAGACGGCGCAGAATCAGGCCGGCCAACCCTCCTGCCCAAACAGGCAGGAGACGGCCCTTCGCCGCCTCCTTCCCCTCTCCCCTCCGGGGCACGCCCTCTGATTTCTCCATAGAACCGACCGGGGCAAAGTGTAACACAGAAACAGCATCTGGACAAGGACAGGCAAATCTTGACTTGCTTCCTTTGACGTAATGATGTATAGTGTTGCCAGCTCACCACGGTTTTAAAAAAATGGCCAATATCATCTCCGTTCATTCGTTTCGCCGGGGCACAGGCAAATCCAACCTGGCAGCCAACGTCGCTTATCTGCTGGCCGCTGCCGGGCAACGGATTGGCGTCATCGATATTGACCTCCAGTCGCCAGGCATCCACATCATGCTCGGCTTTGATGAGGACCGCATCGTTCACACGCTCAACCACTATCTATGGGACGAGTGCCAGATCGAAGAAGCCGTCTACGACCTGTCCGACTCGCTCGGCCTGGCCGAACCCGGACGGCTCTTCCTCGTCCCTGCCAGCACCGACCTGATCGAGATCTCGCGGATGCTGAACAGCGGTTATGAGGTCAGCAGGCTCAATCGAGGCATCTTTGCCATGATTCAGACCTTCCAGCTCGACCAGCTCGTGCTCGACACACATGCCGGCATGAACGAGGAAACGCTGATCACGCTGGCGATCTCGGACGCGCTGGCGATCATCCTGCGCCCCGACCAGCAGGACTTGTTCGGCACCGCCGTCATGGTCGATGTGGCCCGCAAGCTGGAAGTGCCCAATATCGCCCTGATCATCAACAACATTCCGCCGACGTTCGACATCGCCGGGTTGGTGCAGCAAGTCGAACAGGTCTATCAATGTCCAGTCGCAGCCGCAATTCCCCTTTCTGAGCAGGTCATGGGATTGGCCAGCGCAGGCATCTTTGCGCAATGCTACCCGGAACATCCCATCACTGCTGAACTGAGACAGGTAGCAGAGAAACTGGGCCACTGACAGCGGCCCTCCAGGAGAGGTTCCATGAGCAGTGAAAAGCCAATGAATGTTTGGGACAGGCTGCGCTTCACCAACTGGCGTATCCCGACCAAACTGGCGATTGTCATGCTGGCTATCTCCCTGATCCCCCTGCTGATCACGGCGACGATCAGCAGCAACACAAGCGCCAGGGCGATCAATCAGCAGACGCGCATCAGCCTCTCGCGGCTGGCCTTTAGCACCGCCGAGCGCATCGAGCAATTCCTGGTCGACAACCACAACTTTATCCGCATGGCCGCCAGCGAGCCCGAGGTCATCCAATTCCTGACCACGCTGCAAGAGGAGGGCCCCGATCTGCCGAGCGACAGCACTAAAGACCAGGTGCTGGCCTTTTTGAACGCGGTCAAAGAGCGACACCCCGAGCTCCAGGCCGGCATAGATAGTGTGGTGGCCAATCTGCTCACCTCCGACCCGGCGATCGACCTGGTGGGCTTTTATAACCTGCAGGGCTTTGTCGTCTCCCACAACAACGCCTCTATCGTCGGCCAGAGCTATCTCTTCCGCGACTATGTCCAATCCGCACTGAACAACGAGCAGTTCACCTCCGGCATCCAGATCGGCTGGACGACGGACACGCCGGGCATCAACGCTTCGGCGCCCGTCCATGCGGAAGACGAAATCATCGGCGCGATCGCCACCCGCATCCAGGGCCGCTTTATCACCAACATCCTCAGCGGCACGCTGGAAATCGAGAGCGAGGACATCTCGGCCGAGGAGCGCCAGGCGATGGCCATCTATCTGGTCAACGAGTACGGCATTGTCGTCAGCCACTCGGACAACGACACGAGCTGGCTCTACCACAGCCTGGGGACGATCACGGACGAGGCGGTGCTGGAGCAGATCGCTTCGGTGCGGCTGCTGGGCGGCACGTGTCCAGAAGGCATGCAGACGTGCGACCCCAGCGAAAAACAGCCGCGCACACCCATCCCCATTCCGGCGGCGCAACCCCTCGCCGATGAACTGCTGACGGCGATGAGCCTGGGCAAATCTGGCAGCTTCCGCTACTGTCAGCCGGATCAACTGGACACCGAGATCGAAGAAGGCCAATGCCCTGGCACCTGGCACGTCGTCGGCTACGCGCCGGTACAGGACCCCTTCCGCACCGATCCGATCTCCCACATGCCGCGTTATCTGTTCATGGTCGTCGTCGACATGCCCGAATCGGTCTTTCTGCGGCCAGTCGACCGCCTGCGTCAGCAGGGCCTGCTGATCGGCGCGACGATGGCCGGCCTGGCCCTGGTCGCCTCGCTGCTCCTCTCTACTACCCTGGCGCGGCCCATCGCCAGGCTGGCTCAGGCTGCCAGCCGCGTCGAGCGTGACGAGCCGTTCGAGCCGTCCGACATCGCTGAGGTGACTGCACAGGGCGATGAGGTGGGCAACCTGGCCCGCGTCTTTAGCAACATGGTCGTCGCCCTGCGCGCGCGCATGGCCGAACTGCGCACCATCTACGAGGTCGGCCGCAAGATCAGCGAAAGTGTCGACCTGGAGCGGATCCTCAACGAAATCGCCGATGCCATCGGCGAAGTGATCCCCTACGACGTGGCCGAGATCTGCCTCTACGACAAACGCCAGGGGAAAATGGACTGCAAGCTCTCGGCCCGCAGAACGAGCGGGGGCATCAAAAAGACCGCCGGGCCGCTCTACGATCCCAACGGGGGTTACCTGGGCTATGTGTACAACAAAGGGGAAAGCCTGCTCGTCCCCGACACCCTTGCCTTCACCGAAGTCGAGCGCAATCCCGAACGCGAGTGGGAAGACGTGGAGCCGCGCTCCTATCTGGGCGTGCCGCTGAAGGAGAAAGGCGAGATCATCGGCGCCATCGAACTGATCGGCGCCTATCCGAACAGCTTCAACGAGGGCAACCGGCGCGTGCTGGAAAGCATCGCCATCCAGGCCGCCATCGCCGTGCAGAACGCCCGCGAGGTGGAGGCCCGCGAAAGCATGCTCAAGCGCCAGATCGAGCAACTGCGCATCGAGATCGACGACATGAAACGGGCCAGGCAGGTCGCCGAGATTGTCGAGTCGGACTATTTCCAGTCCTTGCGCCAGAAAGCCAAACTGATCCGGGGTTCGGAAGCCGATCGATGAGCGGACAGAAACTCGCCCCCAAAGCAGAGTGGCATCGCATGGCCATCTCCCTCCGCAAAGAGGGCAAGACGATCGAAGCGATTCTGGAGTACGATCCTCGCCAGGTCTATGCGCCCACCGCCTACTCCTCGGTGCTCCTGGCGCGCAACATGCAGATCGAGCCAGACGACATCGTCCTCGACATCGGCACAGGCAGCGGCGTCTATGCCATCGCCGCGGCGCTGCTCGGCGCGCGCCACGTGGTGGCAGTCGACATCTCTGCCACGGCCCTGGAGACCGCGCAGCACAACGCCGTCCTGAACGGCGTCGCCGGGCAGATCGATTTCCGCCAGGGGTCGATGTTCACCCCCATCCGCGACGACGAGCGCTTCTCGCTCATCGTCTCCAACCCGCCCTGCCTGCCCGACCCTGGCGATTTCGACACCGTCATCCCCGGCACGATCATGCTCAGCGGCAAAGACGGCACACGCCACGCGACAATGCTGCTGGAGGAAAGCCCGCGCTATCTGCTGCCGGGCGGAGCGGTCCTCTTTGTCTACCCCTCCACGTCGAATCCGCGCAAGATCTTTGGTTTGCTCGACCAGCACTATACCTACCAGATCCTGGTCGAAATCGAGATTCCTTTCTACCTGCACTTTCTCGAACTGTGGGGTTATCTGAACGAGTTGCGGGAAAAGGGCCTCTCAGAGTTCCACGAAAAGTCGAATGTGCCTTATCGCACCTACTGGCTCATCTATGCGCGGCCAAAGTAGTCTGCAAAATTAGCCCCCTACCCCCCGCAGGTTAGAAAGTGGTCGCGCCCAAACCGGCGGGAGGGCAGGCAGTTACAGACGGGATAAGAGATGCGCCTCTTGAGCAAACTGTTGAATATCCGGCGGGGCGAGTGGCCGCGCTTTCTGATGCTCTACGCGATGGCCTTTATCTTCATCGCCGGCATCACCTGGGGCGAGCTGGTAGCCCAGGCGTCCTTCCTCTTCAGATCGGGCATCAACAACCTGCCTCAGGTGCTCATCGCCAACGCCATCATCTCGATGGTCGCCATCATGATCTACACCCCCTTCGTCGACCGCGTGGCCAATGACAAACTCCTCATCGGCATCTCGCTCATCAGCGCAGCAGCTATTGGCGTGGGCTATGCCATGCTGGGAACGCTGCCGCTGGTTGCCTACCCCCTCCTCTACCTGCTCTCGCTGGTCATCCGGCAGACGTTCAACATCCAGTGGTGGACCTACGTCAACGACTTTTACGACACCCGCGCGGCCAAGCGCATCATCCCCGCGCTGACCACCGCCTCGCGCATCGCCATTATCTTTGCCGGCCTGACCATCCCCGTCTTTCGACGCCTGCCCAGCGGCAGCGTCGCCCTGATCTGGCTGGGCTCCCTGGTGATCGTGGCCGCCATGGCCTGGCTGATGCCACACATCATCAAAGGGGAAACCATTACCGAGGAAGCGCCGCGCGGCAAAGCCCAGGCCGGCTCCTTCCTGCGCGATATCCGCGAAGGCTATCAGTACGTCTCCCGCTCCCCCTTTATGCGCTGGACCGCGCTGTCGAGCCTGGTGACGGCGTTGCTGGCTGCCCTGCTGACCTATCTGACCAGCCACGTCTTTGTCGAGCCCCAGTTCTATGGCCTGCAACAGACCTTTGAATCCGACACCGCCCTGTCGAGCTTCCTGGGCAGCCTGAACTCGTGGTCGAGCCTGATCCTGTTGCCCATCCAGCTCTTTTTGCTCAGCCGCATCGTGGGGCGAATCGGGCTGGGCAACTCGTACCTGGTCTTTCGCCTGGTCACGCTGGGCATCAGCGGCGCGCTCATCGCCGTCCCGACGGTGGGCACATCAGCACTGAGCTACATCGACCAGACGGCGCTGAACCGCGTCTTTCGTAGCCCCACCGAGAACATGCTCTACAACGCCGTCCCCCAGCGAGTCAAAGGACGCGCACGGGCCTTTATCACCGGTTTTATCACGCCGATCGGCTCCCTGATCGGCGGCCTGTTGCTGCTGCTGACGCCGTACATCCAGGCATCCTGGTATCTGCGCACGACCATTGCCGTTTCCCTGGTCGCTTTTATCCTCAGCGCTCTTTTCGTGCGCCGCGAATATGCCCACGCGCTGATCTCGATGCTCGAACAGGAGGACTTTTCCTTCCTCCTCTCGTCCGCCACCGACCTGGACGTCACCGATGCCGCCACCTTCAGGTGGCTGACCCAAAAGCTGGAAGAAAGCACCAGCGACGATTTCAAGATCTTTATCGCCAAACTGATCAGCGAGGTCGGTGGAGTCAACGCCGTCCCCGTCCTGGAGAGGCTGGCCCGCGAGGCCAGCAGCGACATCCGCGCCACGATCGTCGATATCCTGGTGGCAACGGACACGCGCGGGGAGGCCGTTGGCAAGCTCTATGCGGACCTGCTCGCCGATCCCGATCCCAGAGTGCGCCGCTCGGCCATCGCCGCGCTGGAACACTGGGCCGGCCCGCAAAGCGAGCAGTACCTGGCACTGGCGCTGGAGATGCTCCGCGACCCCGACATCGAGGTTCGGGCGCAGGTGATTCCCTCTCTGATCGCTTCCGGCGACTTTTTCTACCTGGCCTCGGCTGCGCAGATGCTGACCAGCCTGCTGGCCGATGCCGACCCCGCCCAGCGCGCGCGGGGCGTGCGCGTCCTGGGCCAGGTTGGCGACGTCCGCTTTGTCCGCAACCTGGCCGAATATCTCAACGACGCCGACGGCCAGGTGCGCGTGGAAGCCATCACAGCGATCGAGACGCTGGCGCAAAAACCGCTGCCTGGCCCGCTTGCCGAACTGACCGTCAAGGCCATCCGCAACCTGCGTTACGACCCCATCGAGGGCGTGCGCCGTTCGGTGCTGGAAATCGCCCGGCGCATCGACTCGGCCGAGGCGCGCTATCTGCTGGTCGAGTTCCTCTCCGATCCCAGCCCGCGCATCCGCGAGGAGGCCGTGCAGGCCCTGGCCGCGATCGGCAAGGACGCCCTTCCTCTCCTCAACCCGCTCCTCCAGTCCGGCAACCCCTGGCTGCACAAAATGGCCTCGGTGACCCTGGCCCACGTCGACCCCGACGAGTTCAGGTCGCCCGTCATGGCCCATGTCCACAACAACCTCTATGTCATCTACAAGAACCGCGGTTACCTGGAGGCGCTGAGCGACTGGGCGGCGTATGCCGGCATCTTTGCACTGAAAGAGACCCTGCAGGAAGAGAACCAACGGCTGACGGAGGAGATCTTTTATCTCCTCGCTGCGCTCCATGACAAGGAAGCGGTCGATCTGATCGCCGAATCGCTGCGCAGCGAAAACCAGCGCGTCCGCGCCAATGCGGTCGAGGCGCTCGAATCGCTGACCACGCCGCAGACGGCCAACCTCATCGCTCCGCTGTTCGAACCGACAACCCAACCATCCGTGCTGCGGCAGATCGGCGAGCAGCAGTGGGGCCTGCAGCACCCCAACTCCCGCCAGGCCATTGCCGAGTTTGCTGCCCACCCGCAAAACCCCTGGCTACGGGCAATCGCCGTCCACGCACTGGGGGAAATGGGCGCCGCGCTCAAGGCCCAGGAACAGCCGCCCCCCGCGCCGGCGGAGAAACGCCGCTCGCCCCGCATCCGTCCGGTGGACCTGCTGGGGGCGCTGACCGGCGAGCCGGAAAGCAGCAACAAAAGCGAAACGCCACTTCCGGTCGAGGCCGCCCCCACCGTTCCACCCGCTGCCCCGGCACCGTTCACGCTGGAAGAGATCGAGGCCATGATCCGCGCCGCGGTCATGGACCCCGTTGCAGATGTCCGCCTTGCTGCATCGGCAGCCATCCTCATGCTCAGGGGCGCCTACCCCATCCAGGCAAGGCAAGGGGGAGGGACTATGCTTTCGTCCATCGAACGAATCATCTTTTTGAAACAGGTCTCTTTTTTCGAGGGGATGACGGTCGATCAGCTCAAGATCCTGGCCAACATCTGCGAGGAAGAGTTTTTTGCCGAAGGGACGCACATCTTTCAGGAGGGCGAGCCCGGCGGTGCGCTCTACGTCGTCGTCAGCGGGCGGGTGGCTATCGAACGCGCCGGCCAGCGCAAAGGTTCCGTCGCCCGCCTGGCCGTCATCGAGCCGCGTTCCTACTTTGGCGAAATGTCCCTCTTCGACAACAGCCCCCACTCAGCCTCTGCGCTGGCAATCCAGGATACGCTGACGCTGCGCATGCGCCGCGAGCCGCTTATCGAGCTGGTGCGGCAGTATCCCGATCTGGCGATGATCCTGATCAACGTGCTCAGCCAGCGCCTGCGCGAAGCCAACGAGCGCATCACCCAGTTGACCCGCAGCAAGCCCCGCGAGCTGCACGATCTGTACGACAAGCTGGACTAGACGCCCAGCACCTCGGCGCAGGCGCGCAGTGTCTGCTCGATATCCTCGTCACCGATCCAGTAATGGGTCACCGCGCGAAAGCGCCCGTTCTCCCGCCCCAGGAGCAGCACGCCCCGTTCCGCCAACCCGTCGACGAACTGCTCCGGCGTCAACCCCGCCGCCTGGTCGAGCCAAAAGTAGAGGATGTTGGTGCTGACCGGCGCGACGTGGACGAAGGGCAGGCGCGCCAACCCCTCCGCCAGCCGCCGCGCCCGCGCGTGATCCTCGGCCAGCCGCTCCGTCATCCCCTCCAGAGCGACGATGCCCGCCGCCGCCAGGATGCCGGCCTGGCGCATGCCGCCGCCCAGCACCTTGCGCGCCCGCCGCGCCGCAGCGATGAAATCGCCGCTGCCGCAGAGCACCGACCCAACCGGCGCGCACAGCCCCTTGGAGAGGCAAAAGGTCACCGAATCGACCTCTGCTGTCAGCTCGCGCACGTCAACGCCGAGGGCCACCGCCGCGTTGAAGATGCGCGCCCCATCCAGGTGCAGCGCCAGACCATGGGCGCGGGCCAGGCGAGCCACCTGCGCCGTGTACTCCGGCGTCAGCGGCGAACCGTCGCACATGTTGTGCGTGTTCTCCAGGCAGATCAGCCGCGTGCGCGGCAAGTGGATATTGTCGCCGCGAATGGCATGCTCGATGTCCTCCAGCCGCAGCGTCCCGTCCGCCTGGTTGGGCACGGGGTGCGGCACAATGCCGCCCAGCGCGGCCATGCCGCCCTGCTCGAAGAGGATCGTGTGGCTGCGGTCGCCGGCAATCACCTCATCGCCGCGCCCGCAGTGGGCGAGCAAGGCCGCCAGATTGCCCATCGTGCCGCTGGCGACAAAGAGGGCCGCCTCTTTGCCCATGCGCTCTGCCGCCATGCGCTCCAGGCGATTGACGGTTGGGTCCTCGCCAAAAACGTCGTCCCCCACCTCCGCCCGATACATCGCCTCGCGCATCGCCGGCGTCGGCCGGGTCACTGTGTCGCTACGCAAATCGATCATCTGTCCTCTCCATTCTTGACGCCCTGCTCAAGTGGGCTATAATCTCCGGTAAAGACAATCCGCCAAGGAGGGGCCCATGGAACGAGAAATGTGTCTCTGTGCTGGACGGGCCAACCGCCCGCTGGCTCAGGCCATCGCCGACCAACTGGGCCAACCCCTTCTCGACGTCACCCTCACCACTTTCCCCGACAGCGAGGTGCACGTCCAGATCAACCATCTGGTGCGCCACAAGGACATCTACATCATTCAGCCGTGTTCCAGACCGGTCAACGATCACCTGGTCGAACTCTTGTTGCTGATCGACGCCTTCCGCCGTGCCTCGGCGCACGCGATCAACGTCGTCGTGCCCTATTTCCCCTATGCCCGCCAGGACCGTATGGCCCGTGGACGCGAGGCGATCGGCGCGCGGGTGGTGGCGCGCATGCTCCAGGAGATGGGCGCGACGCGCGTGATCTATGTCGACATCCACGCCAAAGCCATTCAGGGCTTTTTCGACATCCCGGTCGACCCGCTGACCGCCCTGCCGGTGCTGGCCAGCCACTTTCGGAGCGACGCCTTTGCCAACGCCACAGTCGTCTCGCCCGACGTGGGCCGCACCTGGCTGGCCCAAAAGTACGCCGACTTTTTGGACCTGCCGATGGCCGTGCTGTACAAGCGCCGAACAGGCGAGCGGGTCAAGGTGACCCACGTGGCCGGCGACATCGCCGGGCGCACGCCCATCGTCATCGACGACATCATCGCCAGCGGCAGCATGCTGGACGAGCTGCCAGCATTGATCGAGCACGGCCACGCCCGCCCGCCCTTCTACCTGGCGGTGACCCACGCGGTCCTGCTCGACAGCGCCCTGGCGCGGCTCGACAACGACCTCATCGCCGAACTGGTCGTCACCGACACAGTCTACATCCCAGAACACGTCCGCCGCCACCCCAAACTGCGCGTCCATTCCGTAGCCCCTTTGCTGGCCGAGGCCATCCGTCACATCCAGGAAGGCAAAACCGTGGGCCGGTTCGTCGAGGGAACCTGGCAGAATGACAAAATCAACTCGCCATAGCAAACTGGAGCAAGCCCCATGAAACGACCCCGTACCCTCACCATCCTGGCCCTGTTGATGCTGTTGACCGCCATCGGCACGGCCCTCTTCTGGATCGCTTTTTTCTCCGATCTGGAGGCACAGCGCAGTGGATATTTTGCCTCTCGTTGCGCGGCATGGTTTGCCTGGGAACTTTCGTTCCCCCTGGCCGACGCCTGGATGGCAGCGACGGCCCTGCTGACGGCGCTGGGGCTGTGGCAGCAGCAGCCGACCGGTCTCCTCTTTGGCCTGGTCAGCGGCAGTGCAATGGTCTTTTTGGGGCTGATGGACATGCTGTTTTTCCTGCAGAACAGCCTCTACCTGCCCCTCAACGGCGAGGTTGTTGTGGAGGCGCTCATCCACCTGTGGATGAGCGCCTTCGGGCTGGCCGCGATCTGGCTCATCTGGAGGCAGCGGCACGAGCTCGGCTGTTGACGCGCGCTAGTATTTTCTGACCACGGCGCGATAGGCGGCAGGCTGACGGCACTGCAGGATTTGCGACTCTTCGCGCTGTCGGCGGATCTCGTCCAGGTCGATGCGCGCCACCGCATATCCCTCGACCGCCTCGTCGACCGTAGCGTGAATGCGCCCGCGCGGGCCGATGATGGCGCTCTGGCCAAAGAAGGTGTACGACGGCTCGGCGCCCACGCGGTTCGCCCCCACCACATAGGCCGCGTTCTCATAGGCGCGGGCCAGCAGGTAGGTACGCCACTCGGCCAGATGGGGCTCCTCCCAGTTGGCCAGCACGGCCAGCACGTCCGCCCCTTCCAACACCAGGCTGCGCGCCACTTCGGGAAAAGCCAGGTCCCACCCCAGCAGCAAACCGACCAGCCCAAAGTCAGTCTCGAAAGGGGCGATGCGATAGCCAGGGCGAAATGCCATCCGCTCCTCGCCGCGCAGGTGGACCTTGTGGTACCTGCCGATGACCTCCCCGTCCGGCCCGACGAGCACAGCCGTGTTGTAGAGGATGCTCTCTACCTTTTCTTTCGTCACCATCCCAAAGGCGACGTGGACGCCATAGTCAGCCGCGCGCTGGGCGATGATGTTGACCGCCGGGCCGGGGACCAACTGGGCCATCTGCGGGAAGCGCGGGCCGACCTCATAGCCGGTCGTCGCCAGCTCGGGGAAGACGATCAGATCGACCGACTGCTCAGTGGCGATGCGGCGGATGAACTCGCCCATCTTGATCAGGTTCTCTTCCATCTGCCCCAGCAGCGGCTGCATCTGTACCGCAGCAACAGTGATTTCGCGCATGTCTCACTCCTTTGTTTTTGTTCTGTATCTGTTCATCCCCGCCGTAACTGTTTCAGGACCTCTTCCAGCTCCCGCGGCAGGGGAGCGACCAGCTCCATCTCTTTGCCGGTGAAGGGATGGGTAAAGCTGAGACGCTGGGCGTGGAGAAAGTGGCGGTTGGGCAGGAGCGGCTGGCGCTTGCGCCCATAGACACGGTCGCCGACGACAGGGTAGCCCATCCACGCCAGATGGACACGGATCTGGTGGGTGCGTCCGGTATGCGGGCGCACTTCCAACAGGGTATAGTTGCGAAAGGTCTCGACCACGCGGTACTGGGTGACGGCCGGGCGGCCGCTGCGCAGCACGGCAATGCGCTTGCGCTCGCGCTTGCTGCGGCCCAGCGCCGCCTCGATGATCCCCTCGCGCGGTTCGACGCGCTCCTCGACCAGCGCCAGATAGGTCTTGCACACCTGGCGGCGCTTGAACTGGCGCTGCAAGGCAGCATGGGTCTCGTCGTCCCTGGCCACCAGCAAGAGGCCGGAGGTGTCCTTGTCCAGGCGGTGGACAATCCCCGCCCGCCCCACGCCGCCCACGTCGGCGATGTCGGGGTAGCGGGCCAGCAGGGCATTGACCAGCGTGCCGCTGTCATGGCCAGCGCCTGGATGTACGACCAGGCCGGCCGGCTTGTCCAGCGCCAGCAGGTGCTCGTCCTCATAGACCAGCGTCAGGGGGATGGGCTCCGGGTGGACCATCGGCTCTTCCACCTCCGGCAGCACCACAGTCAGACGGTCGCCCGCCGCGACGCGATAGGCCGGCTTGCGCGGCTCTCCGTTGACCGTCACCGCCGCAGCCTGGATCAGCCGCTTGATCTGGGCGCGGCTCAGCGCCGGCAGGAGCGCCGCCAGCGCCTGATCCAGCCGCTCCCCACCCCGCTCGACCACCAGCTCGATCGTCTCACTCACCCCGCTTCCTCGACCGAGAGGGCCTTTTGGCGGCGCGTCTCCTGCCACTGCTCCCAGACCATCAACAGCGCCAGCAAGATCACCCCGATGACGATACAAATATCCGCCACGTTCGAGACCGGCCAGTTCTTCATCGGCCAGAAATTGAGGTCGATGAAATCGACCACCGAGGCGCGCAGCAGGCGGTCGATCAGGTTGCCCACCGCCCCACCCAACTGGAAGCCGAGGGCAACACGCAGCAGGAGCTGACCCGGCGGCAGATGGCGGTAGTAGAGCAACAGCATACCCACGACGAAGAGGGTGACGACGGCCAGGATATCGCTCATCCCCTGGAGCAAGCCAAAGGCCACACCGGTATTGCTGACGCGGGTCACCACAAGAACGGGGGTCAACCAGGGGGCCAGTTCGATCGACTGGCCTGGCTGGAGATGGGCCACAACCAGGCTCTTGGTGGCCTGATCGGCCGCCAGGACGGCAAGCGCTACAAAGGGAAGGAGCAGCGATTCACCGAGACGACGCAATCGGCGCCCCCTTATTTACGCCGCTCCTGCCGCGCCTGGCACTCCAGGCAGTACAGGGCATAGGGGATCGCCTGCAGCCGCGCCCGGTCAATGGGGATGCCGCACGACTCACAAATGCCGTATGTGCCCTCGTCAAAGCGGCGCAGCGCGCGCTCGACCTGCTCCAGCAGTTCCGCCTCGTTGCGTTGCAGGGAAACGCCCTTGGCCTGCTCGAACGTCTCGGTGGCATCATCGGCAATGTGGTTGCCATAACCGCCGCCGCGGTATTCGCTCACGCCCAGGACGCGCACCTGTTCCAACAGCCGCGCTCGCTCCTCCAACAACAACTGTTTCAGCTCCTCATTCGAGGCTGGCATCTTGCATCCTCCAACTTGCGGTCCATTCGACGGAGTGTTATTCTACCATAGGGAGTCAAAACCGCAACTCGCGTATCGCTTATCGCGTATCGCTTATCGCTTATCGCGTATCGCGTATCGCAAATCCAGATGTCATTCTGAGGAGCAAAGGCCGCAAAGCGGCCTGAGCGACCCTGAGCAAAGTCGAAGGGAATCTCGTTTCTCGCTGCAGAATGACCTCGCTTCGACGTGAGAGAAGCGAGGGCCGCTACCACAAAGGACACAAAGGACACGAAGACTGGAGACTATCGCGATCAATGAGCCATCTCCTCGCGCAAAAAAAGCGACGGACACCCTGCGGCGCGGGCTGACGCCAGGGCCGCTCTATGGCGCGGCGCGGCGCAGGCCGAGGCGCAGGCGGTCGCCCTCGATGCGGAACTCGGCGCTGTGCATCCCCGCCTCCGGTTCGCCCGTTTTCATCTCGACACAGAGCGTCTCTTCAGCCAGCAGCTCCCGCCAGGCTGCAAGCGCCGCCGCCAATTCGCCCTCCGCCTGGTAAGCGATGACGATGCGGTCGTCGAGGTTCAGGTCTGCCTCCTTGCGCATCGTCTGGATGCGGCGGATGACCTCGCGGGCCAGCCCTTCAGCGCGCAGTTCGGGAGTCAGCGCCACATCGACCGCGACGGTGATGTTCCGCTCCGAGGCCACAGCTAACCCCTCGCGCGGCTCTTCGCGCAGCAGCACCTCGCCGGGGGCCAGCTCGACCTCCTCGCCGTCCATCTCCAGCCGCAGGGGCAGGCCCGCCCGCAGCCGTCGCGCTGCCGCCAGCGGATCGAGCGCCGCCAGCGCCGCGCGCACCTGCGGGAAGCGCGCGCCGAAACGCGGCCCGAGCTGCTGATTGTCGGGCAGCAGGCGATAAGAGACCAGGTCGCCCACGTCCTCTACCAGCTCCACAGCCTTGACGTTCAACTCGTCGCGCACCAGCTCGACCAGGCCGACATCGAGCGTGCCGGCGTCGGCTTCCAGATGCACCAGCGCCCGCGCCAGCGGCTGGCGCAGTTTGACGTTGGCGCTGTTGCGGGCGGCGTGGCCCAGCGCCACCAGTTGACGGGCCAGCGCCATCTGCGCCAGCAGCGCCTGGTCCACTGCCGCTGCATCGGCCTGGGGCCACGTGGTGTGATGCACGCTCTCCGGCGCGTCGGCATCGACCGAGCGCACCAGGTTCTGGTACATCGCCTCGGTGACAAAAGGCACAAAGGGCGCCAGCAGGCGGCAGAGCGTCGTCAGCACCTGGTAGAGCGTGGCATAGGCAGCGTTCTTGTCCGCGTCGTGCTCGCTCTTCCAGAAGCGGCGTCGGCTGCGCCGCACGTACCAGTTGCTCAGGTCTTCCAGGAACGGCTCCACCGCCAGCGTCGCGCCATAGGCATCATAATTCTCCAGACAGTCAGTGACCTGGGCAACAACCCCGTTTAAACGGGCCAGGATCCAGCGGTCGAGGCCCGTGAGCTGGCAGTCGGGAGGCGGGCAGCCATCGCCAGGCGCCCAGCCATCCAGCCTGGCATAAGTGACAAAGAAGGAGTAGACGTTCCACAGCGGGAGGAGAAACTGGCGGCGCACTTCATCGGCGCGGTTGTAGCCAAAGAGCAGGTTGTTCTCCGGGCGGTGGGCGCAGTAGAGCCAGCGCATCACGTCGACGCCCATGCGGTCGGCGGCTTCGTTGAACTCGATGGCATTGCCCCACGACTTGTGCATCTCCCGCCCGTCCTCTGCCAGCAACGTGGCATAGCCAAAGCAGGTCAGGAAAGGCGGCGTGTTCTCCAACACCGTCGCCATCGCCAGCAGGCTGTAGAACCAGTTGCGGAACTGGCCAGGGAACGACTCGCTGATCCAGTCCGCCGGATACCACTGGCGCCAGTAATCGCGGTTCGTGCGGTACTGCATCGTGCTGAAACTGACGATGCCAGCGTCCAGCCAGGGGTTGCCGACATCGGGGGTGCGGCGCATCAGCTCCCCGCAGCGAGGGCAGGCGATCTGCACCGCGTCGATCCAGGGCTTGTGCGGCGTGTGACCGACAAAGCTCTCCCAGCCGGCGACGGCGCGTTCGGCCAGCTCGCGCTCGTCACCGATAACCTCAAAGTGACTACACGAAGGACATACCCAGATCGGCAGCGCCAGCCCCCAATAGCGCTTTTTGCTGATCATCCAGTCATGCATGTTGCGCAGCCAGTCCAGCTCGCGGTCCAGACCAAAAGAAGGGATCCAGCGGATCTGCTGCGTCACACGGATCATGTCGTGACGCAGTTCATCCATCGAGATGAACCACTCGTCCACCAGACGAAAGACCAGCTCTTCCTGGCAGCGCCAGCAGACCGGGTAGCGGTGGGTGTAGTCTTCGACCTTGTAGAGGAGACCCTTTTGGCGCAGGCTCTCAAAGACGCGCTGCGGGCTCTCGGAAACATGCGTCCCGCTGAAGGGGCCAAAACCATCCACGAAAACGCCCTCTTCGTCCAGCGGCGCGATCGCCGGCAGGCCCAGCTTGCGGCCCAGGGCATAGTCCTCCGCGCCACAGCCTGGCGCGATGTGGACGATGCCCGTGCCCTCCGCCTCGCCGACCTCCGACCACAAGATCACCCGATGGGCCGCCGGCCCGCCCGCCTCCTGCTGCGCCGCCAGTTCGTCGAAAGGCCCGTCATAGGTCCAGCCCTCCAGCGCCGCCCCCGGCATCTCGGCCAGCACCTCGAACGCGCCCTTCAGCATCGAGAGAGTGCCTCGCGAAAGGTAGAAAATCTCCTCCCCCTGCCGCACCCTGACATAGGTCAGTTCCGGCCCCACCGCCGCTGCCACGTTGCTCGTCAGCGTCCAGGGCGTGGTGGTCCAGACCAGCAGGCTCTCCCCAGGCCGCCCGCGCAGCGGGAAGCGCAGCGTGACGCTGGCATGGGTCAGTTCGCGGTAGCCCTCGGTGACGATCTCGTGTTGGCTGATGCCGGTGGCGCAACGCGGACACCACGGCATGACGTCGTGGCCATTGTAGAGCCAGCCCCGTTCCCAGCAGCGCTTGAGAAAGGTCCAGATCATATAGTTGTTCTCGTTGGAAAAGGTAAAATAGGAGCCGCCCAGCTCGGGCAGGCCCAGCCGCGCCACGATCTGCTCCACCGTGTCGGTTACCGGCCCCTGCGGTCCCTGCACCGTGATGACCTGCTCGGGGTCCTCCGCCAGCCGGTCGGCCAGTTCGCGCAACATGGCCGGATCGTTCCAGTCCATCCAATAGCCCAGGCGGATCGACTGCCCGGTCTGGATGGCGCTGTAACGCAGGACGCGCTCCTTGCACTTGCGGACGAAGCGGTCGATCCCATAAGCCTCGATGTCGCGTTTGGAGCGAAAGCCCAGTTCCTTCTCCACCTCCACCTCGACCCACAGCCCCTGGCAGTCAAAGCCGTTCTGGTAGCGGGTGCGGAAGCCGCGCATGGCGCGATAGCGGTGGAAGAGGTCCTTGTAGGTGCGTCCCCAGCCGTGGTGGACGCCCATGGGGTTGTTGGCCGTAATCGGGCCATCGGTAAAGGCCCAGCGGGGGCCGTCCTGGCGCAGTTCGACCAGCTTCTGGAAAGCCCGCGTCCGGCGCCAGAAATCGAGAATCTGGTATTCCTGCTCGACAAACTGGACATTGGCAGGCACTGGCTGAAACATCGACAACCTCCCTTTTTGACTTTTTCTGCTTTTCTCCTACAATCACCCTACCACAACGAGAGGAGAGAATCTATGCTACAACCCTTCAGCGATCGATCACCCCGCCGACCGCAAGAGCCGGGCTGGGACGATGGGCTTCGCTTCGGCTACCAGGAACTCGACGCCTTCTGGCTGACCCGCTGGAGCGCATCTTCCGGCTGGGAAGCCGGTCAGCTCTACGAGCACCAGGGCGCAAGGCTGGAAATGTCCCCGGCCGCCAACGTTCTCCACTACGGACAGGCGGTCTTTGAAGGGCTGAAAGCCTACCGCACGCGCCAGGACAAGATCGTCCTCTTTCGCCCGTTCGACAACGCCCGTCGCCTGCGCGCTTCTGCGGCCCGCCTGGCCATGCCCGCTCCGCCGGTGGAGATGTTCATGGAAGCGGTCCTGGCCGTGACGCGGGCCAACCGCCGCTGGGTGCCCGGCTATGGCAAGGGCAGCCTCTACCTGCGCCCGACGCTGGTCGGCACGGGCCAGGTGCTGGGCGTGGCCCCCGCCTCCGAATACCTCTTCTACACCTTTGCCAGTCCGGTAGGGCAATATATGGGCGGCGAGCGGGTGATCGTCCTGAGCGCAGCCCACCGCGCAGCGCCCTACGGCACCGGCATGGCCAAGTGCGCCGGCAACTATGCCGCCTGCCTGCGCCCGCAGCAGATCGCCAAGGGCCTGGGCTATGTCGACGCGCTCTACCTGGACGCCCAGGAGAACCGCTACATCGAAGAGCTGAGCGGGGCCAACTTTTTTGTCATCCTCGGCGACGGGACGCTGGTCACACCACAGCTCGGCTCGATTCTCCCCGGCGTCACCCGCAGCGCCATCCTCACCATTGCCCAGGAGGTATTGGGCTGGCTCGCCGTCGAGCGCAGGCTTGCCATCGACGAGGTGCTCAGCGACGCGGTCGAGGCCTTTTACACCGGCACAGCCGCCGTCCTGCACTCGGTGACGACCATCCATTACCATGGCGTCGACCATCCCATCGGCGACGGCAAGGCCGGTCCCAAGGCCCAACTGCTCCTCCAGACCCTGAGAGAGGTCCAGCTTCAGGAGCGGCCCGACGAGTGGGGCTGGGTGATCGAAGTGTAAAAGAACAAAAAGCTCTCGTCCTCGAAGGGACGAGAGCAACCTCCCGCGGTACCACCCTTCTTGCTCTGCGCAGACAGAGCCTCTCTGTCGGCGACGCACGATCGCCGCGCCCCGCTAACGGAGGGCAACCCCGGCTGAGTCTACTCGGCCTGCGGCCTTTCGGTCAGCGGCTCCGGAGGGATTTTCGACGCGGCTTGCGTGCCCGGCTTTCACCTCTCCCAGGCTCTCTGAGACGACCCACCGCGCCTACTCGTCTCCATCGCTGCCTTTGATGGCTGCATTATGCCACAGGAGGGGGAAGATGTCAAATCGCGTATTGCGTATCGCGTATCGCGTATCGCTTATCGCTTATCGCGTATCGCTTATCGCGTATCGCTTATCGCGTATTACGTATCGCTTATTTTTCGTGGGGCATCGTTCTGTGCCCAAATGATGCTCTTGTCTTCTATGGGGATTTATTACACTCTGCTCGCGCTTTTCGTGCCTTTCGCGCCTTTCGTGCCTATAGTTTCTGTGTCAGCCTCCGCGTCTCGTAGCGGAGTTTCTTGGTCCGGCTGGGGTCCACGCGGCCGGATTCCAGGTCGGCGGCCTGGCGCTCCATCTCGG
>DAOTYD010000136.1:0-6593 GCA_034435295.1 Anaerolineae bacterium | reverse complement strand
GCGAGACGCGATAAGCGAGAGGCGAGAGGCGAGAGGCGATACGCGAGACGCGATAAGCGAGAGGCGAGAGGCGAGAGGCGATACGCGAGACGCGATAAGCGATACGCGAGACGCTATATCTTCCGGTAGAACAGCGGCAGAGGGGGTACCGGCTCTGCGCCGATGACGTGGGCCGCCAGGAGACGCTCGCGGGCCAGGGCCAGGCGGCCCTCGTCGTTGGCGTGGACCGTCACCAGGGGCGTGCCGGCCTGCACCTGGTCGCCCACCTTGTAGTGGGTGATCACACCTACAGCATGGTCGATGGGGTCGCCCTTCTTCTCCCGGCCGCCGCCCAGATCGACCACGGCCAGCCCCACTTCAGCGGCGTCCACCCGCTGCAGGTAGCCGCTGCGGGGGGCAGGGAGCGGCACAACCAGCCGCGCCTGTGGCAAGAGGTCGGGGTTGTCGATCACCCTCACATCGCCGCCCTGCGCTTCGACCAGGGTACGGAAAGCGCGCCAGGCCGCGCCGGAACGGAGCGCCTCGCTGGCCATCTCGACCCCCTGCTCAGAGTCGGCGGCAATGCCGCCCAACATCAACATCTCAGCCGTCACCACCAGGCAATGGTCCCGCAGGTCCTCGGGTCCGTCCTCGTGCAGCGCGCTGATGGCCTCTCTCACCTCCAGCGCGTTGCCCACCGCCCAGCCCAGCGGCTGGTTCATGTCGGAGATGAGCGCGCGCATGCGCCGGCCCAACTGTATGCCGATGCGCACCATCTCCTGGGCCAGTTGGACCGCTTCCTCGACCGTCTTCATGAACGCGCCGCTGCCGACTTTGACGTCGAGCAGGATGGCGTGGGCTCCGGCGGCGATCTTTTTGCTCATGATCGAACTGACAATAAGCGGCATCGAGGAGACCGTACCGGTCACATCGCGCAGGGCATAGAGCTTGCGATCGGCCGGGGCCAGGTCCGCCGTCTGCCCGCTGAGCACCATGCCGATGCGGGCCAGTTGCGCCTTGAACTCGGCCGGCGACAGGTCGACGCGAAAGCCGGGGATCGATTGCAGCTTGTCGATCGTGCCGCCGGTGAAACCCAGGCCTGCGCCGGTCATCTTGGCCACACGCAGGCCGCACGCTGCCGCCAGCGGCGTGACGACAAGGCTGACCTTGTCGCCAACGCCGCCGCTGGAGTGCTTGTCCACGGCGATCGGGACGACATCGCTCAGGTCCAGCATGTCGCCCGACCGGGCCATGGCCAGGGTCAGATCGCGCGTTTCGCGGTCGCTCATCCCCCTCAGGTAGATGGCCATCAGCATGGCCGCGGCCTGATAGTCGGGAATCGTGCCCTCGGTATAGCCGCGGACGAAAAACTCGATCTCATCGGCTGTCAGTTCGCCGCCATCGCGTTTTTTGATGATGAGGTCGACCGCGCGCATTTTCCCGCTCCCTACTCCTCCAATGTGATCAACACGCTGGTATTGCCGCTGCCATCCGAAGAGATCATCAGGCTCAGGTTGCGCCCCTCCTTGCTCCAGGACTGGATGACCAGGCCCATCTGCTCCTCGCTCCCCAGGGTCCAGCCCTGCGCCGCCAGGGCGTCGCGGTAGAAAGATGCCACCGTCTCGACGCTGTCGGTGGTCGAGAAGGTGATCATGGTGCCCATCATCGCCAGGTCAGTGGCAGCCGGGTACTGCGGCACATCTGCGGGGAAGCCGCTCCCCGCGCCTTCCGGCGGCTCGATGGTGAAGGGCCTGTTGACCTCGAGGATCTCGTACTCGTACTCGAACGTGCCCTGCTGGTCGCCGCTTGTCCCTGTCCAGCTCATCACCGTGCGAACGGAAAAGGCTGGCAGATTGGCCTCGTCGGCGACCCAGATTTCAAAGTGGAAATCGGTGACCTCTCCCCCCATGAGGGCGGCTGCCTCGGCGGGCGTGAGGTTCAGCACATAGTGCCTGGTGCGGATGCCGTTGATGGTCTCTCTGCCGACATAGTCGTAATCGCTGTCACTGCCGATCGAGGCAAGGTCTTCTGGGGCGTTGAACAGCCCCTCGCCAAAGTCGGAGGCGAACTCTTCCGCCGATTGCTGGGACTGCATACAAAAGCCCGCGGAGCAGAGCCAGGTCGTGTCGCCGATGTGCACCATCTCGGTCTCGCCGCCCTCTGCGGTGATGACATAACGCTGCGCCAGCGGGTCGCGCGTCTCTTCGATCAGGACCTCGGTCGTTTGCGTGGTTCCGTCCGTCAAGGTGGTGCGCGTGATCATTCGCCCGCGATACGAGGTGAGCTGGTTGAGAGCGTCGGGGTCGAGCTGCGGCGCTCCGGGCTCCTCACCGCCGCTCGACGGAGCTGTCGTCGGCTGGACCTCGCTGCCGCCGCCACCGCCTGTCTCCGGCTCCCCAGTGGCCTCACCGCCGTTTCCACCGCCTCCCAGCGAGCAGGCCAGGGAAAGAAGCACCAACAAAGCAAAAGCAATCCATATTCTGTTTTTCATCCCTATTTCTCCTTTTTGCGTAACTGCCCTCCCGCAGGTTTGGACGCACCAGCCACTTTCTAACCTGCGGGAGGGTAGGGGTACATACCTTTTTGCTGGATAAATGCCGGCAGAACTAGAACGTTGTTGCGCTGGTAAAGTGGAAGGCCGACAGTTTGAGCGCTGGCGCGCGCGTGATGGCGATGAGCGGCACCTCGCTGCGCAGGCGCTTCCCCACCATCTCGACCCCCGCCAGCGCCTCCAGGTAGCTCTGGGTAAAGCGCAGGTTTTGCACCGGCGTGGTGATCTCGCCGTTTTCGATCAGGAAAAGCCCGTCGCGCGTCATGCCGGTGACGACCACATCGCGCGGGTGAACGGTGCGCGTGTAGTGGAAGCGGGTCACATAGAGGCCGCGTTCGGTGGAGGCGATCATCTCCTCGACGGTGTGCTCGCCCGGGCCCATCATCGAGTGCAAGGGCAGCGGGCCTGAGCCGGCGCCGCTGAGCCAGGGCGAGAAGGGGTTGACCGTCGGGAGGGCATGGCCCGTTGGCTGCGCGCCGACTCGCGCCGCCCAGTAGCGGTCGTAGACGGCGCTGCCCGCCACACCCTGACGCAGTATGTCGACCCGCTGACGCGGCATGCCCTCGGCGTCGAAGGGCAGCGGCATGTTGCCGGGATCTCGCCCGTCATCCCAGATCGAGATCAGCGGCGAGACCACCTGCTGACCCTCGCGGCCGTTCATCCAGCTCCGCCCCTCTGCCACCAGCATCCCGCTGGCCAGTTGGGAGATAAAGGCGACGATGTCGATGGCCGCGTAGCCTTCCAGCACGACCGGGTAGACCCCCGGCGGCAGCGGCTGCGGGTTGCGCCCTTTCAGCGCCCGCTCGATGGCCTCCCAGCCCAGGTCGGCCACATCGACCTCGTCCACCCGCCATGAGGCGCCGGCAGAGTAGCCAGCGCTGTCGTCGGTCATGGTCACCACTGTCAGATCGGCGACGGTGCCGGCATGGTGGACAAAGAGGCCGTGGCTGTTGGCGATGGCGCACTCCAGGACAGCGGTGCGGAAAGCGCCAAAGCTGTTGACGCCCACCTCCTCGGCCCGCCGGCAGACCTGGGCTACATCGCGCGCACGGTTGGCCGGGCTGTAGGCGGCGGTGCGCTCGTCGAACGCGGCCACGGGCGTCACCACGGTTGGCTCCGGCATGCCAGGGTAGTCGGGGTCCTCCGGCTGCGTGCGTGCGTTGGTCATAGCCGCTTCGACGGCTCGCTCCAGGCCGGCGTCGCTCAGGTCGTTGGTCGCCGCGACGCCAACCCGCTTGCCCAGCGCCGTCCGCACCACCACAGTCAGATCGGTCTCGGCCACGTTCTGATGGATGACGTTGTTGGCAAAGCGGGTCAGCTTTTCGTCCAAAGCGTAGAGAGAAGCCTCCGTCTCATCGGCCCTGGACATAGCCAGCACCCGCTGGGCGATCTTGCGCAAGTTGGATTCACCGAACATCTGTACCCTCCCAATCGACGACCGCGTGGCGCTGCACGACGGTCAACTGATCCTGGTCTTGCAGGCCAAAGGCGCCCAGGTCCCACCACCTGACCACGCCGCTCAACGTCTCGCCAGTGCGCAGGCGGACACGGATGGGCTGACCGCTTTCCAGTCCCTGCTGAAGATAGGCGCTGAATGCCTTGCGGTAGCGCTCGCGGTGGAATTGGAGATTTTCCAGCGTGGTGCCATAGAAGGCGGCCAGTTTGGCCAACACTTCATCGTCCTCCCCTACGCGGCGATAGCGCTGTTCCATATAGCGCAGCGTGCCACGGGGCAGGTCGGTTTTGTCCTCGATAGTGCTGGGTTCGATCCCGCCGTGGAATGCCCGCAGGTAGCGCAGCTCGTCGCCCAGGCTCATGTGCTGCCTCCGGCGCGGCGGTAGTAGGCGATGGCCAGCTTGTTCAGCGTCATCTCGCTGCCGTCGGCCTGGCGGATGGTGATGCTATAAGGGCTGTAGCCGATGATGGCGCCGTCGTGCCGCTCGCCGTTGAACAGGGTAAAGGCCAGCATCTCGCCGGAAGCCTTGACCGCTTCCAGGTAGTTGCTCTCGAAGCGGTCGACCCCCTCCGGCAGATAGGCGCGGCGGCGGTTGATCGGTTTTTTCGGCGGTTTCTCAGCCTTGAGGCGCTCCGTAAAGCGGCGGTTCCACTGGCGACCCTCTGCCTCGTTCATTTGCTCCAGCGGCTTGCCGATCTGGGCTTCCAGAGCGGCGCGGTCGATGCCGAAGCGAGCGGCGGCGGAGAGCAGGTGAGCGATCTGGCCCTCGCGGATGAGAGCAGGAGGGCGAGGCTCGCGCCTGGGCTTTTCTTTCTTGGGGCTGGGCGGCGCGGGCTTTTCCTCGCGGCGGGGCGGCGCAGAGCGCGGGTTGATGTCCCACGGCTCGACGTACAACGCCCGCGCCAGCCGCCGCAGGTGATCGGGCGAGATCGGCTTGCTGCCCGCTTCGTACTCCTTGAGCAGGCCGAGCGGGATGCCGGCCCTGGCGGCCAACTGGGCAGCCTCCATCCCTTTGCGCTTGCGAATCAACTGCAGGTCTTCGGGCATGTCGCACCCCTACTTTTTCACCCCGATCTGGACGTTGCGGAAGCGGGCAGGGGCCGCGCCATGGCCGGTGTGCGCCACCTGGCCGGGCTGACCCTTGCCGCAGTTGGGCGTGCCCCACACGCGCCAGTGGTCGGCGTTGCAGATGGCATCGCAAGAGCCCCAGAACTGGGGCGTCATGCCCGAATAGATGGCGTTCTTGAGCAGGCGCACCATCTTGCCACGCCTGATCTCGTAGGCAATCTCGGTGCCGAACTGGAAGTTGAGCCGCCTGTCGTCGATCGACCAACTGCGGTTCGTCTCCATATAGATGCCCTCGTCCGTGTCGGCGATCAGGTCGTCAAAGGTCCACTCTCCGGGCTCCAGGTTGACATTGGTCATGCGCACCAGGGGAATGCGGTTCCAGCCGGAGGCGCGCATTGCCCCGCCGGAGCGGGCCTGGGCGGGGTCCTCCCCGCGCAGGCGGGCCAGTTGCACCGCTGTCTCCCGCGAGCTGAGGTAGCCGACAAAGATGCCTTCGCGCACCAGCGGGACGCGCTGGGCGGGCACGCCTTCGTCGTCGTAGCCAAAGGTGCCCAGCCCGCCAGGGATGGTCGCGTCGGCGGTCAGGTTGACGATGGGCGAGCCGTAGCGCAGGACGCCCAGACTGTCGGGGGTCAGAAAGCTGGTGCCGGCATAGGCGGCCTCGCTGCCAAAGACGCGGTCCAGCTCGGTCGGATGGCCGCAGGACTCGTGGACCTGCAGCGCCAGTTGGGTGGGGACGAGGATGAGCGTGGTCACCCCGCTGGGGCAGGGGTCGGCGGTGAGCAGGGCGACCGCTTCGCTGGCGACCTGCTCGCCATTGCCCGGCAGGTCCATAGCCAGGATGATCTCCCAGCCGCCGGTGCGCTGGTCGCGGGCAAACGAGTTGGGGTAAGAGCGCTGCTGAATTTCGCCGTCGCCGACGGCATAGGCGGCGATGCCGCCGCCGCACTCGGTGATTTCCTGCTCGATATAGGCGCCCTCGCTGCTGGCAAAGACCTTGTTCTCGCGCCAGGAGACCAGCGATCCCTGAACGACGCGGGCGCCCGGCACGCGGCGCATGGCCTCGTCGGCAGCCAACAGCAGCGCCAGCTTCTCCTCGGTCGGCACGGCAAAGGGGTCGATCTCATAAGGAGTGCGGTAGGTGTCGACGTGGGCTTCGGGCGGGCCGAGTTCGACGGGCGCCCTGGCGACGGCGGCGCTGGCGCGGGCGATCTCGACGGCCTCGGCGGCGACGCGCTCGACCTCGGCGCGGTCGAGGCGGGCGCTGGAGGAAAAGCCCCACGCGCCGTTGGCGATGACGCGGATGCCAAAGCCCATCGTCTCGCTGTCGCTCAGGGTGCTGACAACGCCGTTGCGGGTGGCGATCTGTTGGGTGCGGCGCCGGACAACGCGAACATCGGCATAGGTCGCGCCGCGGGCCGCTGCCGTGTTCAGGGCTAAATGGGTCAGTTCTCTCAAGGTTCACCTCCCAGGTCCGGGGCCATTATAACGCACTTCCCCTATAGCGCCAGTGGAGAGGGGGGACCGGGAGAGGGGGAG
>DAOTYD010000135.1:0-4576 GCA_034435295.1 Anaerolineae bacterium | reverse complement strand
GCAGGTGAACCAACGCATCGTCGGCGGCATGGCTGACTCCCTGGCGCTCTTTTATGTGAGCGAGGCGTCCTATCTCCTTCGGCCGGGCGATCTCTAGGCCGGACGCCGACGGCGTCCGCGCGGGCGCAGTGCTGCCCGGGGTGTTCCTCCTCTCGGCGGCGGCGCTGGCTTTCGAGGTCAACCTCTCGCGCCTCTTCTCCGTTGCCCAGTTCTACCATTTCGCTTTCATGACGGTCAGCCTGGCGCTGCTGGGATTTGGCGCCAGCGGCACGCTGCTCAGTCTGGCGCCGGGGCTGGCGCGCCGCCCCGCTTCTGCGGCGGCGGCGCTGAGCGCGGGCTTTGCGTTGAGCGCTGTGGCATCCTACGCTCTGACGCTGCTGCTGCCTTTCGACTCGTTCCGCGTGCTGCTGGAGCCGTCGCAGTGGGCGATCCTGGCGCTGCACTACCTGGCCCTGGCGGTGCCCTTTCTCTGCTGCGGCGCTGTGGTGGGGGTCTGGCTGGCTGCCTGGCCGGAGAGCGTCGGGCGCACCTATGCGGTGAACCTGGGCGGTTCGGCGCTGGGCTGCCTGCTGGCGGTGGCCACTCCCGCGCTGTTCGGCGGGGAAGGGGTGGTGCTCCTGGCTGCAGCTCTGGCCTGCCTGGCGGCGCTCTGCTTTGCCTCCTCTCTGCCGGGACGGACCTGGAACGTCCTGCTGGCCCTGCTCGCGGCTGCCCTGGCGCTGTGGGGCGCTTTCGACCTGCCCTCATTTCTGGAGGTGCGCCTTTCCCCCTACAAGGGCCTCAGTTATGCCCTGCTCTATCCCGACGCCCGCCTGGTCTGGCGCGGCTGGAACAGCATCTCGCGGGTCGACGTGGTCGAGGCGTCGGCCATTCGCAGCCTGCCGGGACAGGGCTTTGCCTGCCGCGGGCAGCCGCCGCCGCAGCGCGGCCTCTTTGTCGACGGCGATGACATGAGCCCGATCACGCAGGTCAGCCGGCCGGCCGACCTGGCGGCGCTCACGGACTGTCTGCTGACGGCGTTGCCCTATCGCCTGCGGCCGGCAGCGCAGGCGTTGGTCGTGGAGCCGCGCGGCGGGTTTGACCTGTGGGTGGCGCTGGCCGAGGGCGCGCGGACGGTCACCGCGGTCGAGGCCAACCCGCTGGTCGTGCGCGCCGTGCGGGAGCAAGAGGCGTGGGGTGGCAACGTCTATAGCCGGCCCGGCATCTCTCTCTTTGTCGAAGAAGGGCGCGCTTTCCTGGCCCGGCCCGGCCCGCGCTATGACCTGATCCTGTTCTCCCTCTCGACGCCGTACCGCCCCATCACCTCCGGCGCCTACAGCCTGGTGGAGGACAACCACAACACGGTCGAGGGCTATGTCGCGGCGCTGGAACGGCTGGATGAGGATGGCCTGCTGGTGGTGGTGCGCTGGCTGCAGACGCCGCCGTCCGAGTCGCTGCGCGCCTTTGGTCTGGCCGTGACGGCGCTGGAGCAGCTCGGCCTGGACCCGGCGCAGTGTCTGGTGGCGCTGCGCAGCTACAACCAGATGCTGATCCTGGCCCGTCGCGGGCCGTTCACGTCGCAGGAGCTGCAAGAGGTGCGGGCCTTTGCCGCCGCCCGCTCGTTCGACCTGGTCTATGCCCCGGACATCCAGCCGGATGAGGTCAACCGCTACAACGTCTTGCCGTCCCCCGACTACTACCTGGCCTTCACCGGTCTGCTGGCGGCGGAGGACCGCGCGGCGTGGTGGGATAAAGTGGCCTTTGATGTCACTCCTCCTACCGACGACCGGCCCTTCTTTGGCCACTTTTTCCGCTGGCGGCAGATGGGGCAGGTGCTGGCGATGGCAGGGCACGTCTGGCAGCCCTTTGGCGGCGCGGGTTATGTGGTGCTGCTGGCGTTGCTGATCCTGGCGACCGCCGCCGCGTTGGTCCTGATCCTGTTGCCGCTGGCAGGGCAGCGAGCTGCCCGCCGGGCGATGGGCAGGAAGGGCCTCTGGAGGGCGCTGTTGCCCTTTGCCCTGTTGGGCCTGGCCTATCTGCTGGTCGAGATGCCGCTGTTGCAGCGGCTGATCCTCTTCCTGGGCTCCCCCACCTATGCCATGGCGACAGTGCTGGGCGCGCTGTTGCTCTTTTCCGGTCTGGGCAGCCTCTTCTCCTCGCGCCTGCGCCTGGGCACGGCGCTGGCTGCGTTGGCTGCGCTGCTCCTGGCCTATACGCTGGGTTTGCCGCTGCTTTCGGGGCCCTTGCTGGGGCTGCCCCTGCCCGCGCGGCTGGCCATGGCCATTCTCATCCTGGCGCCGCTGGGGACGCTGATGGGCGTGCCCTTCCCGGCCTGTCTGGCGCGCCTGCAACGAGAGTCCCCCGCCCTGGTGGGGTGGGCCTGGGGGGTCAACGGCGCGCTGTCGGTGGTCGCCTCGGTGCTGGCGGCGACAGCGGCGCTCTCCTGGGGTTTTGCGCGTGTTCTCCTGCTCGGCCTGGCCTGCTATGGCGCGGTCTGGCTCACCACGGGGTGGGCCACTCGTGGCCACCCCCGTGACGATGTTCCTCTGCCCCCGGCCCGGTGAGCGGGACGAAGGCGACGCCGCCCATGTTGTAGGCGCGCACCTCGCCGCCGGGCTCCTTGACGAACTTCCACAGCGTCTGGTAACCCCCCGGCGGACCGATGGGGATCACCAGTCGCCCGCCTTCGGCCAGTTGGTCCAGCAGCGGTGGCGGGACATGGTCGGGAGCAGCGGTGACGATGATCGCGTCGAAGGGGGCTTCTTCCTCCCAGCCATAGTAGCCGTCGCCCTGACGGCAATGGACCTCATAGCCCAGTTGTTCGAGCCGCTCTCTGGCTGACTGGGCCAGTTCGGGAATGATCTCGACGGAATAGACCTCGATGTCGGGGATGGCAGCCAGCACAGCAGCCTGGTAACCGGAACCGGTGCCGATCTCCAGGACGCGGTCGCCGGGCTGGAGTTCCAAAAGTTCGGTCATCAAGGCGACGATGTAGGGCTGGGAGATGGTCTGGTTGAAGCCGATCGGCAGGGGATAGTCGCCGTAAGCGTGAGCCCGTTCCGATTCTGGGACGAAGATGTGGCGGGGCACGGTGCGCATAGCCGCCAGCACGCGCTCGTCTGAGATGCCACGGCTAATGATAGTCTCGATCACCATCTGCTCCCTTTGTTCCGCATAGAGGCTTTCCTCGTCCGTGGCTGGCGTTGGGGTAATGACCGGCCTGCAAGCGGCGAGGAAGACGATAACCAACAGGGTCAGGATCATCCTGCGCATTGCAAGATTATTGTATCATTTTCCTTGTCGCTTTGCAACAAGCATCTTGCGGGCGCAAGGCGGGTGGGCAGTGGGGCCGCCGGGTCACAGACCCGGCAGGAGCGGCGCTGGCAGCGGTTACGTTTTCATCAGCCGGGCAATGACCACGCCGCCCAGGGCGAAAAAGGCAGCGGATGCCAGAAACGGCGCGCGCAGGCCCCAGCCCATCGCCAGGCCGCTGCCGAGCATCGGCGCGATGGCGTTGGCGATAGAAGTCGTGGTCGTGTCAAAGCCATAGACGGCGCCATGACGCCCCTCTGGGGTCAACCGGGCCAGGTTTGCCATCAACGCTGCCAGCATGCCGCCCATCGCCAGGCCGCTTCCGGCCTGGAGAACCGTCAGCACCAGGACGTCCTGGGCGAGGAACTGGCCGGCATAGAGCAGCGCCGAGGCCACGGCGCAGGCGATCAGGATGGTGCGGTGGCCCAGCCGGTCGCTGGCGCGGCCCAGCGCCAGCGCGCCGATGGCGCCTGTGGCGGCGTTGGCGCCGCGCACCAGGCCGGAGAGCGTTGCCACGCGGCCAGCCGGGGCCAGTGTCTCGACAAAGAGCGGCAGGATGGGGTTTGTCATCTGGCTGGCGATGCGCACGATCAGGCGGACGCTCATAGCGCTCAGCATCGCTCCCGTGAGCAAGAGCGCCACGCTGCTCTGGCCTGAGCCGGTGCGCTTTTCCGGCACAAAGTTTTCCTTGACCATCAGGGCGATCAGCAGCCCGCCGATGGTCAACAGCGCACTGGTGATCCAGAAGGCGGGGCGGAAACCGATGGTGTCGGTGACCACGCCGCCGATCAGGGGCCCGACGGAGGCGCCCAGGTAGATTGCCATCTGCAAAAGCCCCATCGCATAGCCGGAGCGTTCGCGGGGAACGGTGCTGGCGACCAATGTGTTGGCCGCAGCGATGGTGCCGGTCAGTACGCCCTGCAGCATCCGCAGCAGAATCAGTTGCTCGACCGTGCGTGCAAACCCCATCAGCCCGATGACCAGCGCGCCGCCGAACATGGCCCGCTCGACCATCAGCTTGCGCCCATAGCGGTCGGCCACAGCACCCCAGATGGGCGCCATCACTGCCATGGCCACTGCCTGCGCCGACATGGCCGCGCCCGACCAGAAGGTGACCGCGCGAGGGTCGCTCACGCCGAGCTGCGGGATGTAGAGAGGCAGGATCGGCAGGATGACCGAAAAACCGACAATGGAGGTAAATTCGGCAAACCAGACGATCCAGAGGGTGCGCTTCCAGGGGGTCATGGTTCAGTCGGCTCTTGTCGCAGGGTGGGGATCAGGCCGA
>DAOTYD010000134.1:0-3489 GCA_034435295.1 Anaerolineae bacterium | reverse complement strand
GGCTTCGCTCGGGGTAACAGGGGAATCCGTGTTGCATCCGTGTCGAATCCGTGCAGACTGGCGTCGCTGGGGTGTTGTGGTAAACTTGGAGCACCTCGTGCAAGGAGTTTGTTATGAGCGCAGCGACGCCATCCGAAGGAGAGAGTGCCAACGCCTGGACCTTTCGCGGCTATCAGTTGAGCCCGGGCAACTTTGCCACGGCGATGGCGCACTTTTACCGTGGCGAGATCAGCCGCACCAACACCTGGCGCACCCGCCTGGACGCCACGACCAACTGGGCCGTCATCACCACCGCTGCCGCGCTGACCTTTGCCTTCAGCTCGGCACAGAACCCGCATTTTGTCCTGCTGCTGGTGCTGCTCTTGGTGCTGACGTTTCTCTACATCGAAGCGCGGCGCTATTGCTATTACGAGCTGTGGTATTATCGCGTGCACCTGATGGAGACCGATTTCTTCGCCGCTATGCTCACGCCGCCGTTTCGTCCTTCCGCCGACTGGGCCGACCGTCTGAGCGACAGCCTGCTCAACCCCGCCTTTCCCCTGGCGCGCTGGGAGGCGATGGGGCTGCGTTTCCGGCGCAACTATTTCTGGCTGATGACGCTGCTGCTGCTCAGTTGGGTGACCAAGCTGGCCCTTCACCCTGTGCCGGTGGTGGGTCCGGCGGAACTGGTCGAGCGGGCGGCGATCGCGGCGGTGCCTGGCGCGTGGGTGGTTGGCGCTGTCGCTGGGGTTTATGGCCTGATGATCGTCATAGCGGTCATCTCGTCGCTGCGTCGCCGGGCGGAGGTGCGTCCTGGCAAAGCAGCGCGGCCCGGCGAGCGGCTGCGTCGGATGAAAGGCCCCTGGCTGCGCCGCCAGCCCCGCGAGCGGCTGGCGCTCGTCATCACCGCTCACGGCGAGCGTATCGGCCAGCGGCTGATGACGGCGCTGGGGCGCGGCGTCACGGCGCTGCAGGGGAAGGGGATGTACACGGGCGAAAGGCGCGACGTGCTTTTCTGCGCCGTCACCGATGTCCAGATCGCCTCGCTGGAGGCCATTGTCCAGCAGGAGGACCCGCATGCCTTCCTGGTCCTCAGCTCGGCTGAGGAGGTGCGCGGCTGGGGCTTTGGCCCGCTGGGTGCGCCCAGTTAGGGGCGAGAAACTCTTGACAAAACGCTCTTTTGTGTTATAATTCCTAGTTAGGAATGGTTATTATCTGATGGTGCGGTATTGGGCAGAGAGAGGGCGATGACAGACATTCAGGCTCGCCTTGAGCAATGGGCAGACGAGCTGCGGGCGCGGGGGTGCCGTCTCACCCCGCAGCGCATGGCGGTGCTGCGAGCGCTGCTGACCGACAGCAGTCATCCCACCGTGCAGCAGGTCTATGAGCGGATTCGGCCGGACTTTCCGATGATCAGCCTGGCGACGGTCTATAGCACCGTCGCCCTGCTCAGGGACATCGGCGCTGTATTCGAGATCAATCTCGGCGACGAGGGTAACCGCTACGATGGAGCAGCCCCTTACCCACACCCGCATCTGATCTGCATCCGCTGCAAAGAGATCGTCGACCTGGAGCCGGCCGGGCTGACGGAACTGCCGCTGGCGGTGGTGCAGCGCACCGGCTACCAGATCGTCGGCCACCGTATCGACTTTTTTGGCATCTGTCCCCGCTGCCAGGAATCGACCTGGTCTGTAGAGGGAGAGCAAAACCTATCAGAAGGAGAAGAACAATGTTGAGTCAGAAAATGCAAGACGCGCTGAACGAGCAAATCCGCTATGAGCTTGGCTCGGCCTATCTCTATCTGGCCATGGCCGCCTACTGCGACAGTGAGAATCTGCCCGGCTTTGCCCACTGGATGAGGCTCCAGGCAAAGGAAGAGCTGGATCACGCCATGCGCTTTTACAAGTACGTCAACGAGCGCGGCGGGCGGGTTGTTCTCCAGGCCCTGGAGGGGCCGCCGGTCGAGTTCGAATCGCCTCAGGATGTCTTTGCCCAGACCCTTGCCCACGAGCAGTTCATCACCGGGCGGATCAACGAGCTCTATACGCTGGCCCTGGCGGAGAAGGATTATGCCACACAGAGCTTTTTGACCTGGTTCATCGATGAGCAGGTCGAGGAAGAGGCCCATGCCACCGGGGTTCTGGAAACGCTCAAAATGATTGGCGAGAAGGGGCAGGCGTTGATCATGCTCGACCGTCAACTGGCGCGACGCGGCGCAGAGTAGCAAGGTTCGAAACGTTCAGGGCCGGCACGAAGGAGGTCAGCTATGGCAGAGTTAAAAGACGGATGTGTCCAACCCGCCAAGGGACCGATTTTGGCTGCGCCGGCCCCCCCATCTGCAACAGGCGGGACAGCATTGACGAAGGAGGTCAGGATGGTGGCACAAGTTGGCAAGGAAGCCCCGGATTTCGAGGCGACTGCTTTCGTGGCCGGGGAGGGGTTCAAGCTGATCCGACTGTCCGATTACCGGGGGAAGTGGGTGGTGATCTGCTTCTATCCCGGCGACTTTACCTTTGTTTGACCGACGGAGCTGGCGGCGGTCGCCGCCCGCTACGACGAGTTCAAAGCACTGGGAGTCGAAGTGTTGGCCATCAGCACGGACAGTCGGTTCGTTCACAAGATCTGGCAAGAACAGGAACTGTCCAGGATGGTCGACGGCGGAGTGCCTTTCCCCATGCTGTCCGACGGCGGGGGTAAGATCGGTTCGGTGTATGGCGTGTACGACGAAGCCGCTGGCGTCGACATCCGTGGGCGCTTTATCATCGACCCGGATTTCGTCATCCGCGCGATGGAGGTTTTGACGCCCGAGGTGGGACGCAATCCGGCCGAGTTGATCCGTCAACTCAAGGCCTTCCAGCACGTGCGCGCGACGGGCGAGGTGACGCCATCGGGGTGGGAGCCTGGGCAGGTGACGCTCAAGCCGGGGCCAGCCCTGGTTGGCAGAGTGTGGGAGGTATGGCGGCCCTAGCCGCCGTGCCCGTGCCCTGACGTTTCAGTACCTTGCTGCTCTTTGCTCAGACCCCAAAGGTCTATCAGACCTTTGGGGTCTGACATTTATCGTTTGGACGAGCAGCCAGCGCAGGATGACGAAGAGCAGCCAGCGCAGGAGGAACCCGCCCCGGCGATGACGCCTGTGCTGCCGATGGCTGCAAAGAGCGAGATCAACCGCCGTGTCTCCATGCTGCCGCAGTTTGGGCAGGCGATGGGCGCATCGGCCTCTGCCATCGAACGCCGCGCGTCGAAGGATGTGCCACACTGGTTGCAGCGGTACTCATAGATCGGCATCGCACACCTGCGGCCTATTGTACCTCGACCCGCGCCGTTGGTCAAGGAGGAGGGTGCTTAAAAAGGGCAGAGAGGACACAGCGGTCATGGTATAATTGGGCTATCCTTTCCTTCCTGGAGGTCAGGCAGCCGTGTTGAGAGAGAATTACTATCGGGAACCGACGGAGTTGGACCTTTTGGTTTACGAGAAGCTGGTGCCTGCGCGACATTATTTGCGACAGGTGA
>DAOTYD010000133.1:0-1686 GCA_034435295.1 Anaerolineae bacterium | reverse complement strand
CTTTTGTCTACCCTTTTGTCTACCCCTGGCGTGTACACTGGCGTCAACTCGACGATCCAGGAACGGCCAATGGGCAGGGGCTTTTCAAAGGGGCAGTCGTCTTCGATCGGCAATTCTTGTACGCCATTTCTCGTCAGCGGGCCGCCTGGGGGCGGCGGTGGCTGCGGCGGCGGGTGAAGCAGGGGTACTTGAACAATCAGCGTGCGAGGATACGGGCAGCAGACCGACCGGCGCCCATCGCAGACCCATCACAGCCGTGCGCCAGGGGTCGATCTGCTGCCGATATCCTCTTGCCGGGGAGGGCAGCCCTTCGCAGCCCACAACGCACACAGCCACTGGCCCTCCCCGGCCCCGCACGGAAAGCGCCGGCTTGTGCCGGCGCTTTTGCTCATTTGCGGTAACTGCCTGCCCTCACGCGGGAGGGCTGTCATTTCTCCTGCCTGCTGCCGCGCCAGTTCCCGTTCTGGTTGATGAGTCAGCGGTTCTCCACTATGCCCAGACGGCTGTCGCCCTCAGCGCCGCCTGGACGACATGGGACTGGTGGTTGAGGTAGACCCTGGTCTGGAAGCCGCCCTTGGGACGCCGCACTCTTTCGCGGATGACCAGGCCAGCCTCGATCAACCGATCCAGATCCTCTGCCGTGATGCCCATCCGCCGCTGGGCAAAACCAAAGGTGAGGTAACGGTTGCTGCGTTCGAGCCGATATAGTTGGGTGATCTGGTGCGCCAGGTTCCCCAGTGGGATGTAGCGGTGGGCGGCGGCGTGCAGCTCTTTGCCTATGCGGCCGGGGTTGGAGGCGACGATCACGTGCTTGCCCTCTCTGGCCAGCTCGCTGGCGATGGCGGCGAAAAAGTTGTCGCCGCTGACGATGATGACGGTCTCTATATCGGGATGCGCGGCGAGGAGGTCGCCGATGCCGCGGGCCATGTGGCCGTCGGCAGTGTTCTTGAGCGCTCCTGGACGGTTGCCGCTCCAGGCGTGGTGAATCTGGAAACCGGCGCTCTTCAACTGGCACAGCAAACGGCGCAGGTAGGGGTTGCGCAGGTCGGCGTAGGCATGGCGCTCCACGATGTTCACATCCGCCAGGCGGCTCAGCAGCGCCTCGACGTCGAGGTCCGTGTGGTTCTCCGCGTCGACGGCCAGGAGCGCCTTGGGGCGGTCCGCAGCGGACATCTCACGCGTCTCCTGCCGCTACGGGCGCCGCCTGCTGAGGCTGGGATGCCAGAGAGAGCGTATAGGGCGGGTGATGCTGGCACCAATCCGCCGTGCAGGTGAGCAAGGCATAGCAGGGAGGGAGGGAGGCCAGGCGCGCCCACAGGCCGTTCTCCAGCGCCTGTTTATGCATGCAGACGCCCCACTTCCTGGCCTGGGGGCAAGAGCAGACAAGCTGACCGTCCTCCCGGCAAAAGACGGAGATGGGGCACGGGGAATCGCTGCTCTCGATCAGGACGTGCCGACGCTGGATCCAGAAGTAGCAATCGAGGTGTTGGAGGTGAGCGGGCAGGCGGCTGCGCCTGAAGCTGCGGGGCACGACCACTTCCCGGATAGTCGATGAACGCTGGGTCATCTCAGCCTCCTTTTTGGGTCAAAGTGCTCCTGAGAAAGCATACAAGATCAGGCAGACGCCGATCAAGAGGAGGGGGAAGAGGATGAGCAGGCCGCAGCCGCCGCTGCCGGGGTCATTGT
>DAOTYD010000132.1:0-10298 GCA_034435295.1 Anaerolineae bacterium | reverse complement strand
GGGAAGAAGCGCCCATCGACGGCGATCTCGTCCTCACCTTCGACCAGCCGATGGACCGCGCGGCCACCGAGGCTGCCTTTTCCATCGAGCCGACGGTCGCCGGCACCTTTTCCTGGCCCGACGCGACCACGCTCGTCTTTCGCCCGCGCGAGGGATGGGAACGCGCCACCCGCTACCGCGTCAAGATCGACATCTCCGCCAAGTCCAGCGCCGGCCTGCCGCTGCGCCAGGAAGTGGAGCTGAGCTTTGCCACCGTCGGCTATCTGGAGGTGACCCAGGTCATTCCCGAGCCGGACGCTCAGGAGATCGAACCCGACGCCACCATCACTGTCATGTTCAACCGCCCCGTCGTGCCGCTACAGTTGGTCAGCGCCGCCGTGACAGACCTCCCTGTTCCGCTGGAAATCACCCCGCCCGTCGAAGGCAGCGGGCAATGGCTCAACACGTCGATCTATGTCTTTACGCCGGCTGAAGGCTTTACCCCCGGACAGACCTACCGCGCCAGGGTGCCGGCTGGCCTCAGCGACACCACCGGTGGCGTGTTGGAGGAAGATTTCACCTGGAGCTTTACCATCCAATCGCCCTACGTCGTCTGGACAGTGCCGGCAAGCGGCGACTATCAGGTGCCCCTCACGCAGCCAATCACCGTCACTTTCAGCCAGCCGATGGACCGCGCTTCGACCCAGGCCGCCTTCTCCCTGACCACGGCCGACGGCGCGACCGTGCCAGGCCGCTTTTCCTGGAGCGAAGGGGATACAGTGATGACCTTTACCCCCAGCAGCCGCCTGGCACTGGGGACCCACTACAGCGCCGTCGTCGACAGCACAGCCCGTGCGGCGACGGGCGACGCCGCCCTGCGCGAAGCCTACCGTTGGCCCTTCCAGACCGTCCCCTACCCGGCCATCGTCAGCACCACCCCCGCCAATGGGGACCTGGTCGATCCCTACGGCTCGCTGGAGATCGCCTTCTCAGCGCCGATGGACATTGCCACGCTCATGCCCAACATCACCATCCAGCCTGCGCCGACCCGCGTCTATACCTATTGGAACGACTATGACAACCGCTTTGTCGTCTCGTGGGACATCCAGCCCTCTACAACCTATACGGTGCGCCTGGGCCGGGCCATGGCCGATCCCTACGGCAACACCATCGGCGAGGACCGCCTTCTCCGCTTTACCACCCGCGCCCTCGACCCGCTGGCCTACCTGGCGGTCCCCGGCGACGTGGGCACCTACAACGCCTACACCTCGACCCGCGTCTATGTCATCCACCGCAACGTCAGCCAGGTCGATCTGGCCCTCTATCGCCTCGACTGGGAGACGTTCCAGCAGCTCACCGGCCCCGACCGCTGGCAGAGATGGGACTCGTTCGCACCGCGCCGCCAGGCCGGGCTGCTGCGCGAGTGGACAGTTCCTGTCGAGGCGCCGCTCAACGAGACAGGCTACCTGCAGGTCTATCTGGCCGAGGACAACGGCGCCCTCACACCGGGCCTCTACTTCCTGGAGGTCACGGCGCCTGAGGTGAGCGCACGCGACTGGGGCACATCGCGTCACATCCTGGTTGTCTCGCGCACCCATCTGACGCTCAAGCTGGCCCAGCGCGAAGCGCTGGTCTGGGCCACCGACCTGGCGACCGGCGCGCCGGTCAGCGGGCTGAACATGCGCCTGCTGACCCCCGACGGCGCGGTCCTGGCCCAAGGCCGCAGCGACGCCAACGGCGTGCTGACCGTCGAATACGAGCCGCTCTACGACCTCTGGGGCGGCTACCTGGCCGTCGCGGGAGAGCCAGGCAGCGCGAACTTTGCCGTCGTCAGCAACGGCTGGTACGACGGCATCGGCCCGTGGGATTTCGGTTACTCTTCGGAGTATTGGTTCGCGCCCCACCGCCTCTACCTCTACACTGAACGGCCCATCTACCGGCCCGGCCAGCCAGTCTATTTCCGTGGCATCCTGCGCGCCGAGGACGACGCCCGCTACAGCCTCCCGCAAGAGTTCGACTCGGTCGAAGTGATCGTCTTTGACGACGAGGGTCAGGAGGTCTACCGGCAGACGCTGCCCCTTTCCGACATGGGCACGTTCAACGGCCAGTTCACCCTGGGCGCAGAGACCGGACTGGGCTATTACACGATCAATGCCTTCTATGGCGAGCAGAGCGGCAGCGTCAGCTTCCAGGTCGCCGAATATCGCCGGCCCGAGTTCGAGGTGACTGTCACGGCTGAAGAAGAGGAAGTCCTCTCTGGCGCGACGGTCGACGTCGTTGTCGAAGCGCGTTACTTTTTCGGCGGCCCTGTGACCGACGCCCGCGTCTACTGGGCGCTGCTGAGCCAGGACTATGCCTTCCAGCCCGACATCCCCGGCTGGTGGGACTGGCGCGACACGAGCCGTTGGGACTGGTGGTATGAGGGAGAGATGGCCGGCTACTATGGCCGCTTCGTCGCCGACGGGGAGGGCCGCACCGACAGCCAGGGTCGCCTGCTCCTTTCCGTCCCTGCCGACATCGCCGACCAACTGCTCAGCCAGAGCATGACCATCGAGGCCACCGTGACCGACATCAACGACCAATCCGTCAGCGGCCGCACCAGCTTCCTCGTGCACAAGGGCCTCTACTACATCGGCCTGCGCCCGAGCCGCTACGTCGGGCGGGTGGGAGAAGAGCAACAGGTCGAGATCCGCACCGTCGACTGGGAGGGTCAGTCCACGGGCGGCATCGAGCTGTTGGTCACCTTCAACCACCGTGAATGGCTCAACGTCCAGCAGGAGGACGAGTACGGCAACCTCTACTGGACGTGGACGCCGTCGGACACGGTCGTCTTCAGCCAGACCGTGACCACCGACCGCAGCGGCGCAGCCGTGGCCTCCTTTGTGCCCGCCGAGGGCGGGACGTTCATCGTCAAAGCGCAGGGCCAGGACGCGCGCGGCAACACGATCACGTCGGCCACCTGGCTGTGGGTCGCTACCAGCGAGTATGTCAGTTGGCGGCAGGAGAACAACGACCGCATCCAGTTGGTCGCTGACCGCCGCCAGTATGCGCCCGGCGACACGGCCCAGATCCTGGTACCCTCGCCCTTCCAGGGTGAAGTAACCGCCCTCTTTACCGTCGAGCGCGGGCGGATCATCGAACACTGGGTGCAGACGCTCGCCGGCAACGCCGAGACGATTGCTCTGCCCATCCGCGCCGACTTTGCGCCCAACGTCTATGTCTCGGTGGTGCTGGTCAAGGGCATCGACGAGACCAACGCCGTGCCCGCCTATCGCGTCGGTTACGTCGCCCTGGACGTCTCGGCGGCCGAGCAGACGCTGACCGTCACCATCACCCCCGACCGTGGGCCGCAGGAGCACTATGGGCCGCGCCAGACCGTGCGCGCCGAGATCGCGGTGACCGACGCCGCCGGCAACCCCGTCGACGCTGAGATCAGCCTGGCCGTGGTCGACAAGGCCGTGCTCTCGCTGGCGGATCCAAACGCTCCGGCTATCACCGAAGCCTTCTACGGCAAGCGCGGGCTGGGCATCCTCACCGCCGACAGCCTGGTGCTCAACGTCGACCGCATCAACGTGCGCATGGCAGCAGAGGGCAAGGGCGGCGGCGGCGGCGGCGAAATGGCCGTCGGCTACGAGTTCATCCGCCAGGAGTTCCCCGACACAGCCTTTTGGGCGCCCGACATCCGCAGCGGCGCCGATGGCCGCGCCACGGTCGAGTTCCGCCTGCCCGACCAACTGACCACCTGGAACCTGGACGCCCGCGCGGTGACCGCCGACACGCTGGTCGGACAGACCGAGATCGAGATCCTGTCGACCAAGGACCTGCTGGTGCGGCCGGTGACGCCGCGCTTCTTTGTCGTCGGCGACCGCGCCGACCTGGCTGCCGTGGTCCACAACAACACCGCCGCCGCGCTGGAGGTGGAGGTCTGGCTCGACGCCGAGGGCGTGACGCTGCTGGGCGACGAGCGATACGAGATCACCATCCCCGCCGGCGGCCGCGAGCGGGTCGAATGGCCCGTCGAGGTGCAAGACGTCGAATGGGTCGACCTGGTCTTTCGCGCCGAAGGCGGCGGTTATGCGGACGCAGTCAAGCCAACCGCTGGCCTGCCGCCCGACCAGCTCCTGCCAGTCTACCGCTACAGCACGCCCGAAGTGGTCGGCACGGCCGGCGAGCTGGCCGACGAAGGCGCCGTGCTGGAGGGCATCGTCATCCCGGACTGGGTCGACACCAGCCAGGGCCAGGTGACCGTGCGCATCGAGCCGTCGCTGGCGGCAGGGATGACCGGCGGTTTGGCCTATCTGGAGCACTATCCATACGAGTGTACCGAGCAGGTCGTCTCGCGCTTTCTGCCCAACGTGCTCACCTTCCGCGCGCTGCGCGAGCTGGGGCTGCAAGATGCCGATCTGGAGGCCAACCTGCGCGAGCAGATCAGTATCGGCCTGCAGCGGCTCTACGCCCGTCAGCACTATGACGGCGGCTGGGGCTGGTGGGTCAACGACGAGTCCAACGCGCTGGTCAGCGCCTACGTCGTCTTTGGGATGCTCAAAGTGCAGGAGGCCGGCTTTGGCGTGGACGAGAACGTCATCAGGCGCGGCGTCGATTACCTGAGAGGCCAGTTGAGGCCAGCGACGCGCCTGCAGGACAGGTGGCAGGCTGACCGCCAGGCTTTCATCCTCTACGTGATGGCCGAGGCCGGCGAGACGCGCGAGAGCGACCTGGTCGCCCTCTACAACGTGCGCGCGCGGCTGAGCCACTATGGGCGGGCCTACCTGGGACTGGCGTTCGGCCTGCTGGACCCGTCCGACCCCCGCCTGGGCACGCTGTTCTCGGACCTGAGCAGGGCGGCGATCCTCAGCGCCACCGGCGCCCGCTGGCAGGAGAGCGAGACGGATCGCTGGAACTGGAACACGGACATCCGCACCACCGCCATCGTGCTCGACCTGCTGGCCCGCTTCGACCCCGGCAACGACCTGGCACCCAACGCCGTGCGCTGGCTGATGCACGCCCGCCAGGCCGACCACTGGGAAACGACACAGGAGACGGCCTGGGCGCTGATCGCGCTCACCGACTGGATGGTGGCCACGGGCGAGCTGGAAGGACGCTACCGCTGGGGCGTCCGCCTCAACGGCGTGGACGCGGGCGAGGGGAGAGTCACCCCAGCGACCGTGCGCGAGGTGACCGAGCTCCAGTTCGCCGTCGCCGATCTGCTGCTGGACCAGGCCAACCGCCTGGAGATCGCCCGCAGCGAGGGGCCGGGCATGCTCTACTACACCGCCCACCTGCGCGCCTACCTGCCGGTGGAGCGCGTCTCGGCGCTGAACCGCGGCATCGTCATCGGCCGGCGCTATGAGATGGCGGACTGCACAGAGGACTGCGAACCCATCTCTGCGGCAGAGGTGGGCGACGTGGTGCGCGTGCGCCTGACCATCATCGCGCCCAACGACCTGAACTATGTCGTGATCGAGGATCCCTTCCCGGCGGGCGCGGAGCCGGTCGACACGAGCCTGCGGACAACCAGCGTCGTCGGCGAACGGCCCGAACTGCGCCGCGTGGGCAGCGAACCGCCGTGGTGGTACTGGGGCTGGGGCTGGTGGTGGTTCTCCAACACCGACCTGCGCGACGAAAAGCTGACTCTCTTTGCCACGTCGCTGCCGGCGGGGACATACGAGTACACCTACCTGTTGCAGATCGGCATGGCTGGCGAGTACCGCGTCCTGCCCCCCACCGCCTACGAGATGTACTTCCCGGAGGTGATGGGGCGGGGGGATGGGATGCTGTTCACCATCACCCGATAAAACCGAAACCTGCGGGAGGATGATTCACCAGACAAGCCGGAGGGCGGGCCTTGGGGCCCGCCCTCCGAAGCCTACTTTTCCTGCCTGTAGGCGTGGCGAACGCCACGGTCCTCGCGTTTCTGCAACGCCTGCTGCAATTGGGGGGTCGTTCCGGCGCCCAGGCGGTACTGGAAAGGCCACATGCTGTTGGGGTGAAACAGCGCCACGCGGTCGCCGTCGTTGAGGAGAACGTCATGGTCGGCAGGGACGCCGGGCATGGCAGCCAGCGCGCCGTTGATGAAGGTGATGCCCCGCTCGTCGTCGGAAATACCCAGTTGCGCCAGCAGATCGCGCATCTTGCTGCCCTCGGCCACTTCAAGTTCCAGGTGGGCATAGCCAGGTTCGTGCGCCTCGCCGCCGTAGCGGGCCAGGGGGCCGTAGAGCCAGACGTCAATCAGCACCGAGACTTGTCCAAACGTGATAGCTCATGCGTGGCTGCGTCCAGGATGTGGATGCGATACACGATGACTACTCCAATCCGAGCCGTCGCACCACATCTGCAAACGGTTCACCGCGCTCACCCGCTGCAACAGCCTGCTTCTGGCGCAAGAGCCTATAATGAGTTCATTCTTTGTCATTTGAGCGACTGTAGTAGCCATATTCTCTCTCCCTCAATACGCTGTTTGCAAGCTATCAATGAGAGCGGCCTAACTTGTTCATGGGGTTGCGATCTCCTCTTTGGCGCACAGGACGATCTCGCCGTCGGCAGCATCGATCACAACCGTGCTGCCGGGCGCAAAGACGCCGGTCAGAACAGCATCGGAGAGAGCGTCTTCGACGCGGTTCTGGATCACGCGCCGCAGCGGGCGCGCGCCATACTCGGGCTGGTAGCCCTCGGCGACGAGCAGCTCTTTGGCGGCGGGGGTAACCTCGAAGCACAGGCCGCGCTCGGCCAGCCGCCGGGCGACTTTGCCCAGCTCCAGCTCGACAATCCGGGCCATCTGCTCCGGCCCCAGCGGCCGGAACACCACCACCGCGTCCAGCCGGTTGAGAAACTCGGGGCGGAAGGTGCGCTTGAGCTCCTCGCGCAGCCGCTGGCTCATCTCGTTGTATTCCCGCTCCCCTTCCGCGCGGCGGTCGGCCGGCAAAGCAAACCCCAGCCCGCCCTTGCGGATGGTCTCCGCGCCGATGTTGGCAGTGAGGATGAGGATCGTGTTGCGAAAGTCGACCTTGCGCCCTCTGGCGTCGGCCAGGTGGCCCTCCTCCATGATCTGGAGCAGCATGTTAAAGACCTCGGGGTGGGCCTTTTCCACCTCGTCAAAGACGACAATGGAGAAGGGGCGGCGGCGCACCGCCTCGGTGAGCTGTCCGGCGTCCTCATAGCCGACGTATCCCGGCGGCGCGCCGACCAGCCGGGCAGCGGTGTGACGTTCCATAAACTCGGACATGTCGAGCTGGATCAGCGCCTCTTCGCTGCCAAAGAGAAAGGCAGCCAGCGCCTTGCTCAGTTCGGTCTTGCCCACCCCGGTCGGGCCGAGGAAGATGAAGGAGCCAATGGGCCGGCGGGGGTCCTTGAGCCCGGCGCGGGCGCGGCGGATGGCGCGTCCCACGATGGCGATGGCCTCATCCTGGCCGACGATGCGCTGGCGCAGTTCGTCCTCGATCTGGAGCAGCCGCTGCGCTTCCTCGGCGCGCAGTTGGGCCAGCGGGATGCCGGTCCACATCGACACAACCTCAGCAATGTCCTCTGCCTCCACGACCATGCTGCACCCCTCGTCCCACCGGTCGCGCAGCATTTCGATCTCCTGTTCCAGCGCGCGAATCTGGACATGGGCACGCTGCGCTTCCTCGATCTGTCCCGCCGTGGCCGCCTCTACCGCCTGCGCCTCGGCAGCGCGCAGTTGGCTGTGTGCCTCCCGTAAGCGGGCCGCTTCCGGCGACTTGACCAGGCGCACGCGCGCTGCCGCCTCATCGATCAGATCGATCGCCTTGTCGGGCAGGTAACGGTCGGAGACATAGCGGGCGGAGAGCTGAGCGGCGGCGACCAGGGCCGCGTCGCTGATCTGGAGGCGGTGGTGCTCCTCGTAGAGAGGGGCCAGCCCGCGCAGAATGTCGATGGTCTCCTCGACGGTAGGCTCTTTGACCACCACCGGCTGGAAGCGCCGCTCCAGCGCCGCGTCCGATTCGATGTGGCGGCGGTACTCTTCCATCGTCGTCGCGCCAATGCACTGCAGCTCACCCCGCGCCAGGGCTGGTTTGAGGATGTTGGCCGCGTCGACAGAGGAGCCGGCAGCCCCCGCCCCTACCAACATGTGCATCTCGTCGATAAAGAGGATCGAGTTGCTCTGCTTCAGCTCGTCGAGCACTTTTTTCAGCCGTTCCTCGAACTGGCCACGGTACATCGTCCCGGCGACCAGGGAGCCGACATCGAGCTGCAACACCCGCTTGTCCAGCAGGACAGAGGGGGCATCGCCGGCGACGATGCGCTGGGCCAGCCCTTCGACAATAGCCGTTTTGCCCACCCCCGGTTCGCCGATGAGGGCGGGGTTGTTCTTGGTGCGACGGGCCAGGATCTGGATCACCCGTTCGATCTCAGCCTGGCGGCCCACGACGGGATCGAGCTTGCCCTCGCTGGCCAGGGCGGTCAGGTCGATGGCCAGTTTGTCGACGGTAGGCGTGCGGACGGCCTGGCGCGTAGCGGCGCGAAGGGGTTCGCGCGGACGCGCCCGCAGCAGAGGATAGGTAGGCTCGGCGGTCTGATTGGAGGGGACCAGGCGCGCATCGAGAGAGCGCAGCGATTCCTGGCGGATTCTCTCGGCGCTGATATTCATGCTGCGCAGAATACTGGCAGCAAAGCCGCTCTCCTCGCGGGAAAGGGCGATGAGAATGTGCTCCGTATCGACCTGGGAGTCGCCCCGCCGGCGCGCTTCTTCGAGCGACTGGCGAATAACCCGCTTGGTGCTGTCAGTAAGCTGGGGCGGGCTGGAGCGCAGAAAGGACCTCCCCGCAACGGCGCCGCGGACGATCTGGCGCACATAGCCCTCATCCACGCCCAGCCGCTGCAGGATGCCTCTGGCCGCGCCGCCCTCGGCGCCAAGCAGGCCCAGCAGCAGATGCTCGGTGCCCACTTCCAGGTGGCGCATCTGCTGGGCCGCTTCTTCTGCCAGGCGCAGCACCCGCTCCGCCGCTGGCGTGAAATGCTCCCAATGCCGTTCCACGTTTTTTCTCCTGGCCGTTCTTGTGTCGCCGATTATACCATACGGCGGCGATGGAATCCATAGATTCCCTGTTAAATCGGCGTTAGAAACGGTGCTTATTCTGCCGCCGGCTGAAGCTCAGCCCGGGGCAGGCCCAGCGCCAGGCGGTGACGTTCCGGCTCGATGCGGGTGATGGTGAGCCTGAGCACCTGCCCAGGCTCGAGATGGCCGGCCAGATGCTCGGCGTGCCCATCGTTCAGTTCAGAGGCAGGAATCAGCCCTTCGATGGCCTCGTCGCCCACAATGCAGGCAAAAGCGCCCCAGCGGCTCAGGCGGGTGATGCGGCAGTCGACGACCTGCCCCTCCTGATAGCGTTCAGCGATTGCCGCCCAGGGATCGCCGCTGAGCCGTTTGATGCTCAGCGCCACCCGCCGCCGCTCTCTCTCGACGCCGAGGACAAGGACCTCGACCTCTTGACCCACGCGCAGCATCTCGCTGGGGTGCTCCAGCCGCTTCCACGACATCTCGGACAGGTGGACCAGGCCGTCGATGCCCCCCATGTCGACAAAGGCGCCAAACTCGGTCAGGTTGCTGACCCGCCCGTGGCGGATTTCGCCCTCTTTGAGGGAGGAGAAAAGCTGCTCGCGCTCGCTTCCTGCGCCGCGTTCGGCGATGCGCTCGGAGAGGATCAGGCGGTTGCGGTCGGGATCGACCTCGATGATTTGCACTTCCAGGCACTGGCCGACCATCTCCTGCAGCACGTCCATACAGCGGGGGTCGGAGATGCGTGGCACGTTGCGCGACGGGGAGAGCTGCGAAGCGGGGATAAAGCCGCGCAACTGGCCAACCTCGGCGATCAGGCCGCCACGGTTGGCCGAGGTGACCACGACCGAAAGCGTCTCGCCGCGCTCCTGCATGGCCTTGACCTGCTTCCAGTCCTGGGCCAGTTGTGCGCGGGCCAGGGAGAGGACAATCTCGCCGCACGGCCCATCTGCGTTGACGATACAGACAGAGACCTCATCACCGGGCTTGAGGCTGGCGAGGACAGCAGAATCGAGGCGCTCCAGTTCGCGCCCCTCGATGACGCCCTCGCATTTTGCGCCGATGTCGACGACGATGCAGGTTGGGGAAACCCGGACGATCACGCCGCGCACAATCCGGCCTCGTTCCAGCTTCCCCTTGGGGAGATACTGATCGATAAGCCGCGCCAGTTGTTCCTCTCCCCCTCGATCCGACGAAGTAAACGCCGAGGGCGAATTTCTGGTCATCACCCACCTTCCGAGGTCTCAGATGCAAAAGTATTATAGTCGTTTTCCAGGCAAACGGCAACTATGCAAGTATCCGGAGG
>DAOTYD010000131.1:0-30439 GCA_034435295.1 Anaerolineae bacterium | reverse complement strand
CGGGCCTCCCGCTCCGCCTGGTAGAGGCGGGCGTTTTCGATGGCGATAGCGGCCTGCGTCGCGATCTCGGTGACAAGCTGGCGGTCGCTGGCGGTAAAGGCATATGGCTCATACGACTGTACCGACAATACCCCTCGCACAGCATCTTTGACCAGCAACGGCAGGATGCCCAGGCTGCGCGTTTCGCTGCCGATCCGCAGCGGCCTGACCGGCAGAGCAGGCAGCTCTTTCTCGACATCGTCGAGCCAGAGCGGTTGCCCCGTGCGGATCACCCAGCCAGAAAGGCTCTCCTCCTGGGAAACAGAAACCCGCACCGGCGTCTGGAAAACGCCCTCGTCGAGGACAACGCGAAGATCGAGCGTGTCCGTCCTCTCATCGTACAGCCCCACGTAGAGAGTCGATACTCCCAAAATGCGGCTTACCTGTTCGATGATGATCCTGAGCACCTGGTCCAGTTCCAGCGCAGCGAGCATCTGCAGGTCGATCTCGTGCAGGGCGGCCAGCTCTTCCAGCCGGCGCAGGGTCTGGCGGTGGAGCAGCGCGTTCTCCAGCACCGCCGCCGCCTGCCCGGCCAGGGCCTGACACAGTTCCAGCTCATCCGGGCTATAGATACGCACCTCGTTATGGTAAAAGACCAGCGCGCCTCTGATCTGCTGCAGATAGGTGAGGGGCAGCGCCAGATAGGAACGGAAACCTTCTTTTGCTGCCGCCTCGCGCACCATCCGCGCCGCGGGGTCGCTCGAGACATCCTGCACCCAGAGCATTTCGAGCGTTTTCAAGACGCGGTAGCCGGGCACGTCGCGGAAGGAATTGGCCAGAAAGTCGAGATAGTCCTGAGACAGACCGCGCGCATAGCTCACCGTGAGGCGGTCCCGCTCGGCATCGTAGAGATAGACCGCCGCCCGGTCAGCGCCGACGATGGACATGCCAACCGCCACGATCCCTTCCAGCGCCTTTTCCAGGTCGAGCTCGGCCGACATCCGCCGCGAGGCCTCGGTCAGCGCCTGCAGCCGCTCGATCTTTTCGCTCATCTCCTGCAACAGACGGGCGTTCTCCAGCGCCTGCCCAATCTGCCGGCTGAGAGTCTCAAAGATGCGCTGCTCGCCCAGCGAGAGCTTGCGGTCGGGAACAATCTGAGCACAGATGACACCCAACGTTTGCTCGCCTGCGCGCAGAGGGATTACCAGCCTGCCCGCGCAGCCAGCCGGCAGAAATGACCTTTCCAGGCAGAGCACCTGGCCTTTGCTGATCGCTTCGGCGCAAGGATACGACTCTGCCAGACGGCCATCCTCATTGAGCAGACACAAACTTTGCCGCGCCACCACCTGCACCGGCTGATCCGGCTCTGTGATCAGAAAAGCGCCGACGTCATCGCTTTCCAGCAGACGCCCGACCTCATCCACGGCAGCCAGCAAGAGATCGCGCGGCGACATGCGCCGGTCCGCAGCGCTGGTCAACGCAGCCAGTGCGCTCAGCCGCTCGGCGCGACGCCGGGCACTGCGATCCACGTCGATCAGGTCGAAAGCAATCAGTGAGAGAGAGAGGAGCAATGCCGATCCATTGGCCACGATCAGCCAGGGGATTGCAGACGCCACAGAGGGGGCCACAAAATGAGCGATCTTGGAAACGAGCCAGACTACATAAGCCACCCCCACGGTACGGTGCAGCCGTCGCCGCTCGGCCACCAGGCTGTAGCTGGCCAGCACAAAGATTGCCGCAACGTCGAAGGAAAAGAGCAGCACCAGCGCCGGCAGGCGCGAGACAAAGGCCGTCCAGGGGAGAAATACGGGCAAAGCTCCCACCAACACCAATGGGCCGAAAAGAAGAAAATGCCAGGGCAATGAGCGCCGGCTCAGGGTATGGGCGCCAGCCCAGAGCAAAAGGCTGCTCATCTCCATCATCAACAGGGCAGCAAAGCGCAGCCAGGGGCCCCAGGCAGCGGGTTCGCCGGCCATCATCAGCAGGCACAGCGCGTAGAACAGCCAGCCCGCACCCCACAGGACAATGCTGACGCGATGGGACTCCCGCCCAAAGTAGAAATAAATGCCAGCCAGAATGAAAAACGGCAACGCGCTGGCTACAGACAACACCCAAGGATCCATGCTTCCTCTATTCCCGCCCCAGTCGCTCCAGACATTTCCGGGAAGCTGTCAGCGCCTCGCGGAAAGCCGTGGAAGAGCCGGCCGGGTCGGCAGCCAGCGCCGCGCCCATCTGCCCCACGGCCTCGGTGAGGGCCAGAAACTGCTCCATCTTGGCCCACTGCCTGGGCGTCTCGTCGCCACTCCCCACCGGCATCTCCATGCGCATGCGTACTTCTGAGGCGCTCAAAGCCGTGCGCACGCGCCCCTCGATGTTGAGCAGGTCCTGCGGATTGCGGACGAAATCCAGATGGTCGGTATCGATGACCAGGAGCGGTGTTGCGTCGTACGCGGCAAAGTGCTGCTCATAGGCCTGCCGCAGGCGTTCGATATAGTCCGGGTCCATACCCCGCTCGAACGAGCGATCGCGGATGGCGATGCGCGCCATCAGGACTTCCAGGCTGGCCTGCAAATAGACCACCAGGTCGGGCAGGACGATCTTTTCCGCCAGCGCGCGATGCACCCGCTCGTACATCTTGAGCTCGTCGCCGCGCAGGTTCAGGTGGGCAAAGAGGCGATCTTTGGCAAAGGTGTAATCGCTGATCAGCGGTCGTCCATCGAACTGCAGACCCTGCTGTTGGCGGTAGCGGCTGAGCAGGAAAAAGATCTGCGTCTGGAAAGCGTAGCGTTCGCGGTCGGCGTAGAAATCGGAGAGGAAGGGGTTCTCCTCAAAGATTTCGAGCAGCAGGTCAGCGCCCAGACGGGGCTGCAGGAGACGCGCCAGGGTCGTCTTGCCGACGCCGATGACACCCTCAATGGCCAGATAGAACGGTCGACTCACGCGTCCTCCATCGCAAAAGGATAGCCCGGAAGCGGGAAAAGTCAAGAGCACTCAGGGCAACCTGGCCAAAATATCAGCCGCCGACGGCCGATCCTGGGAACCCTGCCCGATATACGACCAGCGGATCCGCCCGTCCGGGTCGATGACAAAGACCGCCGGCGCCGCCAGTTGATCTCCCAGCAAGTTGTATACCCCATAGGCTTCAGCGACCTGGTGCTGGGGATCGGCCAGGAGGGGGAACGTAGCCCCCACCGCCGCGCCCGCGCCGGCAACTGAAGACAGGTCATTGACAGCCAGAGCCACAACCTCGGCCCCCCGCTCGCGAAAGGCACTGTAGTTGTTTTGCAGCTCGACGAGCTGCGTGCGATCCGGCCCTCAGCCGCAGCGCTGGAAAAAGACCAGCACCACCGCTCCCTGGGCTAACTGTTCAGAAAGGGTAAATTGCCCGCCGCCGGCCCGTTCCAGGGTGAAATCGGGCGCCGTGTCGGGCGAAACGACCATCGCCACAGCAGTTGGCGTTGGCGCAGGGGCTGTTGGCACAGCCAGCGTCCGCACCACCGCGTCGATGCGCTCGCGATGGTAGACAATCTCGGCCTCTGCCCGCTGGCGGGCAATCCACTCCTCCCAGTCCACACCCTGCGCCAGCAGCGACTCTTGGGCCTGTTTCACCTGCAGCAAATAGGCCAGCGTCCGCTCCAGCACCCCCGGCTGGAGGCCGGCATCGGCCAGCGCCGCCGGGAGCTGCGCCTCATCCACCCCCCACTGTGCCAGCAGGGCAGCGCGATAGTCGGCTACGGCCTGTGCCTCCGGCGCTGGCTGGGGCACAGCCTGCAGGAGCAACGCGCTGTTGATCAGGCGCTCCAGCGTCGCCTCGGCGTCTGGCGGTTCCACTCCCGCCAGGGCACTCATCGCCCCATCGACCCGCACCGCCTCGACCCAGGCGTTCACGCCGATCGCCTGCCCGTTGACCTCGACAACGGCAGGGTCAGCCGGAGTTGGCAACGCAGCCGTCGCGGGCAATGAGGCCGGCGAATTCGGCTGGAATCTCATTGTCCCTATCACCAGGAAGAGCAACAGCAGCGCCACCACACCGGCTGCCACAAGGCCTCCTGCTTTCCACTTTGCCATTACCCTATTCCCTCAGCTCTGCGATCCCCGCGCGCTCCGCGGTAAAAGCCCTTATAGTAGCGGCAGAATGACTGTGAACGTGCTGCCCTCCCCCACTCGACTCTCCACGTCGATGCGGCCGCCGTGGTGCTGGACCACCTGGCGGGCAATGGGCAGGCCCAGGCCCAGGCCGCCAAAGAGGCGATCCTGGGAACGCTCGACGCGGGTAAAGGGTTCAAAGATACTCCCCAGTTCTTCGGGCGGGATGCCCACGCCGGGGTCGCTCACGCGCACGCCTGCCTGGCCACCGGCGACGAAGGCTTCGATGCGCACGTCGCCGCCGTCCGGCGTGAACTTGATGGCGTTCTCGATCAACGCCACCAGCGCCCGCTCCATGCCGGCGGGATCGAGCCGCAGCGGCGGCAGCGTCGGGTCGATGTCAACCTGCAGCCGCACCCCTCCCTCCGCGGCCCGCTCGCGCATGCGCTGCACCGCTCCGAGCACCACATCGCCCAGCGCCGCCGTCTGGAACTCGGGCGAGATCATCTCCAGTTCCTGCAAAAAGAGAATGTTGTTGACCAGATGAACCACCGTCTCGACGTTGCGCGAGACCGTCTCCAGCACGCTGGCCTGCTGTTCCGCTCCCAGCGCGCCGCTGCGCAGAAAATGCAGGTAGCCCATCACCGTCGTCAGCGGCGTGCGCAGCTCGTGGGCCACCGTGGTAAGGAACTCGGAACGAAGGCGCTGCTGCTCCTCCAGTTCAGCGTAGGCGCGCGCCAGCTCGATGTTCTTGCGTCGCAGTTCGGCGATGGCCTGCTGATCGGCGTCGCGCAGGCGGCTGGTCACCTGGCGGATGATCTGGACGGCCATGCGCGGGCTGCGTTCGAGCACCTGCTCGAACGTGGCGCGGTCGATGGCCAGCACCGTGGTCAGTTCAGCCGCGCGGACGGTGGCAGTGCGGGTGCTCCGCTGGACGAGGGCAATCTCGCCAAAGAACTCACCGGGGCCGGGCTGGGCCAGCACGCGGTGCGACTCGCTGTCGACCTGCTTGATCACCTCGGCCCGTCCCGCGACGACGATGTAGAAAGTGTCCTCCACCCGCCCCTCGTGGCAGAGGATGGTCCCTGGCGGCACCGTCTCCAGGCGAGCGACAGCGGCAAAGGCCTCGACATCTTCATCCGGCAAGGCTGGAAAAGCCTGCCGGATTGCAGCAGTCAGTTCGACGTCCATACCGTCTATTCTATCCGCCTCCAGCGTTGCTCAACGTTACAGCCAGGTTACAGTGCCGTATCCTGCAGGAAAGCCGGCAACAAGGCCGGAGAGGGCAGGATGACGTGAGCGCCGGCGCGCTCCAGCTCGTCCTTTTCCCCAAAGCCGCACAGGACCGCCACTGCCCAGGCGCCTGCCCGGCGGGCCGAACGCACATCCACCGTCGTGTCGCCGACCATGACACAGCGCTGCGGCTCGACGCCGAGCGCCCTGGCGGCGTGGAGAACCGGGGCCGGGTGCGGTTTGATGCGCCAGGTCGATTCGCGGGTGACGACGACCTCGAAAACGTGGGTCAGGCCAAAAGCGTCCAGGAAAGCATAGGCGTCGTGCCGCCCGCGTGTGGTGACGACGGCCAGGCGAAAGCGTTCGGAAAGGGCGCGCACGGCCGTATCCGTGTCGGGCACGAGCGCAAAGTTGGCCTGGCTGCGCAGGCCGCGCAGGCGATGCAACAGGCGGGAGACACCCAGCAGGGCATCCAACCCCACCAGGTCCAGCGCGGTGACGAGGGCATTGCCCGGCGACTCGGCGGCCATGACCAGCCGGCGCGCCGTCCGCGTCGGCTCCTTCAAGCCCAGCTTTGCCAGACGGTGGGCAATACGCTCCACTGCCTGATCGTCCGAATCCAGCAGGGTGCCATCCAGGTCGAAAAGGAATGCGTCGATCGCTTCGGGGTTTAGCATAGGGGCGCATTATAGCATCCAACGGCGCGGAGGTCAAAATCGGCATAATCGCCAATCGCTTATCGCTTATCGCTTATCGCCAATCGCTTATTGCCAATCGCTTATTGCCAATCGCTGCCCTTGACAAGAACCGTGAACCCGTCCATCATGGAGCAGACACGGAGGGACACATGAAACTGACATTCCCAACACCGCGAGTCGTCGTGAGCAAATGCCTGGGCTTTGAGGCGTGTCGCTACAACGGCGTGACGATCCACGACCCGTTCGTGGAGCAGCTCAAGCAGTACGTCACCTGCCTGCCGGTCTGTCCCGAGGTCGAGATCGGTCTGGGAGTGCCGCGCGATCCGATCCGCATCGTGCTGGTCAAGGGGCAGCCGCGCCTGCTCCAGCCGTCCACCGGCGTCGACGTCACGGAGCGGATGCTGGCCTTTGCCCATCAGTATCTGGGAGAGCTGGGTGAGGTCGACGGCTTTGTGCTCAAGGGGCGCTCACCTTCCTGCGGCATCAAGGATGTCAAACACTATCACAGCACGGAAAAGGGAGCGGCGGCGACTCAGAAAGGGGCGGGGTTTTTCGGGCAGGCCGTGATGGAGCGCTATCCCCATTTGCCCATCGAGGAGGAGGGCCGGCTGACCCATTTCGTCATCCGCGAACACTTTTTGACGCGGCTGTTTGCCCTGGCGCGCTTCCGCGCGGTCAAAGCGGCGCGCTCGATGGGCGCGCTGGTGCAGTTCCACAGCGAGAACAAGCTGCTGCTGATGGCTTACAACGAGAGCCAGCTTCGCCTTCTGGGGCGCATCGTCGCCAATCCGCGCAAAGAGCCTCCAGAAGCGGTGATCCAGGCCTATGAACAGCACCTCTGGCAGGCGCTGGCCCGCGCGCCGCGCCGCAACGCGGCCATCAACGTCCTGATGCACGCGATGGGCTACTTTTCCAGGAGCCTGTCAGCGGAGGAAAAGGCCTATTTTCTGGAAACGCTGGACAAATACCGCCAGGGGCGAGCGCCGCTCAGCGTGCCGCTCAGCCTGGTCAGCTATTGGATTGTGCGCTTCAAAGAGCCCTACCTGGCCCAGCAGACCTTTTTCGCGCCCTACCCTGCCGAACTCGTCATCATCAGCGACTCGGGGAAGGGCAGAGACCTGCGGTAGTCTACGCCCGCTGGCCCATCCAGAAGCGCTTCCAGTCGCCGTCGCTGCGCTGGAGGGCGATCAGAGTGTAGAGGCTGGCGGTGAAAAAGCCCAGCACCATCATCAGGATCACCCAGATCAGCGACGGCCAAAACGATTTCTCGCGGTAGACAATCCAGGCCGAGAAGAGGGTAAAGCCCACGTAGAGATCGACCAGCGAGACGATTCCCCAGGGCATGGCGAGCAGCTCCCTGCCCTCCCTGCCAAAATCGCCCACCATAAAGCCAAAAATCAGCACGGCCGTCATGGCCACAAGCCCCAGGAAAGCGATGGTTTTGGCCAGTCTCATGGTGTTTTCCTCCTTCAAGTCTCAAGGGCTGTTCGTGTCATTCGAGTTCAGCGCATCCAGCAGAGACAGAATCTCCTCGTTCGGCGGAATGTCGCTCATCGAGTGGCCGTAATGGACAAAGCGCGCCTGTCCGGCCTTGTCGACCACGACCTGCGCTGGCATCCGCCCCAGTTTGAACAACCTGATCTCCTGACCATACAGCCTGAGCACCGAGTTCTTGGGATCGGGCAGGCCGACAAAGGGCAGCTTTTCCTTCTCCCAGTACTCAGCAAAAGCCGCCGCATCCTCTGGACCAACCACAACAATCTCCGCCTTCCGCTGCACAAACTGTCCATAGTCACGGCGCAACTGCGCCATGTGCCGACGGCAGAAGGGTCAGGCAAAGCCACGGTTGAACACCAGCACGACGTGCTTTTTCCCCGCATAGTCCGCCAGGCGCACCGTCTGCCCACGGAAATCCACCAGGGCAAAATCGGGCGCGGTCGTGTTGATCTCTACTCTCGACATCGCTCACTCCTCGGTTTCCAAAAAACTGCTCACGGCCTCTACAAACGGCCCGGGGCACTCTTCCTGCGGCACGTGGCCGCAGTTGGGGATCACCACCAACCTGGCATTGGGCAGCTCACCCGCCAGGCGAATACTCGACTCGGTCGGCACGATGCGGTCGTCGTCGCCCGTGATCACCAACACCGGCATCGTCAGTTCGCCCAGCCGCTCATCCAGGCCCAGCGGACGGCTGGCAACGGTCAGTTCCCACAGCGCGCGGTCCCAGTTATCGGCCTGCAAGGGACGGGTGTAGCCAGCCCAGACCTCAGGGGTGATGCCGCTGGGGTCGTGCCAGGCCGAGCGGGCAAAATCCCGCCCCCAATCCTGGATGCGGCGGGCAAAGAGCGGTCCCAGGTGACGCACCTGCGGCGTGCGCAAGAGCGGCGAGAGCCATGCCGGAAAGCCACCACCCCCATAGATCGCCGCATCGACCAGCACCAGCGCCTCTACCCGCTGCGGATAGCGCAGCGCCGTCAGCACGGCCACCGTGCCGCCCGCCGAGTTGCCCACCAGCACCGCCCGCTCGATGCCCAGCGCGTCCATCAGCCCCACCGTCAGATCGGCCTGGGAAGCGGTGCTATAAGGGCTCTCGCCCTCCCACTCGCCGGGCATGGGCCGCCCGGTCAAACCAAAGGCCGGCCGGTCGAAGGCCACGACCGTGCCATACTCCGCCAGCGGTTCCATCACCTCGCGCCACGAAAAGAGACTGGCGCCAAAGCCGTGCAGCAGGATCAGCACCGGCTCGCCTTCGCCGGCGATCTTGTAGTGAACGCGCAGGCCGTTGACCTGGACAAAGCGGCTGTCCGGGTCAGCCAACTGCTCCGGCGGCACGGTCCCTTCCAGCGGCGGCACGGGCACCAAAAACGGCCCAACCAGCAAGACGGCCAGAAGAACAGCGGCCAGGATCAGCAGAATACGTGTCTGGTTTCGCATATCGCGCCTCGCTTATCGCGCCTCGCTTATCGCGTATCGCTTATCGCTTATCGCTTATCGCGTATCGTCCTGCCGCCTGGAACGGATCGGGGCAGCGGCGACGGTGCTCAACGATGGGCAGATCGCTCTGGATCAACTGTGCGCTTTTTGGGGAACCAGGGAATGAATGCGCTGGTCGTTTCGATATACTCGCGGTACTGGGGCTTGGTTTCCTGGAGCGTCTTTTCCAGCAGCGCAACGCCAGAGACGCGCAGCAACAACAGCGTCATCAGGATCGGGCTATAGACCGTCCAAAAGCCGCCCGCGGCCAGGGCCAGGAGGTAATAGGCCCACCACTGCGTCGCATCGCCGAAATAGTTGGGGTGGCGCGTGTAGCGCCAGACGCCCGTGTTCAGCACTTTGCCCTTGTTGGCCGGATTGGCGCGGAAGCGAGCCATCTGCCAGTCGCCTGTTGCCTCGAAGAAAAAGCCAACGGCCCAGACCAGGACAGCGAGCAGGTCCAGGACCGTCAGGCGAGACGGCAAGCGACCGAACTGCGCGGCCAGGAGAGGGATGGAAATGATCCACATCAGCAGCCCCTGCAGGGCAAACACCTTGAAAAAGCTGCGCCACCACCACTGCCCGCCGGCCTCCTCGCGCCACTTGCGATAGCGGAAATCCTCCCCCTTGCCCCAGTTGCGCGAGAGGATGTAGAGCGAGAGGCGCAGCCCCCAGATCGTGACCAGCGCCACAAGCAGCGCCTTGCGCCAGACAAAGCCATCCGTGAAGGCGAAATAGACCCAGGCAGTGAGGACAAAGCCGGCGCCCCAAAAAATGTCGACAATACTCGAATCCTTGAGCAAGAGACTGACCAGCCAGAGGGCCGTCATCAAGCCCAGGATCACCAGCCCGGCGATGCCATAGATCTCCAGAAATGTCATTCCTACACCTCCTGTAACTGCTCGCCCGAACCTGCGGACAGTACCTCCTTATGATTTGGCGGCCTGCACCGCCACAAAGCCAACCGCGCCAGGGCCGATGTGGGCGCCGATCACCGGCGTCACCTCGACACAGAAAGGCAGCCGGTCCCCCACAAAGAGCCCCTGGGCCATCTGCCGCAGCTCCTCAATGCCCTCCGGCGCGTTGGTGTGCACCAGCGAGAGATGTTCCAGCGAGCCCAGCTCCTGCACCAGCTCGATCAGCCGCTGGCGGGCGCGGGAGCGCGTGCGGATGCGTTCCATCCCGGCGACGCCATTGTTCATCGTCAGCAGGGGCTTGACCTGCAAGAGCGCGCCCAGGCTGGACTGGAAGCGGGTCAGCCGACCGCTGCGGCGGAGGAACTCGAGCGTGTCGAGCGCGGCAAAAGTATAGGTGCGGCGAGTTTTCTCCTCCAAAAAGGCCACGATTTCTTTCATCGAGCAGCCAGCCGCCGCCGCCTCTGCAGCCGCCAACACCAGCAGCCCCGTCCCCAGGCTGATCTGCCCGGCATCGATCACAGTGACCGGAACCGAACGGGTATCCTGGGCAACCAGACGGGCGACGTTGTAGACATTGCTGAGCGAGGCCGAAATATGGACAGAGAGGATCTCGCTGGTGCCTTCTGCCGCCAGCCGCTCATAGGTGCGGGCAAAAATCCCCGGCGCTGGCGCCGAAGTCGTCGGCGGCGTCGGATACGTGGGCAGCCGCCGGTAGAACTCGGCCCGCGACAGCTCGATGCCATCCAGATAACTCTCGTTACCCACGTTGATGTACAACGGGATCACGGTAATCCCATGCCGGGCGATCACGTCCTCCGGCAGGTCACAGGTGCTATCGGTCACAATTCGTATGGTCATGCTCCTCTACTCCGTGAAACCAGCAACAGTCCCAATCCCAACAGCAGCGCCCCTGCGCCGACTGCAATCCGCCAATCCAGCCGCGCAGGCGTCGCCTGCTGAGGCTGGATTGGCTCCACGGTGGCCGTGGCCGTGGCAGACGCCGCAGGAGCGACCGCTGCAACCACTGCCACCTCCGCCACAGGCATCGCCGTTGGCGAAGCGGTCGGCGTTGCTGTGGGCAGCGGCGTGACCGTAGGCGCAGCCGTCGGCTGCGGCGCAGGCTCGACGGTCGCTGTCGGCGGCTCTGCTGTAACCGCAATCTCCACAATCGGCGTCGCGGTCGGATTGACAATGATCGGATCTCCCGGCACCCCTGGCGGCAATGGCTCGCTGGCCCGATAGAAATCTCCCAACTCCCGTGTCAGGCGCAGATAGAGATCGCCATACGCCACGCTCGGCTCGATGTATGTCCCCTCCGGCCACTCGTTGAAGCTGGTGATGATCACCCAGTCCGCCCCGCTCTGGATCGCCCCCTCCCAGCAATCCCGATAATAGGCCCCGTCAGCCCGCTCGCGCACGAACGCATCCGCCCGCCCTGTGACCAGGTCGTTGTAGCCCGGCATCACCGTCGCCACCCAGAACTTGACCGAGCCATGCCCGGCGTTCCAGCTCCGAATGCGCTCCCCCCAGCGGCGCAACGTCGCCGCTGGCTGCGCGTCCCAGGCCACGCTGTAGAGATGCGTGCCGTCGAAAGGACCCAAATAGTCCAGGTCGACCCCTTCCATGATCCAGATGCTCATGTGCTGCGGATCGAGCTGCTGACGCACATTGTGCCACCAATCGACCGAAAAGCGATTCTGCCGCCAGAAAAAGACCACCGGCCGCCCGCCGACGCGCAGGTAGGCCGGATGTTGGGCATGAACATTCAGCAGATAGCGCAAGCCCTCGATCACGTCGCCTTCGGAGTGGAAAAAGGGCGAGGTCACCTCGAAATCGACCGCTGCCTGAAAGCCACGCTGTCGGGCGATCTCCAGCAGCGTGGCAAAGTTGGTCTCGGTCTGGTTGTTCTCTACCTGCGGGCCATACCACGACTGGACGAAGGCATCGATGCCGGCCTGCTGCGCCCAGGCGACGTGCCGCTCGATAGCTGCCGGGTCGCTGGACGCATAGGGTTGCTGCGGCTGGTCGGGCAGGCCCGACTGCCAGGTGTCCCAGCCATACCAGGCGTAGTAAAAAGCCAGCACCAGGCGTTCGCCCAGCGCGTCGGCTGGCAGCGGGCGGGACAGGGCGACAAACAGCGACAGCAAGAGCAAGATCAGAACCAGTTTATTGCTCACAGGGAGATCCGGTCATCGGCCCATCTTGGGGTTTTCATTGTCATCGTCCCATTTTGCAGGATTGTCCGCGATGTACTGCCGGATGCGCGCCAGAGAGGCATCGTTGCGGACAACGTGTTCGTAATAGTTACGCTGCCAGACGTCAGCGCCCGATGTGCGGTTGAGGCGATTGACCCCCAGCGTGACCGCCGATTTGAAGGAGCGAACAATGGTCGGGATCGAGCCGGGGACAGGTTTGCCGAATTGTTCCAACCGTTGTAGGGGCACGGCGGCCCCAACCGGCACATCCACATCAAAGCCAGCAGCCGTGCCCCCCTCCAGCACGGCGGCCCCAACCGGCACATCCACATCACAGCCAGACGCCGTGCCCCTACCCGTGCGGGGCACGGCTGGTTGACGATTGGGGACGTCGTCTTTATGGCCCGCCGTGCCCCTACCGATGACACCGGTATTGTCCCAACCGGCGTCGGTAATGACAATGATTCCGTGAATGTGATTGGGCATGATGACAAACGCATCCAACTGGACATGGGGAAAACGGCGTGGCAGCCGTTCCCATTCCTGCCGGGCAATCTGACCAGCCCGGTTCAGACGCATTTCCCCATCCACGATTTCACCAAACAGACATTCCCGGCCATGCGTCACGATAGTGACAAAATAGGCGCCAGGTTGGGTGTAATCGTACCCCTTGAGGCGAATGGACCGCCGGTGATGTTTGGCCGGGTTGGTTGGCCCTGGTAGGGGCACGGCGGCGCTGACCGGCCCGTTCCGATTTTGACTATCCGTGCCCCTACGACGGTTGTTGTCATCGCCAGTTTTAGCCATCCCAGCCACCTCTGCGATGGCGGAGTATATCACACAGCAGGCGGCAACGCAATTTCGACTTCCCGACAAGCCCTCACCTGCCAGAAACAGACACAAGCGCAATCAAGCCAGACGCCGCTTGCGCTGGCTCTACTACCCATAGTTGAGAGAGTGTGCTACAATTTGCCTGAGGAGTGACTATGCCCACCATCCATATTCACCAAAACGCGCTGTTCTACACCGCCCGCCGCGGCGACGAACCGCCGCTGGTCCTGATCCACGGCGCTGGCGGCAACCACATGCTCTGGCCTGCCCCCTTCCACCGCCTGGCCCGCCGCGCCGTCTACGCGCTCGACCTGCCAGGGCACGGCCGTTCCAGCGGCCCAGGCCGCCAACAGATCGAAGAATACGCTGCTGACCTGGTCGCCTTCCTCGACGCGCTCGCCATCGAACGGGCCGTCCTCGTCGGCCATTCGATGGGCGGCGCGATCGCCCAGACGGTCGCCTTGAGCGCGCCCGGGCGCGTCGCCGCCCTCGCCCTCGTCGCCACCGGCGCCCGCCTGCGCGTCGCCCCTGCCCTCATCGAGGGCCTCTCCCAGGCCCCCCAACAGACGGTAGAGACGATCATGCAATGGGCGTGGGGGCCCGGCGCGCCGCCGGAGATGATCGAGCAAGGCCGGCAAACGATGCTGAAAGCGGGCGCCGACGTGCTGCTGGGCGATTTCCTGGCCTGCGACCGCTTCGACCTGCGCGAACAGATCGGCCAGATCAGCGCCCCCACGCTCGTCCTGACCGGTTCGGAGGACCGCATGACCCCGCCTCGCCTGGGGCAGTCACTGGCCGAAAGCATCCCCGCCGCGCGCTTTCAGCTCGTCGAAGGAGCGGGACATATGTTGATGCTGGAGCGGCCCGCAGAGACGGCGCAGGCAATCGGGGCGTTTCTGGCCGACGCGCCGAGAGCGCCAAAGGCCTCTTGATCCTCTGCGGCCTCCGTTCTCCGCGGTGAAATGAACCAGAGGTGGATTACTTGCCGTCCGCAAAAAGGTTCAGAAACTCGTTGTTGTCCTGCGTGTGGCGCAGGACGCGCAGCAGCTCCTGCATCGCCTGCGTGATGCCATAGCCGGAAGCCAGCGATTCGAGGAAACGTTCGCGCATCTGCCACACTTTGCGCAGCGTCTCGGCATCCAACAAAAGCTCCTCACGCCGCGTGCCCGACCGCTCGATCTCAAAGGCGGGGAAGATGCGCCGCTCCTGCAGCCGCCGGCTCAGATGCAGCTCCATGTTGCCGGTGCCCTTGAACTCTTCATAGATCATGTCGTCCATGCGGCTGCCGGTGTCGACCAGACAGGTGGCGATGATGGTCAGGCTGCCCCCCTCTTCGATGTTGCGCGCCGCGCCGAAAAAGTTCTTTGGCGGATAGAGCGCTGCCGGATCGAGACCGCCTGAAAGCGTCCGCCCGCTCGGCTGCACAACCAGGTTGTACGCCCGCGCCAGCCGCGTGATGCTGTCGAGCAGGATGACCACGTCCCGCCCGCACTCCACCAGCCGCTTGGCCCGTTCCAGCGCCATCTCAGCGACTTTGGCCTGGTTCTTGACCGGCTCGTCAAAGGTCGAGCTGATCACCTCCGCCTCCACCGAGCGATCCATGTCGGTCACTTCCTCCGGCCGCTCGCCGATAAGGACGACCATCAGCCGCACCTCTGGATGGTTGGCACTGATGCCGTTGGCGATCTTTTTCAGCACGGTGGTCTTGCCCGCCTTGGGCGGCGAGACGATCAGCCCGCGTTGCCCCTTGCCAATCGGCGCGATCAGGCTCAAGAGGCGCGTGGTCAGGTTCTGCGGCGTCGTCTCGATGATCAGCCGACGGTTGGGAAAGATGGGCGTCAACCGCTCGAAACGCGGGCGCGCTTTGGCCGCCTCCGGGTTGACGCCGTTGACCGCTTCCACCCGCAACAGGCCATAGTAGCGCTCGTTCTCCTTCGGCGGGCGGACCTGTCCCAGCACCATGTCGCCACGGCGCAGGCCAAAGCGGCGGATCTGTGACTGCGAGACATAGATGTCGTCCGGTCCCGGCAAATAGTTCTGCCGGCGCAAAAAGCCCATGTTTTCGTCGACAATGTCCAGCACACCGCCGCCAAAGATGAACCCCTCTGACTCAGCCTTGGCTCGCAACAGACGCAGGATCAGCTCATCCTTCTTCAGGCGACTAAAGCCCGATATGTCCAGCTCACGGGCCAGCTCGCGCAGTTCGTTCAGGCGCCTGGCCTCCAGCGCCGAAATGTCCATACCAACGATGGCGCTGGTGACGCTCTCTTCCTCGACCTCGCTAACCTCAGGGACAACGATCTCCGGTGGAACGATCTCTGGTTCGGCAATCTCGGACTCGACATCTGTCGCTTCAAAGCACTCTTCGTCGAGCAAGTCGCCCTGGTTATTGATCATATCGTCCAATGAACACCTCCGCTTTTTCGACCAGATCCCGGCTGCCGATAAAGAGGGGAGTGCGCTGATGCAGGGACGTGGGCACAATATCCTCGATCGGCTGCCGGCCATCCGACGCATAGCCGCCCGCGTTTCTGGCGATAAAAGCCAGCGGCGCCGCTTCGTAGAGCAGCCTCAGCTTGCCGTGCGGCGTCTTGGGGTCCCGCGTATCCGCCGGATAGTAGAAAACCCCGCCATCCAACAGGTTGCGGTGGAAATCGGCGACCAGCGAACCGATGTAGCGCAGTGAAAGAGAGCTGACCGGCTCGTCCCCCATGCCCTGCAGCCACCGCGTGTACTCCACCACGCCTGGGCTCCAATAGCGCTGATAGCCCAGATTGGTGCTAAAGTATTTGGGCCGTTCGGGGATGCGGATGTTGGGGTGCGAGAGCAGGAACTCGCCCACACCCGGATCGAGCGTAAAGCCATGCACCCCCTGTCCCGTCGAATAGACCATCATCGTGCTGGCGCCATAGATCACATAGCCAGCCGCAACCAGCCTGTTCCCCGGCTGCAAACAGTCCTCGACAGTTCCCGGTCCGCCCGCCGAGACGCGACGATAGATGCCAAAGATGGTGCCGATGCTGACATTGACGTCGATGTTCGACGAGCCATCCAGCGGGTCAAAGACCAGAACGTAGGGGCCGGTCGGGTAGCCTTCAGGGATGGTGATGATCTCCGGCTCCTCCTCCGAGGCCATGACGCACAGCCGTCCGGTGTACGAGTTCATGCGGATCATGACCTGGTTGGCAAAGACATCGAGCTTCATCTGCGCCTCGCCCTGGACGTTCATCTTGCCGGCCAGCCCCAAAATCTCCACCAGGCCGGCCCGCGTCGTCTCGCGGGCGATCACTTTGGCCGCCAGCGCAATGTCATAGAGCAGATTGGTGAAAACACCCGTCGCAGTGGGATGTCCCCGCTGCATCTCCAGAATGTGTCGCTCAATGGTGATGATCTCCTCAGCCATGGTTACCCCCTGTACCACACCCAACTGGAACCGCGCATGTTGCGCACAATGTCCGTTGTCGAAAGAATGCCCAGCGGCGTGCCCCTGTCATCTACAACCAGGAGACGGCGGATGTTGCTGTCCAGCAGCTTTTTTGCCGCCTCGGCCACCGGCGCATTCTCGTTGATCGTGATGGGCCCCCGCGTCATCACCTCCCCTGCCGTGAGCTTTGCCAGGTCCTCGCCGTAATGTGCCAGTATGTCGACGTGAGAGATAACCCCCAGCGGCACACTGCCTTCCCCCTCGGCAACGATGATGGCATGGATGTCTGTGTCTGCCATCACCCGCACCACTTCCTCTAGCGGCGTACTGGGTTTGCAAAAGATAACCCCTTTGTGATAAATGTCACGCACCCACTGTTCTGGCATTGCGACCTCCTTTCAGGATATGGCTCCTACGGCCAATGCAAAATAGTAGCCGATCACGCCAGCCCACAACACGCTGTCGATGCGGTCGAGCGCGCCGCCGTGACCCGGAAACAGCGTACCTGTGTCCTTGACCCCCACCTGCCGCTTGAACATCGAGACCACCAGGTCGCCCAGCGGAGCCAGCGTCGAGATCAAGAGCGCCAGCCCGCAGCCCTGCCAGAGCGTTGGGCCAACCGGCCCGGCCCAGACCCGCCACAGCGCAATCAGCCCGACCGCGCCCAACATGCCGGTAACCACGCCGCCCCAATAGCCCTCCCACGTCTTGCCGGGGCTCAGCGTGGGCGCCATCTTGTGCCGTCCCCATCTCCGCCCCACCACATACGCGCCGCTGTCGGCGATCCAGATCGAGGCCAGCGATGCCAGCACCCACCACAGGCCATCAGGCAGCCCGCGCAAGCGGATCAGATACGCTCCCAGCCACCCCACGTAGAGCGCCCCGCCCACGGTCAAAGCCCAGTCGACCACCGGCTTTCCCTCTCGATGGCCAAGCTGCCAGCTCAGCGAGATCATCAGCGCCAGGCATACTCCAGGCCCCAGCAGCCAGCTCCCCCTTCCCCACTGCTCCAGTTGCGCCTCCGCCAGCAACAGCCACAACAGCGGCAGCGCCAGCACCGCGTTGGGCCGGTAGCCGTCCCGCCGCATCATCTGGCAGAACTCGACCGTCGCCAGCGTGAACAGAACGGCCAGCAAGGCAAACAGCCATACGCCGCCCAACGCAACCAACGCGATGGCCAGCGGCAATGCCACAACAGAGGTCAGAACACGGGTACGCAACACGGTTTTCTATGCCACGAATGGACACGAATCAGCACAAGGTAACACGCATGGACACGACTGGCACAAATCGATGCAAACCCGCCGCTCAAGGCGAGGCTTGTGTCAATCCGTGTAATTCGTGGCCAATCCTACTGAGACACTCCAGAAAGCTGGCCAAAGCGCCGCTCGCGTTGGCTGAAGACTACCAGCGCCCTGTACAACTCGTCCTTGTCGAAATCCGGCCAGTAGAGCGGCGTGATGTAGTATTCCGCATACGCCCCCTGCCAGAGCAGGAAATTGCTCACCCGCATTTCCCCGCTGGTGCGGATGATCAGGTCGGGGTCAGGCAGGCCGGCTGTGTACAGGTACTGCCCCACCAGCGCCTCATCCACTTCCTCCGGCGCGACGCCGTCTCGCATCATCTTGCGAATGGCATCCACGATTTCCGCTCGTCCCCCATAGTTGAAGGCAACGTTCAGGATGAGGCGGCGGTTGTCTTTGGTCAGTTCGATCGCCTCCAGCACCTTTTGCTTGATGTGCTCAGGCAGCCGCTCCAGCCGCCCGATGTGGCGGAGACAGACGCCCTCGCGGTGCAGTTCGGGCACCTCGCGATCCAGCACCCGCTCCAGGATCGAGAGCAGTCCCTCGACCTCTTCTTTGGGCCGCTCCCAATTCTCGGTCGAAAAGGCATAGATGGTCAGGATGGGCACGCCCAGCTCGACCGCTGCCCGCAACACACGGCGCAGGTTCTCCACGCCGGCGCGGTGGCCGGCCAGGCGGGGCAGGCCGCGCGCCTGCGCCCAGCGCCCGTTGCCGTCCATAATGATTCCAACATGAGCTGGAAGACGAGCCAGTGGTGGATAGGTTTTCTCTGCCTGCGACTCAGGCATTCCTTTTTCCCCCGGCACAGAGGGCCGTCAACATGAGAGGAACGGAAAAATGCGCTTTCTACAATTCCATCACTTCCCGCGACTTGCGCTCGCCGACCCTGTCGACCTCTTCGCTGTAGCGGTCGATCAGCTCCTGCAACTCGTCGCGGCCGCGATAAAAGTCGTCTTCCGAGATCAGCTTTTCCTTTTCGAACTCGCGCAGATCGTCCAGCGCCTCACGACGGACGTTGCGCAGGCTGACCTTGGCTTCTTCCACGCGGCGATTGACCAGCCGCACCAGTTCCATGCGCCGCTCTTCGGTCAGCGAAGGGATCACCAGGCGGATGATCTTGCCGTCGTTCGACGGGGTCAGCCCCAGGTCTGATTTGAGAATCGCCCGCTCGATCTCGCCGAGAGAGGAAGGGTCATACGGCCGGATGGTGAGCAGTTGCGGTTCCGGTGCGCTGATGACGGCGAGCTGGTTCAGCGGCGTGAGCGCGCCATAGTACTCCACCATCACCCGCTCCAGCAGCGCCGGGCTGGCGCGGCCGGTGCGGACAGCGCGCAGGTCGGCCTCCAGCGCCTGCACCGTCTTTTTCATACGCCCTTCTGTTTCCAGCAAGAGATCCTTGATCATCGCCCACTCCGGTCTGCCTGAGGGTGATCAGAAACATTTTCCTTCACTGCCGAGGCCGCAGAGAACGCAAAGGAATGACAAAAACCCGGCGTTCCTCAGCAGTGAAAACCAGGACTTAGCGGGAGATGATGGTGCCGACCTTTTCTCCCATCACGGCCCGCTCCAGGCTGCCGGGCTGCCACAGGTCCAGAACGATGATGGGCAGATCATTGTCCATGCAGAGCGAGAGCGCCGTCGCGTCCATCACACCCACGCGCAGATTGAGCGCGTCCATATAACTCAACCGCTCGAAGCGTTCTGCGTCGGGATTCTGACGCGGGTCGTCGCTATAGACGCCGTCCACCTTGGTCGCTTTGATCAGCAAGTCGGCATCGATCTCCATCGCCCGCAGCGCCGCCGCCGTGTCGGTGGTAAAGTATGGATTGCCTGTCCCGCCGCCGATGATGACGACGCGGCCCTTTTCCAGATGGCGGATCGCCCGCAGGCGGATGTACGGCTCAGCCACGGCGCGCATCTCGATCGCCGTCTGTACCCGCGTCTCGACCCCCAGGCGGCCCAGCGCGTCGGAGAGGGCCAGCGCGTTCATCACCGTCGCCAGCATACCCATGTGGTCAGCCGTCGCGCGGTCCATGCCGTGCTCCAGCCCATCGCGGCCGCGCCAGATGTTGCCCGCTCCCAGGACGATGGCCACTTCGACCTCCAGGGCGCGCATGGACACCACCTTGGCCGCCACTTCTTCGGCGCGGCGCGGGCTGATGCCAAAACCGCCCGGCCCGATCAGCGACTCGCCGCCCAGTTTCAACAGAACGCGCCGATAACGGGCCGTCGCCATCCGCTAGAGTTCCTCTCCCAGCTCGTAACGCACGAATCGCCGCACGATGATGTTCTCGCCCAGGCGTATCGTGCGGTCTTTGATGATGTCGTCGACCTTCCTGTCCTCGTCTCGGACGAAAGGCTGCTCCAACAGACACGTCTCCTGGAAGAACTTGTCCATCTTGCCGGCGACGATGCGATCGACGATGTGCTCGGGCTTGCCCTCCGCCAACGCCTGGGCGCGATAGGCGGCCTTTTCCGCTTCGACCACCTCTGCCGGCACGGACTCCCGCGAGATGTAGCGCGGCGCGGCAAAGGCGATGTGCAGCGCCAGCTCGTGAGCCAGCGAGCGAAAATCGTCCGTCTTGGCCACAAAGTCGGTCTCGCAGTTGACCTCGACCATCACGCCGACGCGGTTGCCAGGGTGTCCGTACACCTCAACCAGGCCTTCCGACGCCTTGCGCTCCGAGCGCTCCTGCGCCGCTGCCAGTCCTTTCTCGCGCAAATAGTTCCCGGCCGCTTCCATATCGCCGTTGTAGGTCTCCAGCGCCTTGCGGCAGTCCAGGATGCCGGCGCCGGTCTCCTCCCGCAACTGTTTGATCATGTCGATGGTGATGTCCAACAGAATCCTCCTCGCACTGCCGAGTTTACACCATTCTGGAGAAAAAGCAAAAGAGGCTACTCCTCGTCCTCTTCCTCGTACTCTTCATGGTCATCCCGCTCATCGAGATCTTCGTCCTCGATGATCGACCATCTCCTTGGCTCTTCCTCCTCCTCGAGCTCTTCCTCGAAGTCGGCCAGATGCTCCTCTTCCTCCTCGAAGCGCAGGCCGCGCATGCGGGCCAGCGTCGCCGGGCTGAGGTACTTTTTGTCTTCCTCGCTCAGCGCCTCCACTTCGACCTCTTCCGGCTCATGGACCTTGCGCAGGGCCAGGCCCTCCAGCGCCGCGTCGGCCATCAGGCTGGTGATCAGGCGAATGGCGCGGATGGCGTCATCGTTGGCCGGGATGACATAGTCGATGGGGTCGGGGTCGCAATTGGTGTCGACCACGGCGATAATGGGGATGTCGAGCTTGTTGGCCTCACGGATCGCCGTCGTCTCGCGCTTGACGTCGATGATGTAGAGAAGAGAAGGCAGGGTACGCATCTCTTTGATGCCGCCCAGCCGCTCGTTCAGCTTGGCGATGTGCCGCTCCAGGCTCAACGCCTCTCGCTTGGTCAGTTTTTCCAGCTCGCCGCGGTCGCGGCGCGTCTCCAGGCTGAGCAGGTCGTCGATACGCCGGCGGATCGTGCGCCAGTTGGTCAGCGTGCCGCCCAGCCAGCGCTGGTTGATGTAGGGCATGTGGCAGCGCTGCGCTTCCTGCGCGATCGTCTCCTGCGCCTGGCGCTTGGTGCCCACAAAGAGCAGCGTACCGCCCTCGGCAACCGTGTCTCGCACCACCGCAAAGGCCTCTTCCAGCAAGGCCAGTGTCTGCTGCAGGTCGATGATGTGCACGCCGTTGCGCTCGGTAAAGATGTAGGGCTTCATCTTTGGATTCCAGCGCCGCGTGCGATGGCCAAAGTGAACGCCTGCTTCCAGCAACAGCTTCATTGGAACAACAGCCATGGGGGAAACCTCCTGATTTCGTTTTTTTTCCTCCGCCCTCTTCATTCCTTCGGGAGCCGGGAGGCTGTCACCCCCGGCACGGCCCTCAGGTCAAAGGACGTGTGATCTTGGCCGTAGCCACCGGGCATTCTACCACAAAGTGCCAAGACGGGCAAACGCGCTGTTGCCTGCCCTCCCCAACCATGTTATAATCGCGTTACCAAAGAGCTTTCCCAATAAATACGATGCAGGAGACTTATGTCGCATAGATTCGCACAAAGCCCAAGGCCAACGACCTGGGGACAGGTACTTTTTGTTTCTACGCTGGCGTTGATCTTTCTCCTGGTCGCCAGCGCCATCGGCTACACTTTCTACCGCCAGATCAAAACGTGGGTTGCCAACTCGGACATCCTGCCCAACTTTACCATCCCCAACCCCACGCCCATGTACGTCCTGGACCCCTCGCAGCCGTTGCCCGAATGGCAGGGCACGGAACGGGTCAACATCCTGGTGCTGGGCGTCGACGAGAGAGAGGATCAGAACGGCCCCTGGCGCACCGACACCATCTTGCTCTTCTCTGTCGACCCGCTGAACAAGACCGCCGCCATGCTCTCCATCCCCCGCGACCTGTGGGTGCCCATCCCCGGCTACAATGAGGGACGCATCAACACGGCCAACTACCTGGGCGACGCCTACGGCTACCCCGGCGGCGGGCCGGCCCTGGCCGCTGAAACGGTGCGCTGGAACCTGGGCATCCCTGTCGACTATACACTCCGCATCAACTTCCGCGCCTTTGTCGAAGCGGTCAACCTGATCGGCGGCATCGACATCTATGTCGAACAAGAGATCAACGACCCGCTCTATCCCGACTCGGGCTATGGCTACGACCCGCTCTATATCCCCGCCGGCTGGGTGCATATGGACGGCGAGCTGGCCCTCAAGTACGCCCGCACCCGTCACAGCCCCGGCGGAGATTTCGACCGCGCCGAACGACAGCAACAGGTGATCCGCGCTATCCTGGACAAGGTCACCCGCTACGACATGCTGCCCCAGATCGCCCCGCAGGCCCTCCAGTTGTGGAACACGATCAGCGAGTCGGTGGAAACGAACATGACCATTGACGAGATGATCCGCCTGGCCAACCTGGCAACCCAGATTCCGCCGGAGAAGATCCGCAGCGCAGTGATCGACGAAAACTACACCATGCCCTGGGAAACCCCCGACGGACAGCAGGTGCTGGTGCCGGTGCGCGAGCGCATCCGCCAGTTGCGCGACGAACTCTTCACCGCAATTCCGCCCGTCCCGCCAGAGCAGGATCCGGCCGCCCTGGCCGCCGCCGAAGCCGCCACGGTGATGGTGCAAAACGGCACCCTCACCGCCGGCCTGGCCCAGTCGACCGCCGAGTATCTCCAGCAGCAGCAGGTCAACGTCATCAACTTTGGCAACGCCGACCGCAACGACTATGCCGCCAGCCTGATCATCCACCGCGACAAACCCAACAGCGCCGCCTACATCGCCCAACTGCTCGGCCTGCCGGCCACGGCGATCACCCCGGCCTCCGGCACGCAGGAGGCAGACGTCATCGTCATCCTGGGTGCCGATTACCAGCCCCCCACCCCATAGGACAGGCGCCATGTCCCCGCCGCGCTGCTGCGTCCTGGGAGCGACCGGGTTCATCGGCGGACAGATCGTCCGCGCAGCGCTGGCCCGTGGCTGGGCCGTCCGTGGCGTGCGCCGCCGACCCGACGCCGTCGGCGCGCTGGAGGACATCGCCGACCAGATCGAGTGGGCGCAGGCCGACCTGGCCGACCCCGCCTCTCTGGTCGCCGCGATGAACAGTTGCCCGCTCGTCTTCCACGCTGCCGCCTACTACCCCCTCAAGGCCCGCGACGCCTGGGAAGCGGTCCGCCACGGGGTGAGGGAGATGCGCCATGTCCTGACCGCCGCCCGCAGCGCCCAGGTCAGGCGGCTGGTCTATACCAGCAGCCTCTCCACCGTCGGGCCGCCCTCCGCTCCCGGCCGCCTGGCCAACGAGGACGACCTCTACCTGCCCGGCTCGGTCGGCACGCCCTACTTCGAGGTCAAATGGGCGATGGAACAGGAAGCGCTGCGCGCTGCCGCCACGGGGCTGGACGTCGTCGTGACGATCCCAACCACCGTGCTGGGGCCGGGGGACATCAAGCCGACCACGTCCCAGATCGTGATCATGGTGGCTCGCCGCCGCCTGCGCTGGGCCGTCGAAGGGTCGATCAACGTCATCGACGGGCGCGACCTGGCCCACGGCCACGTCCTGGCCGCCGGGCACGGCAAGAGCGGGCGACGCTATATCCTGGGCGGCGCCAACATGACCATCCGCGAGATGCTGACCACCATCGCCGAGGCGGCCGGCGTTCCCCCACCCCGCACTGTGCTCTCGCCCCGCCTGATCGAACAGGCCGGGCGCATGGGCAGCTTTCTGGGCATCCCCGCTGCCGGGCAATTACAGGCCATGCGCCACTGGCAGCCGCTGGACACCTCGCGCGCCCAGGCCGAACTGGGTATGCCCCCTACTCGCCCCTTTGCCGAAACGTGCCGCGACACGCTGGCCTGGTTCCGCGCCCGCGGCCTCCTGCCTGCCCAGGAGACCGCCACAGCTCGATCCGACTCGTGAGGTGGAACGATGTCAGTCCAGAATACCATCGCCATGATCCTCGGCGGGGGACGCGGGACGCGCATCTACCCGCTGACCAGGCTGCGCGCCAAGCCCGCCGTGCCCATCGCCGGCAAGTATCGCCTGATCGACATCCCCATCAGCAACTGCATCAATTCGGGCATCAACCGCATCTTTATCCTGACCCAGTTCCTCACCGCCTCGCTCCACCGCCACGTCTATGACACATACAAGTTCGACATTTTCTCGCAGGGCTTTATCGAGATCCTCTCCGCCGAGCAGACACTGGAATCAGCCGACTGGTACCAGGGGACAGCCGACGCCATCCGCCGTCAGCTCCGCCGCCTGCTCAGCCGCAACCCCGAAGACGTCCTCATCCTGGCCGGCGACCACCTCTACCGCATGGACTATGGCGAGTTCATCCAGTTCCACCGCGACAGTCGCGCCGATGTCACCATCGCCGTCCTGCCCGTCTCTGCCGCGGACGCGCCGCGCTACGGCATCCTCAAGACCGACAGCGATGGACGCATCATCACCTTCTACGAAAAGCCACAGAGCGAAGAAGAGCTGACCGGCCTGGAAAGCCGCCCTGGCAGCGAGCGGCCCTACCTGGGCTCAATGGGCATCTATGTCTTCCGCCTGGACGTGTTGACACGGCTGCTGGGGGAGGTGAGCGGCGATGACTTTGGCCGCCACATCATCCCCGCCGCCATCGAATCGACCCGCGTCTATGCCTTTCCCTTCGAGGGCTATTGGGAGGACATTGGGACCATCGCGGCCTTTTACAACGCCAACCTCGATCTGACCCTGCCCGACCCGCCGTTCGACTTCTACGACCCGAACCGCCCCATCTACACCCGGCCGCGCTTCCTGCCGTCCTCGCGGATCGACAAATGCCATCTGGAAAGGGCGGTTGTCGCCGAAGGTTGCTGGCTATACGAAGCAGATGTCGAAGAGTGCGTCATCGGACTGCGCAGTATCGTCCGCCCAGGCAGCCGCCTTCGCTATACCGTGATGATGGGCGCCGACTATTACGAGGACGAGAACCGCAAAGCGGAAAACCGCCGCCTCGGCCGCCCCAATGTCGGCATCGGCCACAATTGCACCATCGAGCGCGCCATCATCGACAAGAACGCCCGCATCGGCGACAATGTCATCATCCGCTCCCACAAGGACGAGCCAGACCTGGAGTCCGACAACTATGTCATCCGCGATGGCATCGTCGTCATCCCCAAGAACGCGGTCATCCCCAGCGGTACGACGATCTGAGTCAAATGTGGCAAGACAAAAGGCAGCCGCCAGCGTTATATGTGCCGCGGTGAAAAAAGGCTGCCCGCAAACCGCCAAAAGCGGCCAATTCTGGCGCGCCCCACTGATCGATATGGACACTGCTGTTGGGCAAGAAGCACAGCCTACATCGAACATGCCCATCTCACGATGCGGCTCTTCAATGACCGCCTGACGCGCGAGATGCTGGCGTTTTCCAGGCTGGGGGCAATGTATCGAGCTTCTGCCACTTGGGAGGACATGGCCTACAACCCGGCCCGACCGCTCAAGACACTGCGTCTGGAGGACAGCAATGCCTGTCACCGTTGGCTATCACGCTCACCCGCTATGGCGGCTGGACTCACAGACCATGTTTGGACTGTTACGGAGTGATGGGGCAGGCGCCTCAGCCCGCAGAGCTCTCTTCCAGAAAGCACGGCTGGCCGGCGCGGACGGCCAGCACGGGCAGGTTCAGGCTTTCCATCACCTCGGCAGTGACGTCGGGGAGATAGAGACGACGCAGGCTGCGCGCGCTGTGCTTGGAGCCCATCACGACCAGGTCGTGCTGTCCGCGACGAGCCTCGGCAACGATCTCGTGCACGACGGTGCCATGCCGCACCCGAACCACTGACCTGACGCCCATGCTGTTCGCCCGCTCCAGCAAGGCGCGCAGGTGCCGCGCCTGAACCGTGTCGGTTTGCAACAGCTCCTTCCAGTGCATCTGGATCGGGTCGGAAGAGGGGTAGTGATAGAGCACCGGCTCGGCCACGTGCAGGATCGTCACCACCGCGTCCAGACGGCGAGCCAGGTTGAGCGCCCAACACTCGGCGCTGTCGGCATACTCCAGCGCGCCGGTGCAGAGCAGGATACGTTCCAATTGACAGTGCGCCGTCGGCGCGTAGAGCAACGGCGTGCCCAGGCCCGGCATCACCCGCCGCAGCGACCTGCCTTCCACCCAGCGCCGCCAGCGCGGCCGCCCCAGCGGGCCAATGACCACGATATGTTGCTCTGGCAGCGCTTCGGCAATGATGGTCTGGCGCGCGATGCCCTCTCGCCGAACAACCGTGTGGGCGACCCCCTTCGCCTCGAGCAGCGACCGCGCCTCCCGCAAGGCCTGCTCCACGGCGCTGCGGCGTTCCTCGCTTTCGACGATGCCCAGCAGCGTGACCCGCAATCCCAGCGCCTGAGCCAGCCAGGCGCCGTAGGAGAGCGCCGGCAGGCCCTCCGGCGCGCCGTTTGTGCAGAGCAGCAAACTATGTTCGACGCTCATCGCAGCAACAGAACGCCGGCCAGACCAGCGGCCAGCAGAACCAGCGGCGAAGGAACTTTGATCAGGTAGGCCACCAGGCTGACCACAGCGATCCCAATGGTGACATCCCAGCGCCCTCCGCCTTCACCGCGAAAGACATTCCACGCCACCAGCACCATCAGCACGGCGACGGCCGGGGCCAGACCCTGCACAAAGTTGCCCACCCACGCCTCGCCGCGCAGGCGCTGCAGGATGGAAATGATCACCAGCATCAACAGCGTGGGCGGCAGCACAGACCCCAGCAGCGCCACGAGCGCCCCCGGAATGCCACCGGCCGCGTAGCCGACGAACATGGCCAGTTGCAGCGCGTCGCTGCCAGGTAGGACGCTGGAGAACCCCACCGCTTCGACAAACTCGCTCTCCGTCAACAGCTTGCCGACCGCTTCCTGGTAGAGCAATCCCACCGACGCCGGCCCTGATGTGGTGAGCAGGTTGACCTTGATAAAGATCCAGAACAACCTGAGCAGATCCGCAGGGGTCACCTTTCCTCCTCCCTCAGCGCTGGCGTCCGCGCAGACGGGCCACCGTGGTGCCAACAGCGCCGATCAGATAGACAGCGTCCCACAGGATCGACCAGACGAAAACCCATATATCCGTTTGCCACCAGGAGAGGTCGAGCACCAGTCGCGGCAGGCCGCCCAGCAGTACGCAAGCGGCAGCCACCAGCCACGTGTACGGACCGCGCCGTCGGCGGGTGGCCCAGTGGACGGCCTCGGCGACGACCAGGCCTGTCAGAGGTCCCAGAAAGATGACGAACCAGCCCAGCAGGGGGATGAAGAGACCGACAAGTCCCAGCGGCAGGGCGACAAGGACAGCAAACAGATAGTAGACGGGCCGAAAGTCGGCATAAAAGACCTGTTGCTGGCGGCTGATGCACGTCCTGCAGCGATAGCCCACCTCTGTCCGCACGGCGCACTTGGGGCAGATGGGCGCGCCGCAACGGTTGCAGCGCAGGTAGGTCTCCACCTTGGGATGGTTGATGCAGTAGAGCGGTTCACTCACTTTGGTTCTCTCCTTGCGACGCTGGAGCGGAGAGGGCGCTCAAGATCGCTTCCCGTTCCTTTGGCACCAGGCGGGCCAGCAGGGTGCGGTAGAAATAGTCGCGCGGGCGGACGCGGGCAAAGCGCGCCACCTCGGCGCTGGCCTGCACGTCCACCTGGTCGCCCGCCGTCAGCTCCGCCACCACCTGGCCGTCCAGCGCCAGCGCAGCCGGGCTGTGACCCTGGACGACGACCTGGACGCGGACGCCCTCGGCCAGCACCACCGCCCGGTCGAGGCTCAGGTGCGGCGCGACCGGCACCAGCAGGATGTTGCGCTGCTGGGGCGGCATGATCGGCCCGCCGGCGGCCAGCGCATAGGCCGTGCTGCCGGTCGGCGTGGCAACGATCAAGGCGTCGGCGACATAGCCAGCAAGCAGGTCGCCGTCGACGTGCACCTGCAGCCGCAGCACACTGCCGGGCATCCCATGGCCGACGACGATGTCGTTGAGGGCCAGTCCGTTCGCCAGGAGCTCCGCGCCACGCCGCGCCTCCATCTGCAGCATCATGCGCTCCTCGACCCAGTAATCGCCGCTGAGCAGACGGGGGAGAACTGCTGGCCACTCCTCCGGTTCGGCCTCGGTGAGAAAGCCGACGCGCCCCAGGTTGATGCCCACCAGCAGAGTCTGTTTGCCGGCCACAGCACGGGCAGCCTGGAGAAGCGAACCGTCGCCGCCGAGGGTCAGCAACAGGTCCGTCCCGGCCAGCCGCGCCGCCAAAGCGGGGTCGTCGAGACGGTCACACTCCCAGACTGCCACGCCCTGCGCCTGTAGCGCGCCGGTCAGCTCGCGGGCCAGCAAAAGCGCTGCCGGGATGTGCGGGTTGCGAAAAATGCAAGCCGTCTCTATGCGCCGATTCGCGCCTGAAGCCACGCCAACAACTCTCCTTGTCCTACCTCGGTCTGGACGGCCGTGGTCATGTCGCGGACGACGACCACGCCCCGCGCCAGCTCATCGTCCCCCAGGATCACCACAAAGCGGACAGCGCGCTTATCGGCCTCGCGCATCTGGCTCTTGAGTCCGCGCTGCCCAAAGGCCAGCCAGGTCGCCACGCCCGCGCGGCGCAGGGCATCGACCAGGCGCACGGCTTCCCTGCGCGCCTGTGGCCCCAGGTGCGCCAGAAAGACGACGGGGGCAGGCAGCGGCGGCACCTCGATCCCCTGGGCTTTCATGACCAGGATGATCCGCTCCAGGCCCACAGCCACGCCGACGCCGGGGGTGGGCGGCCCGCCGAGCAGCTCGGTCAGGCCGTCGTAGCGCCCGCCGCCGCAGACGGCGGCCTGCGCCCCGATGCCGGCCGCCCAGACCTCAAAAACGGTCTTGGTGTAGTAATCCAGTCCGCGCACCAGCCGATGGTTGAGCGTGTAAGGGCGGCCCAGCAGGTCCAGGTCGCCGCGCAGGGTGGCGAAATGGTCGGCGCACTCTGCGCAGAGGAAATCGCCGATGCGGGGCGCCGCCTCGATGATGGGCTGGCATTGCGCGGCCTTGCAGTCGAGCACGCGCAGGGGGTTGTGCTCCAGACGGCGACGGCAGTCGTCGCAGATGGCGTCAAGGTGCTGCTGGTAGTAACGCTTGAGCTGTGCCGTGTAGCCAGGGCGGCAGACAGGGCAGCCGGTAGAGTTGAGCTGAAAAGCCAGATCGCGAAAGCCCAGGCCAGCGTAGAGGTCCCACACCAGCAGCATGATCTCCAGGTCGGCCAGCGGGTCAGGCGAACCCAGGATCTCCATATTGAACTGGGTGTGCTGGCGGTAGCGGCCGGCCTGGGGGCGCTCGTAGCGAAAGACCGGGCCGATAGAGTAGAGCTTGACCGGCTGCGGCAGGACGTGCATGCCGTGCTCGATAAAGGCGCGGACGACGCCGGCGGTGAATTCGGGCCGCAGGGTCAGCGAATTGTCGCCCTTGTCGACAAAGGTGTACATCTCCTTTTCGACAATGTCGGTGGCGTCGCCGATGCCGCGGGCGAAAAGCTCGGTGGCTTCAAAGATGGGCACATCCAGCCGCCCAAAGCCCGCCCGCTCCGCCAGTTGACGCACATAGGCGCGCACGTGCTGCCAGTAGGGCTGCTCCTCGGGCAGGGTGTCGAGGGTGCCGGTCGGGCGCTGGAAACTGGGCATGGCTTCTCTCCTTCGAACGAGTATCATTGGGGCTATTATACGCGATTTCGGCGCCTTGACCACTCGCCTTGTCATTCTTCTCTTTCTGTGCTAAACTCCTCCTTCACATGATTGAACAGGAAGGTGAGCGCATGCCCAGATGGAAGCTGGTCTTTGCCGCGCTGATCGCCGCAGCAACCCTGATGGCCCTGATCACAACAGCTCCGCAGGCCGCCCCCCCACTCCAGGCGGACCTGTACTTTATCACGTATCCCGGCAGCGGGGCGACGATCAGCGGCGTGGTCGAGATCCTCGGCTCGGTGAACCATCCCAACTTTGCGGCCTACGGCGTCTTTTATGCCCCAGGGCCCGTTCCGGCAGGCGACTCGCAGTGGCAGCGCATCACCTTTCAGCAGACGCCGGTGGAAAACGGCGTGCTGGCGGTTTGGGATACCACAGCGCTGGGGGCGGATGGACAGCCGATCGTGCCCAACGGTTCCTACACGCTGGCCCTGGCCCGTTACCGGCAGGGCAGCAGCGGCCCGGATGAGCCGCTCTATTTTGTGACCAATCTGACCGTCAACAACGTCCCGGCGACGGCGACGCCTGCGCCGCAGGAAGAGGAAACCCCGCCGCCCACTTCC
>DAOTYD010000130.1:0-7967 GCA_034435295.1 Anaerolineae bacterium | reverse complement strand
TCCGCGCCCCCAACTAACCTGCGCATTTCAGGATGGGGAATGCACAGCCTGACCTTTGCCTGGGATGATGCTGTCGGTGAAGCGGACTATCTGCTGATGCTGGGCAGCGACAGCGTCCCCCTGGGTGCCGATACGGCCTCGTACATGTGGGAGGACCCGCCCTGCGGCCAGACGGTCGCGGTCACCCTGATCGCCCGCGCGGCGGGCGGCGCCGAGATCGGGCGCGTGACTCTCAGCGACGTCGACACGCCAGCCTGCCCGCAAGCCCAAACGATCACCCTGCAGTCGCTGCCGGCAGAGGACGGCTACGTGCGCGGCGTCACGAGCGGCGAGAGCGTCGCCATCAACGGCGAAGTCAATGTCGGCGATGGCACCCAGAACCGCGGCCAGCAGGCGTTCTTTTCCTTCGACATCTCCGGCATCCCGGCAGGGGCAATCATCCAATCGGCCACGCTCGATCTGAGCAACCACACCGTCAGGGGCAACCCCTTTGAGAGACTGGGGTCGTTGGGCATCTATTACGTCCAATATGGCGAACTGGACGTGAGCGACTATGTGGCCGGCTGGCCCGCCGGAAGGGCGAGCACGCTCAGCGGCCCCCCCACCGTGCTCAATCCGGCCCACGAGTTGCAATCGTTGGTGAATGCGCACGCCCCGCGCTTCCAGATCCGCCTGCAATTCGAGGGCATCACCGATAACGACAGTCAGGCCGATGGGCTGGTCTTCCCCGAAGGTGGGCCGGCGCTCACCATCACTTATCTGCCATCAGGAGGATGAGAACATGAAAACCTGGCGCACCAGAAAGTTCACCCGCCGCGAGTTTCTTGTCACGGCAGGGGCTGCACTGGCCGGCGCGGCATTGGGCTGTGGGCGGGCTGGCGGGGGACAAACAAGCGTTCCCACCGCCGCGCCCACCCTCGCCCCTGTCACTCCCGCAGCCCCGCCGGCACAGGCCGCCGACCTGGTCCTGCTGAACGGCAAGATCATCACCGTGGACAGAGCCGACAGCACCGCCCAGGCCGTCGCCGTCAAGGGCGGCCTGATCCAGGCTGTGGGGACAAACGAGGCCGTAGCAGTCCTGGTCGGCGAGGCCACCCAGGTGGTCGACCTGGCAGGCAAAACGGTTACACCCGGCCTGATCGATCCCCACAACCACTTCCAGGTCTATGGCCTGATGAACAGCTACTATACCTCGTTCGTGCCGCCAGAGGTCAGGACGATGGATGACCTGCGGGCCAAACTGGCCCAGGTGGCCGCCCAGACGCCCGAAGGGGAATGGATCAAGGGCTTTTATCTCTCCTTCCAGGAAGGGCGCATGCCGACCCGCCATGACCTGGACCCGGCCTCGCCCAACCACCCGGTCTGGATCATGCAGCAGGGCGGGCACTATGGCTCGGCCAACAGCATGGCACTGCAGATCGCCGGCATTACCGCTGCCACGCCCAATCCGGAAGGCGGCATCATCGGACGCCAGGCAAACGGCGAGCCGGACGGCATTTTCTACAACCACCGCGCGATGGACCTCTTGCGACGGCATATCCCGCTCTACACTCAGGAGATGGTCTGGGATAACATCGTCTCGACCCAGGCCGCCTTTGCCGCCTGCGGCGTGACCACTTTCCACGACAACAATGTGCGCGGCGTTGACACCCTCCGCACCTACCTGGACACCGGCCGGCAGGGCGCGCTGTTCCTGCGCGGCGCTGTCTACTATACGCTGGAATGGCCCCCCGATCTGGAGCGGGCGCTCAACGAGGTCGAACAGTACCAGGACGAGTTCATGCGCATGGCCGGCTTCAAGTTCCTGATCGACGGCCAGGCCGCCATGGCCTACTGCCACGAGCCACACAACGGCGTCAGTTGGACAACGACGACGTGGGACCCGCAGGGGTTCAAGGACGCCGTGCGCGCTCTGCACGACCTGGGCCTGCAAATCTGCGTCCACTGCATCGGCGACGCGGCGGTGGACCTGACGCTGGATGCCTACGAAGAAGCAATGAACGCCAACCCGCGCTCCGATCCGCGCCATCGCATCGAGCACGCCATCCTGACCACGCCACAGGCCACGCAGCGCATCAAAGACCTGGGCGTGGTGGTCAGCACCCAGCCGCAATTCATCCGCATGGGGGGCGACTATTGGAAGACCATCTTTACACCGGCGCAGATGGCGCGCGTCGTGGTCACCCGCGAGTGGCTGGAGGCGGGCATCCACGTGGCGCTGGGCTCTGACGCGCCGACCACTCCCTGGTACGCCCCGCAGGTCACCCTGGCCGGCGCGGTGAGCCGCCTGACCGCATCTAATGAGGTCATATCGCCCGACCAGCGCCTGACCATCCAGGAGGCGCTACGGGCGCACACGCTGGAAGCCGCCTATGCCGGGCACGAGGAGAACATCAAAGGCTCTATCGAGGCAGGCAAGATGGCCGACATGATGGTCTGGCCCGTCGATCCCTATACTGCGCCGTGGCAAGAATGGTGGGACGCCCCCAGCGAGATGACCATCGTCGGCGGGCGGATCGTCCACCAGGGGATGGCCCTGTTCCCGCGCCGGGCGTCAGGCTGACCCCACGCCCTGAGGGGACAGCTCGTCATAGAGGCGCTCCAGGCTGGCAAGGACCTCTCGCCGCGCCCATTCCTGATCCTCTGCCGCTGGCGGGAAAAAGCGCAAAAACTCGTCCATCAGGCCGGCCAGCTCGTCCCGCCTCCCGCCGGTCAGGTGAAGGGAGCGCACGCGGCGGCGCATGCGCTGCATATATTCGCTCTGCCGGGTCGTGGCCGCTTTGTCACAGACAGGGCCGCGACCCGGCACGATCTGCGCCACGCGGAAGCGCTCACGGCGCATTTCGACCAGCGTCTTGAGCCAGGCGCGAGTGTCTGGCGAGGCGGAGAGAGGAGGGATCGCGCCGCAGACGACCACATCGCCAGCGAAAACGATACCCAGTTCGGGCAGGCGCAGCCATATACTGCCCACCGCAGGGCCAGCAACCAGTTCGATGACCGCCAGCGGCGAGGTGTGCAGCGTCAGCCGGCCGGCGACGGCAAGCTGAGGGACAGGCAGGCGCACCGTCTCCCACTCGACAGCGCCGGGCCGACGGCGAGCCCACTCCTCTATCGCCAACCGCCACCCTGCCTCGCCCCCCTCCTGGAACCTGCGCAACGCCCCTCGCCCGGCAATGACCGGCACACCCATCCACGCTGCACCCGTCAGCCGATCCAGGCAGGAATCGGTCAAGACGAGCCAGCGAATAGGCAGACCGGTGACGCGGCGCATTTCATCGCGCCAGGCCAGGGCGTCCTCACGGCGCAACGGCGCGTCGACAGCAACGACACCGTCAGCAGTGCAGATGCAACCGACGTTGATGCCCGGATAAAAGGTCGACACGTAGACGTTGGGAGCAATCTCCCTCATAGCAAACTCCCCTCCAAAGCGACCATGATGTGCCGCAACGATTCCTCGACGAAAGCAGGAGCACTGCCCTGGGCAATGCGGGGCTGACCGCCGCCCTTGCCGCCCAATGCCTCACAGGCCCTGCGCAGCAGCGCCGCCGCGTCGACGCCGCTGCCCTCGGCACAGGCAAAGCAGAGCTGTGTACGCTCGCCGGGAGAGGCCAGCAGAGCCACCACGCCCGGCGTCTCGCTCAGCCGCAGCGCCAGGGCGCGCAGCTCAGCCGGCGTGCGCTCCGGCAGCACCGCCCGCACCACGCGCAGCGCGCCGACGGGCTTTGCATCGCCCAACAGAGCAGCCGCCTCGGCCTGGAGCAGGCGTTCGCGTAGCATACGCAACTCGCGCTGGCTCGCCTTGAGCTCTTCCTGCAGCCGCGCGACCGCCGCCTCTGTCTCTTCATAGCCCACTGTCAGCTCAGCCGCCAGGTCGAGCAGGATGGCGTTCTTGCGGCGATAATCGAGCAGCGCCCGCCGGCCGCAGAGGAACTCGACCCGCGTCTCCTCGCCACGGTGCTCCACGCGGACGATCTTGAGCAGGCCGATCTCGCCGCTGTGGGCCACGTGCGTCCCACCGCAGGGGGTCAGGTCATAGCCCTCGATTTCGACCAGGCGAATCGGCCCCTCGACCTGGGGCTGGCGACGCAGGGGCAGCGCGGCCAGCTCGTGGGCGGTCACAAAGCGCGCCGCCAGGGGGCGGTTCTCCCAGATCGCGCGGTTGACCTGATCCTCCGCCGCTTCCACCTCCTGGCGCGGCAGCCGCGCCACGCTCAGGTCAATGGTAGAACTCTCCGTCCCCAGATGAAAAGAGAGCGTGTGCGCGCCCAGCAGCCTCTCGCAGACCGCCGAAAGGAGATGCTGACCGCTGTGCTGCTGCATGTGGTCAAAGCGACGCGCCCAATCGATCTCGCCGACGACCTGCTCTGCGCTCAGTTCGTCTGCCAGGATGTGGACCACCGCGCCGTCCGACTCGCGCACCTCCACGCCGACCACAGCCACACCGCCGAGAAGGCCACGGTCGGAGGGCTGTCCGCCGGAGGCAGGGTAGAAAGCCGTCCGCGTCAGGACCACCGCCGGGCGCCCATCCCAGGTCAGCCGTTCCGCCACGGCGGCCTCGAAACGGGTGAGGTAGGCGTCGTGGTAATAGAGGCGTTGCAGCGGATCGTTCACGCCGCCCCTCCCTTGCCGTTCAGAGGCAGGACGAACTTGAAGGTGGCCCCTTCCCCCAGGGCGCTCTTCACCCAAATGCGGCCGCCGTGGGCTTCGACGGCCAGGCGACAAAAGGCCAGGCCGATGCCGGTGCCCTTGGCTTCGGCGTAGTGGACGCGGGCGAACTGATCGAAAATACGCTCATGGTATTCGGGGGCGATGCCCGGCCCTGTATCCGCCACGGCGAAGAGCAAAGAGTCCGGATCGGGCTGGCTGACCTCTACCCGCACCGAACCGCCGGCCGGGGTGAACTTGAGCGCGTTTTCCAGCAGGTTGAGCAACACGCGCTGGAGCACATCCCGATCGCCGATCAGCACAGGCAGCGTCTCCGGCAGGCGGCTTTCCAGGTTCAGCTCGCGGCTGGCCGCCGCGGGGCGCATCTGATCGACCGCCTCGCGCACCATCTCGAGGACATCGATGGGGCGGCGAGCTAACTCGGCCTGTCCCGACTGCAGGCGCGCCAGGCCCAGGATCGAGTCGATCAACAGGTAGAGCTTTTCCCCGCTGCGACGGGCAACGGCAAAGAGCTGGTCGAGAGGAATGGGCGGCGTCTCTTCATGGACAACCGTGCTGATCAGTTCCAGGCTGCTCATGATCGAAGAGAGCGGATTGCGCAGGTCGTGGATGATCATGCGCGTCAGGTCCTCGCGCGCCCGTTCCAGCCTGCGTCGCTCGGAGAGGTCATGGCAAATCCATTGGATAGAAGGGCGGTCGCCGTGCAGAATGCGGCTGGCCCGCACCTCGAAGGGGACAGAGACGCCATCGCGGGTGTTGGTCTCGGCGTCAAAAGAGGCACTCTGGCCAGCGAGGATCTCCGGCAGGTAAGCACGCACGGCCGGCGGGTCCTGGAAAAGGGCAAAGATCTCGCTGCCCAGCAAATGCGCCTTGTCCCAACCGAGCATCTGGCAAAACTGGCGATTCGTGTCGACGATGAGGCCATTCTCGTCAGTGATGGCAATGGGGTCGGCGCTGTTCTCGAAGAGCGCCGCATAGCGCCGCTCGGCCTCCAGGGCACGGTGGAAATGGCGCGCGTTCTGGATCGCGCCGGCCGCCAGCGTGGCGACGTTCAGCAAGAGTTCCAACTCGTCCGGCGCAGGACGGCCCGGCGGCGAGTTGATCGCCTCGATCACGCCAATCGTCTCGTCTCCTAATTTGATCGGCGCCGCCAGCATCGTCCGCGTCCGAAAGCCTGTCGACTCGTCGACGCCCCTATAAAAGCGCGGGTCGTCGCGGACAGAGTCCACCATCAGCGGCTTGCCCGTCTGCGCGACCCAGCCGGCGATACCCTGACCCAGTTGGAGACGGACGCCGATGACCTCTTCGGCAGCGGCGCCAGAAGCGGCGCAAAAGACCACTTCGTTTGTTTCCTCCTCGACCAGGGCCACAGAAGCCGCCTCGACCTCAAAGTAATCGCGCACGCGGTCCATCAGGGACATCAGCACCTGTTCCAGTTCCAGCGAGGCCGTCACCGCCTGACCGGTGAGGTAGAGAAAGCCCAGTTGCTCCAACTGGCGCTGTGTCTGTTGCCACAGGCGCGCGTTGGCGATGGCCATGGCAGCATGGTCGGCAAAGGCAGCCACCATGCGCGCGTCAGCCTCATTGTAGGCGCCAACCCTGCTGCTGTCGACGGTCAGCGCGCCGACGACCTCGCCGCGGGCGACCAGCGGCGCGGCGATCCAGCCGTGGATCGGCCAGACGCCGGGGACATTGCTCCAGCCGGCCTCCCTCTGCACGTCCTCAAAGACCAGCGGCTCGCGCTCGGCGATCATCCGCGCCATAAAGCTGTTGCCGACCAGATCGAAAGAGAGGCCACGCAGCGCATCGGCGTTCTCAAAGCCGCGCATGGCGCGAATGACCAGACGGCGATCCTGCATGAGAAAGATCGAGGCGCTGTCGTAAGGGATCACCCGGCTCAGCATCTCGAGGATCAGGTCGAGCACCTCGTCCAGATCGAGCGTAGCGGTCAGCGTGCGCGCTGCCTCGCTGAGCGTATCGGCAAAGGTGCGACGCTGCTCCTCGGCCGAAAAGAGGCGGGCGTTCTCCACCGCTACCGCCACCTGGTCGGCGATGAACTGGAGCGTATCGAGGTCACCCTGGACAAAGTGCCCTTTTTGCGGGTGAACACATGTGACGACGCCGACGACGCGGTTGGGCAACGTAAGCGGCGCGCTGATGGCAGAGCCCGGGCGATGTTTGAGACAGAGCAGCGGCGTTGCCTGCCAGCGGGGATCCCCATCCAGGTCATTGACCAGCAATGCTTCTTGCTGGCGCATCACCCAGCCGACCAGGCCGTTCTGCAGCACGGCGCGAGCCACCTCCAGGTCTACAGCGCGATACCGATCCTCTTCGATCATGCCGGCCAGGGTCAGCCGCCCGCGCTCGTCGACGATGAACAGACTGCCAGCGGCTGCTCCAACGGCGCGGAGGGTCAGGGCCAGCGAGCGGCGCAGAGTCCCCTCCAGGTCCAACCCGGCGCGCAGCTCGCGCGCCATGCGCGCCAGAATGGTCAGGCGATCCTCAGCTCCCCGACTCTGTTCCATTGAACACCACTTCCTCCCGCCCCCGCAATCGCTCCAACATGCGGTCAACGATCAGGTCCAGATGGTGAGAATTGGCCACAAAATCCAGATTGTCCGATGGCACGGTCAGCACAGGGCAGAGATCGAACCGTTCGATCCACGCCTCGTACAGTTCGTTCAGTTGCGCCAGGTATGCGGGTGAGATTTCGCGCTCGAAGGGACGGTTGCGGCGGGCAATCCGTTCCATCAGCACAGGGACCGAGGCGCGCAGATAGATCACCAGGTCCGGCGGGGGGAGCAGGATGCTGAGCACCTCGTACATCTCGCGGTAGCTGGCGTAATCCCGCTCGCTCATCAGCCCCTGGCGGTAGAGGTTGCAGGCAAACACTTCGGCGTCTTCATAGACCGTGCGGTCCTGCACCACGGCCTCGGGGCGCTGGAACAACTGATAGTGATGACGAAGGCGGCGGGAGAGGAAAAAGATCTGCGAGTGAAAGCTCCAGCGCTTCATATCCTGGTAAAAATCGGCCAGATACGGGTTGTCGCTCACCGCTTCGAGAAAAGGCTCCCAGCCCAGCTTTTCGCTGATCAGGCTCGTCAGGGTCGATTTGCCCGCCCCGATATTTCCGGCAATAGCAACGAACCACTTTTGCACCATTCTGCTCCTCCAGGAGCAAAAAACTGTCTGGCTACCCGACAGTTTGAAATCAGGACACGGATACACACGGGTTTCACGGATGGGCACGGATGAAATCCGTGAAAATCCGTACCATCCGTGCCCATCCGTGTCCCATTGAA
>DAOTYD010000129.1:0-7524 GCA_034435295.1 Anaerolineae bacterium | reverse complement strand
GACGTGGAAGGTCAACTGATCCACATCGCCGGCACGATCATCGCCAAACCCAATGCCTATACCCTGGTCACAGACGACGGGTCGGGCGATGTCGATGTCTACCGTTTCTACAACCTGGGCCAGCCCGGCGACCCCAACTATATCGATTTTACGCCGTTCGTCGTGGGCGACTATATCAGCGTCACCGGCGTGACCCGTGGCTATGACTATTCCGGCGTGATCCACCGCGAGGTGCTGCCGCGCGGCCCGGCGGACATCGTCGAGCTCTACCCCGTCACGTTCGTCTACCACGACCTGGAGGATGTGGTGCAGGCAGGCGAAAGCGTCCTGCTCGCCGGTAACTTTACCGACTGGGGCAGCCATCCCATCACCATGACCCCCAACGGCGACTATAGCGTCTTTACCGCTCAGGTCATGCTGGACCAGCCCGGCACCTACGAGTACAAGTACATCGTCGACACGGGTGAATGGAACTGGAACTGGCTGCAGAGCAACAACCGCCTCGTCGTCGTCACCGCCCCCAAAACCGTAGACGACTATCGCTTCATCGAGCCTGGCTGGATCGTGCTGCAATGGCCGTATGCCACAACGGTCAACCTGGGCAACGCAAGCGAGACGATCTACGGTCAAATCTGGGCCGACGACCTGACCGCCCGCCCCGGCGCGCCGCGCGCCGTGCGCGCCCAGCTCGGCTACGGCACAGACGCCGACCCCGCCGCCTGGACAACCTGGACGGGTATGGTCTGGGGCAGCCAGCAGGGCGACAACGACGAATTCGAAGGCACCCTCGCCCCCACCGCCGGCGGCGTCTACTCCTACGCCGTGCGCTTCAACGCCAACTGGGGCGCGGGCAACCCCCACAACGTCTGGCTCTATGCCGACAAGAACGGCGCGCCCTATACGCCCGACCAGGCCGGCGTCCTCACCGTCACCGCGCCCGACCTGTCCATCGCCAAGAGCGTCGCTCCTGCCAGCGATGTCGACCTGGGCGGCGCAGTCACCTACACCATCACCCTCAGCAACAACGGCGACGGCGAGGCCGTAGACGTTGACCTCATCGACACCCTGCCCGCCGGCGTCATCTTTGGCGGTTTTGTCCAGCAGAGTGGCGCCGCCTACGATGCGGGCGTGATCTCCTGGAACGGCAACCTGCCCGCCAGCGCGGAGCTGACCATCGTCTTTACCGCCACCGTGGACATGGACACTGACCTCTACGGCCAGACCATCACCAACACCGCCGAGTTCGACTCTGCCAACGACGGCGCAGGCGACGCGCAGGCAGCCCTGACCGTCATCGCCGCGCCAGAGCTGACCATCGCCAAGGCCGTTGAGCCGGATGCCGACGTCGAACCGGGCGACGTGGTCACCTACACCATCACCCTGGGCCACAGCGGCGGCGCGGCCTATGCCATCACCCTCGCCGACTCCCTGCCCGCTGGCGTCACCTTCGGCGGCTTTGTCCAGGGGAGCGGCGCGAGCTATGACGCGGGCGCCATCACCTGGAACGGCAACCTGCCCGCCGAGACAGACCTGACCATCGTCTTTACCGCCACCGTGGACATGGACTGGGATCTGCACGGCCAGACCATCACCAACACCGTCGCCTTCTCCTCCCTCAACGGCGGCGCGGGTTCGGACCAGGCGGCCTTTGCCGTCATCGCCGCCCCAGAGCTGACCATCGCCAAGGCCGTCGAACCGGATGCCGACGTCGAACCAGGCAGCCTGGTCACCTACACGGTCACCCTCAGCCACGTCAGCGGCGGCGCGGCCTACGGCATCGCCCTCACCGACACCCTGCCCGCCGGCGTCACCTTTGGCGGCTTTGTCCAGGGGAGCGGCGCGAGCTATGACGCGGGCGCCATCACCTGGAACGGCAACCTGCCCGCCGGCGCGGAACTGACCATCGTCTTTACCGCCACCGTGGACATGGACTGGGCGCTGCACGGCCAGACCATCACCAACACCGTCGCGTTCTCCTCCCTCAACGGCGGCGCGGGTTCGGACCAGGCGGCCTTTACCGTCAGGCCGCTCTCCACCGTCTACCTGCCGCTGGTGGCGCGCAGAGCGCCGTAGGAAATCGTACCCTGGCGCACTGGAATCCAGGCCGTGGGGGCGAGGCGCTGCCTCGCCCCCACAACACCATAACTGGAGAAGAAGGACGTGAAAACCACCCTGGGAAGAATCCTGATCTTGCTGGCCCTCCTGGCCAGCATGCTCCCTGTATGGACCATGCCGCCCGCCAGGGCCGAAAACAGCGCCCCGGCCATCCTCGCCAACGACATCCGCATCAGCCAGGTCTATGGCGGCGGCGGCAACTCGGGCGCCGTCTACACGCACGACTTTATCGAGCTGTTCAACGCCGGCGCCGCTCCCGTCAGCCTGACCGGCTGGTCGGTGCAGTATGCCTCGGCCACAGGCTCTACCTGGCAGGTCACCAACCTCTCCGGCTCCATCGCCCCTGGCGGCTACTACCTGATCCAGGAAGCGCAGGGGTCGGGCGGCACAACGCCCCTGCCCACACCAGATGCCATCGGCAACATTGCCATGAGCGCCACAGCGGGCAAGGTGGCGCTGGTCAACACGACGACGGCGCTTTCCGGCGCCTGCCCGGGCGGGGACAGCATCATCGACTTTGTCGGTTACGGCTCGACGGCCAACTGCTATGAGGGCAGCGGGCCCACCCCCGCTCCCAGCAACACCAACGCCGTCTTGCGCGCCGACGGCGGCTGTGTCGACACGGACGACAACAGCGCGGATTTCAGCGCCAGCCCGGCCAATCCGCGCAACAGCAGTTCGCCAGCCCATCCCTGCGGCGCCGTCGAGCCAGCCTTTACCATCGTCAAAGAAGCGCCGGCCAGGGTCACCGTCGGCGCGGCCTTCACCTACACCCTCATCGCCGCCAACCAGACCGGCGGGCCGCGTTCCGGCGTCGTCATCACCGATAGCCTGCCCCTCTCGCTCACCGTGGGGACGATCTCGGACGGCGGCGCGCTGCTGGCCGGCAATGTGGTCAGTTGGACGATCCCTTCGCTGGCCGACGAGGCCACCGTGACGCGCACGGTGCAGGTCACCGCGCCCGACGCCCCCACCACCCTGGTCAACAGCGACTATGTCATCTGGGCTTCCGACTGGCCCACCCGCGCCACGGGCAGCGCAGCGACAACCCAGGTGCGGCCAGCGATCACTCCCATCTATGACATCCAGTACACCACCATCCCCGGCGGCAACAATACCTATCCCTCGCCCTATGCCGGCGAGGTCGTCACCACCACCGGCACCGTCTGCGCGGTGCTCAACCGTGGCTATACCATCGCCGACGCCGCCGGGCCGTGGCACGGCGTCTATGCCTATGTCGGCAGCAGCGGCAGCAAACCGCCCAAGGGACTCCTGGTGCAGGTCAGCGGCTCGCTGATCGAGTACTACGGCATGACCGAATTCTCCTACGCCGGCTTTACGGTCCTGGGAAATGGCGATGACGTCTGCCAGCCGACGGTGGTGACGGCGGCGCAGGTGCCCTACAACAACGCCGCGCTCAGCGAGCCCTACGAGGGCGTCATCGTCGAGTACCGCAACATCACCATCACCTCGATCAGCACCTACATCGCCACCTTTGTCGACGGCAGCGGGGCGAGCGGCGCCTTCTCGGTCAACTCGTCCTACAGCTACGTCCCGCCCGGCCTGGCCGTCGGTCAGCGCTACGATTACGTGCGCGGGCCGTTGAGCGCCTATTACGACCAGCAGTATAGCGTCTACATCCCCTCGGCCAGCGACATCCGCCTGATGGACCTGGTCCCCCCCACCGTCGAATCGACCACTCCTCCCGACGCGGCGACCGATGTCAACCCGCACAAGCCGCTCTCGGCTGTTTTCAGCGAGGCGCTCGACCCGGCTACTGTCAACACGTCCTCTTTCACCCTCGACGGACCCGGCGGCGCGGTCACCGGCACGGTCTCTTACGCCGCCCTTGTCGCCACCTTCACCCCCGCCGCGGCGCTGGCGCCCTTCACCACCTACACCGCCACGCTGACGACCGCCATCAAGGACCTGGCCGGCAACAGCCTGCCCTCCGACTATGTGTGGACCTTCACCACCGGCGCGCTCGACACCATCGCCCCGACCATCATCGCCCGCTCGCCTGCACCCCAGGCCACGGATGTCGCCCTCGACGCCAATGTGGTCATCACCTTCAGCGAAGAACTCAACCCGACCACCCTCATTCCGGCCAACCTGACCCTCACCGGCCCCTATGGCAACATACCGCTGGTCATCTCCGGCAACCCGGTGGTCGTGCTGAACCCCGTCGGCCTGCTGCTGCCCACCACCCGCTACACGGTGACCATCTCTGCCGCCGTCGTCGACTGGGCCGGCAACCCGCTCGACCCCGCCGACCGCTCGTGGTCCTTCACCACCGAGGTCGAGCCGGAGATGTACGCCTACCACGGCGACATCCACAACCATACCTCCTACTCCGACGGCTCCAGCACGCCGGCGGCGGCCTTTACCAGCGCGTACACCTGCGGCCTGGACTTTTTGGCCATCACCGACCACTCGTACTCGATCGATGACAGCGAGTGGGAGAACACGCTGGCCGCCGCCGAAGCTGCCACCGTCGACGGCGTCTTTGTCGGCCTGCGCGGTTTCGAGTACACCCAGGGCGCCGAAGGGCACATCAACGTCTACAACTCGGTCCGCCACGCTGTGCGCAGTGACACGACCTCCTCCTGCACCTATTGCGACTATACCCCCAATCTGGAGCGAGGCGTGACGGTGGAGGGCTTTTACCGCTGGCTGGCGATCACCGGCACCATGGCCGTCGACGCCGCCGGCACAGTGATGCAGTTCAATCACCCCGGCTGGATCAATTTCAACGACTGGGCCTACCATCCCGAAGTCGAGGACGTGGCCGAGCTGGAAGAGGTCGGCAACGGCTGGGGCAGCTCCTATGTCTTTTCCTGGGAAGAGTGGATCCGCTCCCTCGACTACGGCTGGCAGGTCGGCGCGACCAACAACTCGGATAACCACGAGCTTGGCTGGGGCTGCATCACCCCGCACCGCACGGGCGTGGTCATGCCCGCGCTGACCAAGGAGAACCTGCTGGCCGCCCTGCGCGCCCGGCGCACCTTTGCCAGCGAGGACGCCAACGCCGCGCTCTTCTTCAAGGGCAACGGCTTCTGGATGGGCTCTGAAATGCCCAACAGCGGCCAGATCGCCTTCCACATCTGGGGCAACGATCCCGATGACGAGAGCGGCACGCTCGCGCTGGTCACTTCCCAGGGCCAGGTGGTCACCTCGACTGCTGCCGCTGCCACTTTCGACTGGGCATTCGACCTGGACATCGGCCCTGGCGTCCACTACTTTTTCGTCCTGCTGACCCAGGAAGACGGCGACCGCATCGTCTCCTCGCCGATCTGGACCAGCGGCGACGAGGACATCCGCATCAGCGACCTGAGCGTCCAGCCGACCATCCCCACCGTCTACAATCCCAGCCTGTTCACCGCGCGGGTGACCAACCGTGGGGCGAGCACGCAGACGGTCACGGCGACCTTTACCGTCAACGGCGCGCCCATCGGCGCGGTGCCGCTGACCATCCCTCCCTGCAGCAGCGGCCCCTGCAACGACGGCTATGCCAACATCTCCTGGCAGCCTGCTGTCACCGGGCCGGTGACTGTCACTGTTGCCCTTGTCGGCGCGCCGGCCGGCGATAACCCCATCGACAACAGCCGCTCGCTGCACATGGAGGTCACCGACGAGCGCGTGCCGCTGGTGCTGATCGACGCCGGCCACGGCAACATCGGCGCCAATCCGCGCGACGCGCGCCACTTTGTCAACGACCTGACCCTGCACGGCTACAACGTCCTCTTCAACCTCGACCAGATCACCCCCAGCGACCTCAACACCGAGACCGTGCGCCTGCTGGTGATCAACGCCTACGGTCCTGTCCAGCTCAGCACCAGCGAGCTCAGCGCCATCGCCAACTTTGTCGCCGCTGGCGGCAACCTCTGGCTCAACGGCATGTCCGACTATACCGGCAAGGTCTGGTGGGCCAACACCATCGCCAACCGGATGAACGCGCTGCTGGCCGCCATCGAGAGCGCCGTCGGGAGCAACATCCCCGTGCGCATGAACGACGACGAAGTGCTCGACGGCAACAATAACAATGGCTATCCGTGGGGCATCCTCTGGCACGTCTATCCGGTCAGCCAGACCACAGGCGTGGGCATGAACGTCCAGCGCATCCAGTCCTGGTCGGTCAACTCGCTGGTCGACCGTAACCGCGGGGCGCTGACTCAGTCCGACCTGGGCGGGAACGGCTGGATCATGGTCATCGGCGATGACGACAGCGGCTACGGCACCTACGGCAACCCCAACCGCACCACCAACACCGACGCTGACGGGCAGGGCGACGCCTACATCTACTCGACCGCACCCGGTAGCCCGCTGCTGCCGGCAGCCGTCGGCTATGACATCCCCGGCCCGGCCGGCCGCCTCTTCCTCTACGGCGACTCGAACGATCCCTTCAACATCTTTGCCTACACCGCCGGCGACGGCAAGCAAAACGAGCTGTTCAACCTGGAAGTGGTCATGTGGCTGATGGGCACGCCGCTGCAGCGGATGACCATCGCCGAGGCCCGCTATGACCCCGAACAGGATGATCTGCCGATCAACCTGGACCGCCTGGTCTGGGTCGAGGGCGTGGTCACCTCCAGCTATGGCGAGTTCTTCGATGTGCTCACCGTCCAGGACGACACCGCTGGCATCACCGTCTTTGCCCCTGCCGGCACCGCCTCCGCCGCCGTCGAGACCACCTTCGAGCGCGGCGACTGCGTGCGCGTCGTCGGCACGGTCGACGTCTACCAGGGCGACACCGAGATCCAGTTCTTCGAGACCGAGCAGATCCAGGTGATCACGCCAACCTGCGTCATCAGCACGGCCATGAGCATCACCGGCGGCATGCCGCTGCCGCTGAGCACCCACCAGGCGACACTGGAAGAGAACGAGGGCTGGCTGGTCGTCGTCACCGGCACGGTGAGCGCCATCGCTCCCGCCGGCAACGCCATCTGGGTGGACGACGGCAGCGGGCCTGTGCGCGCCTTCCTCGACGGCTACAACGGCAACTGGTCCGACGTGCAGTTGCTCGACCGCGTCGTCGTCGCCGGCCTGGCTTCAGAGGACGGACAGGGGCCACGCATCCGCGTGCGCAACCACGGCATGCACGCCGATCGCCCCGACGACGCAATCGTGCTGAGCCATAACAACACCACTGCCCTGACCATCGCCAAAGCCGTCGAGCCGGATGCCGACGTCGAACCAGGCGATGAGGTCACCTACACGGTCACCCTCAGCAACAACGGCGACACAGAGGCAGTGAGCATCGTCCTCACCGACACCCTGCCCGCCGGCGTCACCTTTGGCGGCTGGGTCGAGGGCAGCGCAACCGAAGCGGACGGCGTCATCACCTGGCGCGGCAGCCTGCCCCGTGGGGGCGAGCTCACCCTGATCTTTACCGCCACCGTGGATATGGAC
>DAOTYD010000128.1:0-8165 GCA_034435295.1 Anaerolineae bacterium | reverse complement strand
ATAACAAACTCCTTGCACGAGGTGCTCCAAGTTTACCACAACACCCCAGCGACGCCAGTCTGCACGGATTCGACACGGATGCAACACGGATTCCCCTGTTACCCCGAGCGAAGCCCATGTCACGCTGAGCAAAGCGAAGGGTCTCGTTGCAACGCGGATTTGATGTGATGGGTGAGATTCCCGTCGGCTTCGCTCAGGGCAGGCTTCGCTTCGCCGCCGACGTGGGGCGCCCCATTGCCCGGCGGGGGTCTGTGACCCCCGCCAGTGGGGCCCGCCGGGTCACAGAGCCGGCGGGAGCAGGGCGGGCGGGGCGCTCTATCCTTTTGTTTCGAACCTCCCGCTCTCCAGAGCGTAATACAGGTCGTTATGTTCATGGTATAACCTCGTTAAAGACGCCCCCCCCCTTGCGGGAGAACGGGTGCTATGGTCCGTCTCAGGATCCAGTTGCTGGGTAGTTTCCAGGTCTCGCTCGACGGAGCTCCGCTGACCCAGTTCGGAGCCAACATCGCGCGCGCCCTGCTGGCCTATCTGGCCATGAACGCCGGCAAGCACATCCCCCGCGAGATTGCCGCCAGCCTGCTCTGGCCCGAGCATGACCAGGCCAGGGCGCTGCACAACCTGCGCCAGGCGCTGACCCGTCTGCGCACTGTCCTTGGCGATCAGGGTGCCCGCGAGCCTTTTCTCCAAATCACCCGCGAGACGCTCTGCTTTTGCCCGCAGAGCCCCCACTGGCTCGATGTCGCCGCCTTCAAGGAACGGGTCACTGCAGCGCGCGACCATCCTCACCGTGACCTGGCCACCTGCCCTGCCTGCGTGCAGCAACTGGAAGAAGCTGCCGCGCTCTACGGCGGCAGTTTCCTGGCCGGCTTTTACATCGACAGCATTCCCTTCGAAGAATGGCTCGTCGTCGAGCGCGAGCGCCTGCACCGCCTGGCGATGGATGTCTTTTACAGCCTGGCCGAAATCGAACGCGACTGGGACAATATCTACCCGGCATGGGGCTGGGCAGCAGCACACTGGCGGATAGACCTGTTGGCCCGCAGCATCGGTGGCCTGCAACGCTTTCTCTTGCTCAGAGGGCGCAGCCAGTGGGGCAAGCTCATGTTCGGAATGGCGGTTGAGATGCCGGAGCTATTCGACCAGTTTGGCGGCCCGTCCCTGCGCATCCGCCTGCTGCTGGGCATCGTCCGCTTCCTCATCGAAGAGGGACACTATGCGCAGGCTGCGGCAGTGGCGCAGACGGCAAGCAAGATGGCCCAACAACATCAACTGCCCCACCTGGAAGCAGCCACCACGATGGAGTTGGGCGCAGCGTTGCGCGAACAGGGGCAGTACAGCGAGGCACAGGACGCGCTGAATCAGGCTCTACTCCAGGCCCGCGCCCTCCATGCCCTCGATGTCGTCGTCCGCAGCCTCAACTGGTTGGGCGATCTCGCCGGGCAGCAGCATGATGACCAGCGGGCGCGCGAGATTCTGGAAGAGGCGCTGCACCTGATGCACGATCTGGATAACGCGCTGCAAGAAGCCAGCCTGCTCAACAGCCTGGGCTGCGTTGCGACGGCGGAAGGCCATTTCACCCGTGCCCTGGCCTATTTCGACGAAGCGCTGCGCCTCTTCCGCGCGGTCGGCTCGCTGCACGGCGAAAGCATGACCCTGCACAGTCTCGGCAAGGCGTGGCAGGCGCTGGGCCATTACGCCACCGCCCGCGCCTGCTACGAGCAGTCGCTGCGCCTGGCCCGCGACCTGGCCCTGCGCCGTGGCGAAGTTGAAGGGTTGATCAGCCTGGCTTCGCTTCTGACCGAACAGGGTGAGGAGCGTACCGCAGCAGCGATCAGTCAGCAGGCAATCGATATGGCCCGCACGCTGGGCGACCGCGCGGCGGAGAGCCGCGCACTGCTCTGTTGGGGCCATGCCCTGGTCACGCGGGGGGCGTGGGACGAGGCGGCACGCGCCTACGAGCAGGTGCTGGCAGCGCAACGCTCCCTGGGCCAGCCGGGCGCGTCGCTGGAAGCCATGGCCGGCCTGGCGCGCGCAGCGCTGGGCAAGGGGGAAAGCCAGCAGGCCATGCGATGGATTGAAGAGATCCTGCGCCAGGCGGAAGAGGGCTTTTTGGCCCAGGCCGCCGAATGGGTGCGCGTCTACTGGGACTGCTACGCCGTCCTCAGCGCCTGCGGTGACCTGCGCGCCGCCTATGCCCTCGGTATGGCACGCCTCCTTCTGCGCAACCGCGCTGACCGCATCTACGACCAGGAAATGCGCCGCTCTTTCCTGGAGAACGTCCCTCTCCACCGCGCCATCATAGCCGCGTAGGAACAGCTCCGCAATGTGAGCCTGCTCTGCAAATTCCTATTCCTGCTCGCGGCAGCGCGCGGCGGCGTCGGCGAGCATGCAGCGAAACAGTTCGGCCTGGTCGCGCGCGTCTTGCAGGGCGTGGTGGGTCAGCGTGCGCCCTTCCAGATAGCGGCGGGCTACATGCCGCATCGACGTCTCGGCCCAGGATGTGCCCCACAGCGCCATGTAAAAGCTCTTCAGGTCCAGCGCCGCATGGCCGAAGGGGTTGTGCCCCAGATAGCGGTGGAAGTAGTCATTGACAAACATCCAGTCGAAAGGCGCGTTGAAAGCGACAAAGACGGGGTGGTGCCCTTCTGGCACAACCTCTGCCAGCCAGCTCTCGAAACGGGCCATCGCCTCGGCGGGATGAACGCCGCGCTGCGCCAGTTCTTCCAGCAGCAGCCCGCTGACGGTCAGGGCTTCTTTCAGCGAGTTGCCGTTCTGCGGCTGGATCTCGACATAGAAGGCCTGCTCTGGGTCGGAGACCAGGCAGGCGCCGATCGAGAGCAGCGAGTATTGGCTGGAATTGGGCCCGGACGTCTCGACGTCGACAGAGATAAAGATTTCGGGGGAGTCATCGCCGTACTGCGTCACAACTTTGGCTCCTGCATCAGTTCGAGGATGGCCTGATTCTCCGGCACATGTTCGGTAAACGAGCGCCGCAGCACCGGGTCAACGATGCGCCTGGCCCGCGCCTGCAATTGCCTGTGCGCCTCTTCCAGCAGCCGCGCCGCCCGTTCCGCCTCGCCGCTGGCCTGCAAGACGCGGATGGCCGAGAGGTAGAGGCGCGACGGTGAATCGAGCTGCGTCAGCCCATGCTGTTGGAGGTGCTGGATCACCTCTTCGATGTAATCCATCGCCACCCTCAGGTCGCCTCGCTCCAGGGCGATGCGGGCCAGGCCGGCCATGTTCTCGACGCTGGCAGCCTGCTCTCCCTGCTCACGGGAGCGGGCGAGCGCCGCCTGGTAGGCAGCCTGGGCGCTGTCCAGCTTGCCTCTCCTTTCCAGGACCAGGGCCAGGGCTGTGAGGATTTGCAGCTCATCACGCCGCGCGCCGAGGGCCCGCAGCAGCACCAGGGCCTGTTCCAGATGAGCCTCGGCAGCGTCGAGCTGGCCAAGCCCGGCCAGGGCGTTCCCCAGGTCGCCCAGGGCCACCGCTTCGCCGCGGCGGTCACCGACCGCGCGGCGCAGGGCCAGGGCCTTCTCGAAGCAGGCCTGCGCCGCCTCATAGTCGCCGCACTGCAAATAGGCGGTCCCCAGCCCGCCCAGGCTCCAGGCTTCGGAGCGGCGTTCGCCCACCAGGCGGAAGAAGTCGAGCGCCTGCTGGTGATAGTCGAAAGCGGTCGTGTACTCGCCCTGGTCACTCATCACGTTGCCCAAGTGGGTCAGGCTGATGGCCTCTCCCCGCAGGTCGCCGAGGGCGCGGCGGATCTCGAGGGCCTTTTTGTAGCATGCCTGGGCCTGGTCGAGCTGGCCCAGCGTGCGGTAGATGACGCCCATCGTTGTCAGGCTGGTGGCTTCGCTGACGGCGTTGTCGGCGCGGCGGGCTGCTTCTGCCGCCTGCTGTGCCGCTTCCAGCGCAACGGTGTAGCGCCCCTGACGCCAGGCCGTGGTGGCGATCTGTTGCAGGGCGATGGCCTCGGCGCCGCTGTCCCCCTGTCGGCGCGCCGCGGCCAGCCCTGTCTCTGCCGCCACCATCGCGGCGGTATAGTCGCCCCGGCTGGCATGCCAGTAAGCCAGCCGGTTGTAGACCGTTGCTCGCTGGCTGTCTTCTGTTGTGCTTTCGATCAGCCGTTGTAGCTCTTCCAGGTCGGCTCGCTGCCGGGCGCGGTCGCCCATCAGGTCATGGACGCGCTCTCGTTCCAGCAGCAGTTCGAAGCGCTCTGCCGGGTCGCTGGTGAGGGCCAGCGCCTTGCTGAAATAGTCGGCTGCCATCTCGTTGGCATAGCTCCGCGCTGCCTGACGGCCGGCCAGGGCAAAATAGCGTCGCTGCCTGTCGTAATCCTCAGTGTGTCCGTAGTGATAGGCAAGCAGATCGTAGGGCGGTTCGGCGCCTTGGAGCTTGTTGTCCTCATACCACAAGGCGATAGCGGTATGGAACTGGGCAAGGGGTCCCTTCAGCAGGTTGTTGTGAACCGTGTCGCGCAGAAGGACGTGGCGGAAGGTGTACTCGCGCCCGCCGCTGCCGAACTCTGGCTGGATCAGCCCCCCTTCCTCCAGCGTGTTCAGACAGCGGTCAAGGCGCTCGCGGGCAATGCCAAACTTTTCCGTCGTGGCGGCCAGCAGGTCGTAGGGGAAGCGCCGGCCGATGCAGGCGGCCACCTGCAGCACGCGCCTGGTCTCGCTGTCCAACTGGTCAATGCGGGCCTGGAGGATGCCCTGCAAGGTGTGGGGAATGGCCACTTCGGTCCAGGCAGGGGTCAGCTTCCAAAGGCCATCCTCCCCGCACACCAGGATTTCGCGGTCGATCATCGAACGGACGATCTCTTCGACAAAGAGGGGGTTGCCCTCCGTGCGCCGCAGCACCAGGTCGAGCACCTGGGGCGGCACGCGCTCCGTCCCCAGGAGATGGGCCACCATTTGTTGGGCGACGGCCAATGGGAGAGGGCGCAGCCAGATTTCGGTGTAGACGGAGCTATAGTCGCGGCTGGAGCGTTCCCGCAGCGACCAGGCTGGACGGTCGGCTTCCGGGCGGTAAACGCCGATGACCAGCAGGGGCATCTCCTGGGTCAGCGACAACATGGGCTCCAGCAGTTCAGCCGAGGCCGGATCGACCCAATGGAGGTTCTCGAAAACCAGCACCACGGGGGTCCTCTGGGCCAGCACGGCAAGCCACTCGCGCAGCGCCTGCGTCATCTGCCATTTGAGGCTCTCTCCCTCCAGCCGCTCCAGCCACTCGGATGCTTCCTGGGGCAGCGGCACGCCCATCAGCCGTCCCAGGTAAGGATAGACTTTGCCCAGGCGGTCCGGCATCAACGCGCTCAGGTAACCGTGGAGCTGCTCGCCCGCCTGCAGGGGGTCTGACTGGCCGCTGATGCCGATGGCGCTGTGCAGGAGGGTGCGGAAGCAGCCATAGCGGAGCGATTCGCCTGTTTCGAGGGCGCTGCCTTCCAGCCAGGTAACAGGCATCTCCTCTCCGCGCAGGCGGGCCTCATGCAGCAGGCGCGACTTGCCCATGCCGGCATCGCCGATGATCGAGACGATGCCCCCTCTGCCGGTCGACAGGGCAGCGATGGCCTGCTGAAGCAGCGCCAGCTCGGCGTCGCGCCCCATCAACGGCAGTCGCCGCGCTTCTCCTCGCCAGGCGGGGGCCGCCTCAGCGCGGCTGCCCAGCAGTTCGTATGCCTGAACCTGCCCGTCCCAGCCTTGCAGTTGGGAGAGGGTGAGCGGACGGAACGAAAAAGCCTGCCAGGTCAGGCGGGCCAGCTCCTCGCTGACCAGCGTCTGCCCCGGCAGGCTGGCGCCCTCCAGGCGGTTGGCCAGATTGACCGAGGTGCCGATGACGGTGTATTCTCGCTGCCCTCGTCCCCCGATCCAGGCAGCGACGACCTGTCCGCAGGCCATGCCGATGTGCAGGGCGACCTGGGGGATGCCCAGGTCGAGGCGCAGTTTGCCGATGCGCTCTTGCATGGCCAGCGCGGTGCGCAGCGCGCGCTCCGGGTCATCCTCGTGGGCAGTCGGCGCGCCAAAGACGGCCATCAGCCCGTCACCGGTGTACTTGTCGATGCATCCGCCCTGTTCAAGCACGGCTTCGGTCATTTGTTCCAGACACAGGTTGACCAGTTTGGTTGCCTCTTCGGCGTCCAACTGCTCCGAGAGGCGGGTAAAGCCGGCGATGTCAGCAAAGAGCACGACGACAAAGCGGCGCTCGCCGCTCAGCGGGGCGCGTCCGCCTTCCGGCAGCGCATCGGTCAGGCTGGCGCCGCACGCGCCGCAGAAGGAGAAGCCGGGGGGATTCTCGAAACTGCAATGTGGGCAGAGGCGGGGTAGCGGCGCCCCGCAATGTCCGCAAAAAACAAAGTGGTCTGGGTTCTCGCTCTTGCACGATGGACAGCGCATGCCTTTCACTCCAGGCAACAGTTTTGCGGCAAGCCGCTCCCGTGCTACAATGGGCAGCGATGCAGGCTGTCATGGTCCCTGACACCCCAGTATAACGCAGGCTGGGGAGGAAGTCAAAGGGGGCCCTCAAGCTTTGGGACACATCCCCTCAAACTGACAGCTCTCCTGCCTTGACAGTGCACCGGGGATGATGTTTAATGCAAGTTAGCCGCGTCAAATGCGGCGAAGGGGGCAATCGGAATACACACTCGCCGTTGGATACCACTCTGGTTCAGTATACTCATCGCCGGTGGTCTTTTGCTACTGCTCACCTTGCTCCTGGCGACGGGAGGCGCTGAGGCTCACGCCCAAGTTGCGCCAATGAACCTCGGTGACGTGGCCGCTTCCTGCAGTGCCGCTGCCGGAGGGAATCACCTTGCCGCGGGTCAGCCCTCGTCCAGGTTACAGGCCTCCGGTGTTCCTACCTACTATCTGGACGACAACACCTTCGAGGTTCATCTCAGCCATCCCGAAGACAACTATTGGGCTTCGGGATGCTTCGAGACCCACACAGAAGCTGAGGCCGTAGCGGTCGTCTTTCGCACGAGCAAGGGCGGCTGTCCCATCCTGAAACGCATGAGTGGGCACTATGGTGGCTGCTCCGGCCAGAACCTGTGGGGCGACACCTCCGACACGCTGACCGATGGCGGGTACTATTGCACCGGCAGCAGCGCGGCCTGCCAGGCCGTTGCGCCCGGGGCGACGTACCTGCAATTGGGGCATAACCTGCCCCGGCCGGCGGGTGTGCAGGTACGCGGCGGCTTCCAACTGGGCTGGTCGTGTGCAGGCTACGCAACGGTATACGACATCCGGTTGGTGTACTACGGCGTGCCGCCGGTGCTCCCCGCCGACCAGACCCACGCGCCCTGCGACTGTCCGGTGGGGTGCACGAACCAGACGCAGCACTGGGTGGGCGGGCCGATCAACACCCGCACCGGCAACTACCACACCAGCCGCCAGGACCTCTCCATCGCGGCGCTGGGCGGGCCGCTGGGGTTCGAGCGCAGTTGCAACTCGCTGGAGACCACCCTGTATACAACGCCGCTGGGCTACGGCTGGACGCACAACTGGGATATGGACCTGACCTTCCCCAACGACCCCGGCGGCGAACCGGGGGTGGTGATCGTCAAGGGCTGCCACGGCTCGCGCTTCCGCTTCGACGACAACGGGGATGGGACATACGAGGCCTGGCCGGGGGTGTGGGCGACGCTGACGCGGACGGCGAGCGCGCCGTACACGTACACCCTCACCGGCGTGGATCAGAGCGTCTACCTCTTTGATACAGCGGGGCGGCTGGTCGAGAGGAGGAATCCCCAAGGGAATGTCATCCGGCTGAGTTACGAGGGCGGGCGCTTGGTGCGGGTGGAGGACGAGACGGGGGAGCGCTACCTGGCCTTCAGCTACGACAGCCAGGGGCGGCTGGTGACGGTGCGCGACCCCCTTGGCCGCACGGTGGGGTACGGCTACAACGGGGCGGGCGAGCTGGCGGTGGTGACCGACACGCGGGGGCTGGTCTGGACGTACGTCTACACCAGCGGACACCTGCTCTACGAGATGCGCGACCCGCTGGGGCGGGTGGTCGAGCGGACGGAGTATGACGGCGAGGGGCGGGCAATCCGGCAGTGGGATGGGCTGCTGGGGTCGCCATTGCAGATCGAGTACGGCGCAGGCGGGGTGGTGACGGTCACCGACGCGCTGGGGCGGGTGACGGTGGACGGGTACAACGGCTACGGGGCG
>DAOTYD010000127.1:0-26323 GCA_034435295.1 Anaerolineae bacterium | reverse complement strand
CGCCTGCGGGTAGGCGAGGTGCGTGTGTTCTACGATGTGGTGGGAAAGTCGAGGTGCTGGCTATCGTGGCGAAATCGGAGGCGGAGGAGTGGCTGGCACGAATGGGAGAGGAAGGATGAAACGAGTGGCATTGTCAGAGGTGAAAAACGATCTCTCGCGGTATCTGCGGCTGGCAGAGAGTGAGGAGATCATCATCACGCGGCACGGGCAGCCGGCTGGAGTGTTGATCGGTTTCGAGACAGAGGAAGACTGGTTCGACTACCGTCTGGAGCACGACGCCCGGTTCCTGCAGCGGGTGGCGGCAGCGCGTGAGAGCCTGCGAGAAGGGTTGGGGGTACGGCTGGAGGAGATCGAGGTCGAGTGAGGTCGGGAGCTGTCGAGTGGAACAGGGTATCTACAGCCGTCCCGCCGCCACCTGCCGATCGACCGCTACGTGACCCGCGCCGAGTTCGAGTTCTTGCGCCAGCGCGGCCTGGAGATGGGCTTTGGCTGGGTCGAGTTTGACGTGATGGGTGAGATTCTTCAGAACTGCCGGTAGACGGCAGGCAGGAAACACTGCCTGGCCCCGACAATCGCCCAGGCCCGTAGCGTGTAGGGCCCCTGCTCGTCCTCCGTGGCGCTCAGCCAGGCCGTGTTGACAATCGTCGTGCCGGTGACCGCCCCCGCGCCCAACTGGACGGCAAAGGTAGCCGTGAGCGTGCTGTTGGAGCTGATCGTGCCCTGCCAGGCGATCTTCCCGCTGCCATAGGTGATGAGCCCGCCAGAGGCCCAGGCGCTGCCGGGGACGTAGGTGGTCAGAGCAGGGATCGTATCCGTCACCATGAACGGCGTGCCCGGCCCGATCACCTGCAGGCGCAGGGTATAGGTGAGCACCTCTCCCACCCCCGGGTTGACAGGGAAGACGGTCTTGGTCGATCCGGCCAGGCTGGTGCGGGCGCGGATGACATAGACCTTGCGCGCGCTGCGGTCGACCACGTAGAGCGCCCCGTCCGGCCCGGCGGCCACATCGACCGGTTCGACAAAACCGGTGGCGAACGACGATGCCGTGCCCTGGTAGCCGCCTGACCCGTCCGGCGTCAGCACAACCCGGTCGACCCGCCCCAGGTCCTGCAGCGCCACAAAGGCGTTGCCGGCATAGCCGGGCGGGAAGGCCGTCCCGTCGTGGATGACCAGGCCGGCCGGAGAGCTGTGCGCCGGAAAGGTCGCCACGGGAGGGACAACCCAGGTGCAAAAGTAATTCCAGCCGGGATCGGCGCCGCCCTGCCAGCAGTGCGGCCAGCCATAGTGACGGCCCGCCTGGATCAGGTTCAGCTCGTCCGGCGGCAAACCGCTGCCCAGGTCGTCTCGGCCGTCATCCGTGGCGAACAGAGCGCCCCCTGTGGGGTGGAATGCCAGGCCATAGGGGTCGTGCAGGCCCAGCGCATAGATCACGCCGTTGGAGCCGTCGGCGTTGAAGCGCAGGATCGCCCCCTGGCGGACATCGGGGGGCTGGCAGTTGTCGCAGTCAGCGGCCACGCCGACATAGACGCGCCCCTGCGCGTCGATGGCCAGCCCGCGCAGCGGCTCCGGGATGCCCCAGGTGACAAAGCCCTCGTTCTCCGGGTTGTCCAGAGCATCGCCGTCGCTGTCCAGGTCCTGCATCTTCAGGATCATCCCGGGCACCGTGGTATAGAGCACGTCGCCATGCCAGACCAGGTCGCCAGGAAAGTAGGTCAGGCCCTGCCCCTCGGCAAACTTTTGATAGGCATCGTATGCATAGTCCCCGTTGGTATCCTCGAAAGCATAGATGCGCCCGCTTTCCAGAGCCACATAGACCCGTCCGTCGGGCCCAACAGCCACAGCCGTCGGGCTGCGCTGGAAGCCCAACGCCGTGAGGGGGCCGAGATCAGCATAGACAGAGATGCGGAAGCCATCGGGTACTGCCTGATGAGGAGCCGTCGGCCCAACGGCCAGGACGGTGGTGACCATAGCCAGTGCCAGCGCGAGGGCACCGGCTGCTGTCAAAACGCGCTTGCTCATCGCCCTTTCCTCCTTCCAAAGATGGCTACCTGCATTATCGCAGAAAAGCGGAAGGAGAGAGGTTACAGTTGGGTTACAGGTTCGCCCTACTCCATCTCGAACCAGTTGCTGCCGCTCTTGAGATCTACCTTGAGGGGAACGCGCAGGGGAAAAGCCGATTCCATCACCTGGCGCACCAGAGGCGCCGTGACATCCATCTCGCCCTCCGGCACTTCCAGCACCAGTTCATCATGCACCTGAATGATCATGCGCGCCTGCAGGCCGCGCTCGCGCAGCGCCCGGCGCAACAGCAGCGACGCCCGCTTGATGATGTCGGCGGCCGAGCCCTGGATCGGCGCGTTGACCGCCTCCCGCTCGGCCCGCTTCTGCGCCGGCACCTGGCCCGGCGACGTGCTCTGCAGCACCGGAAAATAGCGGCGACGGCCCAGCAACGTCTCGACGTAGCCCCTGTTCCTGGCCTGCGCGATGGTGTCGCGCAGGTAAGCGCGCACGCGCGGGAAGCGGCCAAAGTACTGCTCGATAAAGTTCTCCGCCTCGGCCTGGGTCAGACCGGTGGAGCGGGCCAGGCCGTAGGCGCTCATGCCATAGATCAGCCCGAAATTGACCGCCTTGGCCAGCCGCCGCTGGTCGGCAGTGACCTGATCCAGCGGCACACCCAGGATGGCCGCGGCAGTGGTGGCGTGAATGTCCTCGTCGCGCCGGAACGCCTCGATCAGGCCGGGGTCGCCGCTGACGTGGGCCAGCACGCGCAGCTCGATCTGGGAATAGTCAGCGCCCAGCAGACGCCAGCCAGGCTGGGCCACGAACGCCCGCCGTACCTGCCGCCCCAGCGGCGAGCGGATGGGGATGTTTTGCAGGTTCGGCTCGCTGGACGAGATGCGGCCGGTGACCGTGCCGACCTGGTTGTACGACGTGTGCAGCCGCCCTGTCTGCGGGTTGACCAACTGCGGCAGGGCATCAACATAGGTCGATTTGAGTTTGGCCACCTCGCGCTGCTCCAGAATCAGGTCAATGACCGGGTGCCGGCCCTGCATCGACTCGAGCACGTCGGCGGCAACGGAATAGCGCCCGGTCGACGTCCGCCGCCCCCCTTCGACCGACAGCCCCAGCTCCTCGAACAGCACCTTGCCCAACTGCTGGGTCGAGTTGATGTTGAAGGTGTGACCGACCAGGCGGTAAATCTGCTGCTCCAGTTCCTCCAGTCGGCGGGCCAGTTCGAGCGACATCTGGCGCAGAAAATCGACGTCCAGCGCCACCCCCGCCATCTCCATCTCCAGCAGCACCCTCACCAGCGGCAGTTCCAGCTCAAGGAAAAGGTCCCAGTGGCCCTTCTGGCGCAGTTCCTCCCCCAGGACACGGCCCAGGCGCAGGGTCATGTCGACGTCGGCGGCGGCGTAGGCAGCGACCTGCTCGATGGCGACGTCGGCCATGCTGAGCTGGTTGCGCCCCGAGCCGATGAGCTCCTCGATCGGCGTCATCTCGACCCCCAGACGCACAAAGGCCAGGTTCTTGAGCCCCAGGTTGTGGCTGCCCGGGTCGGTCAGCCACTCGGCGATCATGGTGTCAAAGGCCAGGCCGTCCAGGTCGATGCCGTAGCGGGCCAGGACGGCCATGTCGTACTTGGCGTTGTGGCCCCACTTGGGCCGATTGGGGTCGGTCAGGAGCGGGCGCAGCGCGCCCAGCACCTGCTCCAGCGGCAGTTGTTCGCCCTGGCGGTGGCCGACGGGGATGTACCAGCCCTCGCCCTGGCAATCGCTGAAAGCCAGGCCGACCAGCGCGGCGCGCATCGGGTCAGTCGAGGTGGTCTCGGTGTCAAAGGCGACGGCCTCGGCGCGCGCGAGCCGGTCGACCAGCGCGGCCAGCGCCTCCGCCGTCGTCACGACGTGGTGTTGGGTGGGTGAAGGGCGCGTCGGCTTCGGCGCGGTATCGAACAGAGAGAGCTGCCGCACCGGGCCTTGCGCCGCCGCGCCCGGCAGGCGGTCGATCAGCGAGCGGAACTCGAGCTGGCGAAAGAGCGCGGCCACCTGGTCGCGCGAGAAATCGCCCGCCGCACAGGCCGCCAGGTCGAGCGTCACCGGCAAGTCGGTGTGGATGGTGACCAGCTTCCGGCTGAGCAGCGCGTCGTCGCGGCCCTGGGCCAGCGCGGCGCGGTAGCGCGGCGGCTCGATCCCCTCCAGGTGCTCATAGACCGCCTCCAGCGAGCCATAGCGCTGCAGGAGGGCAATGGCTGTCTTTTCGCCGACGCCGCGCACGCCAGGGATGTTGTCGGAGGGATCGCCGACCAGCGCCTTATAGTCGCGCAACTGGGCGGGGGTCAGCCCGCCGAAGCGCTCGCGCACGGCCTGCTCGTCATAGACCTGGCCTTCGGAGAGGCGGCGGCCGGCGAGAAAGACGCGCACGCGCGGCGAGACCAGTTGCAGCAGGTCGCGGTCGCCGGTGACGATCAGCGTTTCCACCCCCTGCTCCGCCGCCTGCCGCGCCAGCGTCCCCAGCAGGTCATCCGCCTCCAGCCCTTCCACCTCAAAGACGGGGATGTTGAACGCGGTGACGATCTGGCGGATGCGCTCCATCTGCACGCGCATCTCGTCGGGCATCTTGTCACGGTGGGCCTTGTAGGCCGGATAGAGCGTCTCGCGGCCCGAATGGCCGGCGTCGAAGCAGACGGCAATATAGTCGGGATGCTGTTCCTGGAGGATGGTCAGCAGCGTGGCGGTAAAGCCATAGGTGGCGTTGGTCGGCTCGCCCTCGCGGGTGCTGAAATTTTCCAGCGGCAGGGCGAAAAAGGCGCGGTAGGCCAGCGCATGGCCATCGATCAGGACCAGGCGGGGAGCCACGTCAGATCAGCCTCCGCAGGGCCTCGGCCGTCTCGCGCGAGCGATGGCGGGTCATGCCCAGGGTGACCGTGCCGGCGATGACAACGGAGAGGAGGATCTCCTCCTCGACAGCCAGCGAGTAGAGGGTGAACTCGGCCCCGCCGATGCTCTGCTCGAAGCGGGTCATCTTTTTGCCCAGGATGTCGGCCAGGCGGGCGGCGGTGCGCCAGGACTCGCTGATCGTGGCGGCCAGGGCGACAATGTCCTGGCGCGACATGCGCCCGGCGTGGGCCAGCAAGTCCTCGCCCTCCGTGAGCAAGACCGCCTCGGCGCCCACTTCCTGGGCCAGGCGGGACATTTCGCGCACGGCTTCCTGCTCGCGGCGCAACGTGCGCGGCGGGCGGCGGGCGGGCTTTTTGGCTGCTTCGGGCTCGGCGGGTTTTGCCGGTTCAGGGGGCTTTTCTGGCTCGACTGCCGGTTCCGGCGGGGTGGTAGCGCCGCTGCCCGGAGCGCGGGCAAAGAACGCTTCGATCCTGGGCGGCAGGTCAGGCAGGAAGAAAGGCTTGGACAGCGTCCCCTGCAGGTCGAGGTCAGCCAGTTCCGGCGGCATCTCCTCGCCCACCAGCGGGATGACAACCAGGCGCAGGTGGGGATTCTTTTCGCGCAGCGTGCGCACAAAGCGATCGCCCTCGACATCGGTCAGGCCCAGGTCGACAATGACCAGATCGTAGGCTGCGGCAGCGATGGACTGCAGGGCTTTGCGTCCGCTGGTGACGATCTCGGCTCGCGTGTCCGGCATCTCTTCCAGGCCCTGCCGGAGGATCGTGGCAAAGGCCTCGTTGGCGTCGACGATCAGAATGCGACGGGTCATGCTGCTCTCCCTGGTGCAAGGACTGCCTTCATTGTATTGCGGCAAGGCGAAAAGTCAAGCCCAGACCGCCCCCCCTTGCTCGGCGGGTGTCTGTGACCCCCGCCAGTGGGGCCCGCGGGGTCACAGACCCGGCGGGAGCAGGGCGAGCGGGGCGCTCTACCCTTTTGCTACGAACACCCAGGCCTCGGACACGAGTTCGGACACAGCCTCACAGATTTCAAGCATAGGGCGGGCTTTCAAGCCCGCCTGCGCTACTCAGCCCCCAGCAGGGCGTGCGCTTTCTTGAGCCACTCGATGATCGGAATGCCCTGCGGACAGGCATCCTGGCACTGGCCACACTCGACACATTGATCGGCGCGCTGCGTCTCTTTCAGCCAGCCATAGAGCATCCGCCCGGTACGGGGGTCATTGTACATCATGACATCGTTATAGATCTCGAAAATGCGCGGGATCTCGACGCCGTTGGGACAGGGGACACAGTAGCGGCACTGGGTGCAGGGGATGGGAGAGAGGCCGCGGTAAGCCGCCCGCACCCGTTCGATGAGCGCCAGTTCCTCTGCGCTCAGGCTGCCCACCCCTGAGCGGCCGGCGCTGGCCAGGTTCTCCTCCACCTGCTGCATCGTGCTCATGCCGCTGAGCACCAGGGAGACCTCCGGCTGATTCCACAGCCACTGCAGCGCCCAGTCGGCTGGCGTGCGCTGGCGGTCGGCAGTCGCCCAGAGCGCCGCCACTGCTTCGGGCGGCGGCACGCGCGCCAGTTGCCCGCCACGCAGCGGTTCCATGATGACCACCGCCAGGCCCTTTGCCGCAGCATAGCGCAGGCCGCGCTGGCCTGCCTGATAGTCCACGTCCATATAGTTGTACTGAATCTGGGCCAGCGTCCAGTGGTCACAGGCATCGACGATCTCTTTGAAAACCTCGAAACTGTCGTGGAAAGAAAAGCCCAGATAGCCGATCAGTCCAGCAGCCATCTGGCGCTCGGCCCAGTCGAGCACGCCCAGGTCGCGCAGCCGGGCCCAGCGCGCCGCCTCCAGCGCGTGCAGCAGGTAGAAATCGATCCGCTCGACCTGCAGCCGTTCCAGTTGGAGCGCCAGATAGCGGTCGAAATCTTCGGGCTTTTCGATCAGCCACGTCGGCATCTTGGTCGCCAGCCTGACGCGCTCGCGGTAGCCGTCCCTCAGCGCCCGCCCGACGAAGGGCTCGCCCTGTTGCTGGTGGTAAGGATAGGCCGTGTCGACATAGTTGACGCCGTGGTCAATGGCATGGCGGATCATCCGCGTCGCCTCTTCCTCGTCGATGCGGCTCATGTCATGGTCGATCACCGGCAGGCGCATGGCGCCAAAACCCAACGCCGAAGGTCGCCAGTCGAGTTTCCCAAATGTTCGGTATTGCATCGCTCCTCCTCAGGATAGCCAGCGTATTCTACCACAAAAAGACAAAGAGACACACTCAGAGACCCTGAGCGCAGCGAAGGGTCTCGTTGCGACACGGGTTCTGTGCAACACGGATGATTTTCCCCCTTTCATCCTGAGCGAGCTGCCGAAGACGGCGAAGCGGCCGCTTCGCGGCCTTCGATCCTCTCACGTCAAAGCGAGGTAACTGCTCAGGCAAAACAGGTTTCACCACCAAGACACCAAGTCACCAGGGTCGTAGAAGACACAAATGCTTCCCAATACGGGCAAACCGCCTGTTTTCCTTCGTGTCTTTGTGACTTGTAAAAATCCGTGTGCGCAGCCCGTGTTCGTCCGTGTCCCATTCCCTCGTCGGCTTGAGGCGAGGCTTCGCTGAGCAGTTACGATTTCACAGATTTCACGGTCTGTGACCCCCGCCAGTGGGACTCGCCGGGTCACAGAGCCGGCGGGAGCAGGGCGGGCGGGGCGCTCTATCCTTTTGCTTCGAACACCCAATCTCGCCCGGCTTGACTCTCATGCCGAGGTTTGATAGAATGTCAGTTACCGCCTTGTGTGCAGGCGTAGGCCAAGGAAAGGGCGTATGAACCATCCAGCGGATCAGCACGAGCAGGGCAACTCTTGCCGGCAGTCAGCGGCAGGTGGGCCGACGCTGATCATCGAAAGTGCCGGTCAGCGCTATGGCCTGCCGGTGGAAAGCGTGCTCAAGGTCGCCGCGATGGTCTCGATCACCCGCCTGCCCAAAGCGCCCGACTTTGTGGCCGGCGTGATCGACTTTCACGGCCAGGTCATCCCCGTCATCGACCTGCGCTGGCGGCTGCAACAACCCATCCGCCCCTATACCCTGCGCGTCCCTCTCGTCATCAGCCGCCTGAACGGACGCACCATTGCCCTGGCCGTCGACGCCGTGCGCGCCGTCGTCGATCTGCAGCCCAGCCAGGTGCAAACCCCCGTCCAGGTCTTTCCTCCCGCCCTCCAGACCTCCCATCTGCTCGGCCTGGCCCGCCTGGACGACGGCATCGTCCTGCTGCTCGACCCGCAGACCTTTCTCTCCCCCGCCGAAGAAACATCCCTCCAACAGACCCTCCCTCCCGGTGAGGCGTCGCCATGAACCGCGCTCCCGCCCGGCTGGAAGAAAGAGAGCTCGAACGCTTCCGCAGCCTGATCCTGGAACGCAGCGGCCTGCACTTTGCCAGAAACCGCCGCGCTGAGCTGGAACGCGGCCTGCTGCGAGCGCTCGAACAGTCCGACTGCCGTGACCTGGCAGACTACTATGAGCGGCTCGTCCACAGTCACTCCGGCGGACAGGAATGGGAACGCCTGATTGCCTGTCTCACCGTGGGCGAGGGCTACTTTTTCCGCGACCGCGCCCAGTTCAAGGCGCTCCAGGAACAGATCCTGCCGGCGATCATCGCCCGCAAACGCGCCCTCGGCCGCCAACTGCGCATCTGGAGCGTCGGCTGCGCCAGCGGCGAAGAACCCTACTCCATCGCCATCCTCCTGTGCGAGCTGCTGCCCGACCGCGCCGACTGGCGCATCACCATCCTGGCCTCCGACATCAACCAGGAAACGTTGGGCCGGGCGCGCGCCGGCCTGTATAGCGACTGGTCTTTTCGTGAGAAAGGGTGGGAGCGACTGATCCAGCGCTATTTTCGGCGCCGTGACGCGCTGTGGGAGATCGACCCCCAGGTGCGGGAGATGGTCGCTTTCAACTACCTCAACCTGGTGGAAGATACCTACCCTTCCCTGGCCAACAACACCGCCGCCTTCGACCTGATCGTCTGCCGCAACGTGACCATCTACCTGACCGCCGATCTGACGCGGCGCGTGATCGAGCGGCTGTACGAGGCGCTGGTCGAAGGGGGCTGGCTGATCGTCGGCCATGCCGAGCCAATGCCAACGAACTATGTCCCCTTGCAGGCGCACATGTTTCCCGGCACCATCGCCTACCAAAAGACAGGGCGGCCGGCAAAACGCGACGACCGCTGGCTGAAGGCGGCAGAGCAACCCCCTGTCGCAGAGCCGCCCGCTGCCGCGCCGCTGCCGACAGCGCCCCCAGCAGTCGACGGCTACACCCAGGCCGAAGAGCTCATCGCCCAGGGGCGGCCCGAAGAAGCGCTCGAACGGCTGCACCAGCTCCTCCGCGAAAAGCCCGACGATGCGCGCGTCTGCTACCTGCTGGCCAGGATTCACGCCAACAGCGGCCGCTGGGAAGAAGCGCGCCAGTGGTGCGAGCGGGCGCTGGCGCAGGACACGCTGCTGGCCGAAGCCCACTTTCTGCTTGGCCTGATCTGCCTGCAAGAACAAGACCACAGCCGCGCCCTGAGCGAGATGAAGCGCGTCGTCTATCTCGACCGCAACGCCATTTTGGGCCACTTTTGGCTGGCCAACCTCTATCGAGAAGCAGACAACGCCGAACGAGCGCACAAGTCGCTACAGAACACCTGCCGCCTGCTCGAAAGGATGAGCAGCGACGCCGTGATCCCCTGGTCCGATGGCATGACCGCCGGACGATTGCTCTACATCGTCAAGCGGCAACTCGGCGAGGGGGCCGCCCACTGAAAGCCGTCCGTGAAGCGATCCCTTGGGAGGAGAGCATGGTCAACCAAAGTTTTTTCAGGGCCCCCGTTTTCGAGGGCGACGAAGAAAAGACACGAACAGCCAGGCTGTTGCACTCTTCGCTGTTGACATTTATCGGCGCCGTGGCCATCACCGTCCTCATCCAGTTGATCTTATACGGTCTCCCCGACGATCCGGGAGACGCCTTCACCCTCCTCAGCGGGACGGCGATTGGCGTCCTCTCCCTATGGCTGTTGTACCTCAACCGCCGGGGGCGCACGCGGCTGGCCGGCGCCCTCTTGAGCGCTATTTTCTGGATTGTGATGACCATCTGGATCCTCTTCTTCAGCGGCCTCCGCGGCGACAACTCGGTCATCACCTACCCCCTGATCATCGTGCTGGCAGGGCTGCTGACAGGCATGCCCGGCGCCGTGGCCTTTGCGTTGCTCAGCGCCGTGGCCGTCGCGCTGGCCTATCTCATCGAGAGGGCCGGCCTGATCCACTACCCTCCGCCAACGCTGAGCTTCTTCCAGGTAGTCATCATCGTCGCCGTCCTTATTCTGACCACCCTGTTGCTCCGCCACAGCGTGCGCAGCACGGCCCAGGGTTTTGCCCTGGCCCGTCAGCGGGCGCAGAAACTGGAGGAGAGCAACCGCGAGCTGGAAGCGGCCCGCCTGACCCTCGAACAACACAGCGCCGACCTCCAGGCCAGCGTGCAGAAATACGTCAACTATATGACCGAAGTGGCAATGGGCAACCTGACCACCCGCCTGGCCGTGCCAGAGGGGGAAAGCCAGGACCCGCTCATCATCCTGGGGCAGAAGCTGAACCAGACCATCGGCGGACTGCAGAAGCTGATCCTGCGCATCCGCGAGACGGCCAGCAACCTGGCCTCGGCCTCGGCAGAGATCCTGGCCGCCGTCTCGCAACAGGCCACCGGCATCAGCGAGCAGTCGGCGGCGATCTCGCAGGCCAGCTCGACGATCGACGAAGTGCGCGCCATCGCCGAAGAGACCACCCAGCGCGCCCAATCCGTCGCCGACGTCGCCCAGCGCACCGCCACCGTCTCGACCACCGGTCAGCAGGCCGTCAGCGATACCATCGCCGGCGTGGAACAGGTCAAGAGCCGCGTCGAATCGATTGCCGCCACCATCCTGGCCCTTTCCGAGCAGACGCAGGCCATCGGCCAGATCATCGCCACTGTCGACAAGATCGCCTACCAGTCGGACATGCTGGCGCTCAACGCCGCTGTCGAGGCAGCGCGGGCAGGGGAAGCCGGCCGCGGCTTTGCCGTCGTCGCCAGCGAGGTGCGCCGCCTGGCCGAGCAGAGCCAGGAAGCCACCGACCAGGTGCGCGAGATCCTCTCCGAAATCCAGAAGGTGGTCAACACGGCAGTGATGACCACCGAAGAGGGCATGAAAAAAGCCGACGCCGGCGCGCGCCTGGCGGGAGAAGCCGGACAGGCCATCCGCCGCCTGGCCGGTGACATCACCACCTCAGCCCAGGCAGCGGTGCAGATCGCTGCCGCCGCCGGCCAACAGCGCACCGGCATGGAACAGATCGCCCAGGCGATGGAGCACATCCATCAGGTCTCGGTCCAGAACCTGAGCGGCGTGCAGCAGGTAGAGAAAGCGGCCGCTGAACTGAACGAGCTGGCCAGCCTGCTGCGGGAAATGGTGGAAAGATACCGGCTATGAGCGCAGGCCCCTTAAGCGAAAAAATCCAGCAATGGCTGACGCCAACCATCCAGGATGAAGAACTGCGCCGCAAGGCCCTGGCCCTCAACGTCATTGCCCTGGGCGGCCTGAGCCTCTCCCTGGCGATCAACTCTGTCCTCTTCTTTGTGTACCTGCAACGGCGTCCATCGCTGAGCAGCCTCTTCCTGATCCTGCTGGTCGTTACGGCAGTCTGGTTTGCTTCCATCTTCGTCTTTTCCCGCCGCAACAGGGTGACGCTGGCCAGCCACATCTTTTTGTGGGGCGGCATGGCCATCGTCATGCTGGGCACGCTGGCCGACCCCGCCGCCAGCATTGGCGATCAGACCTGGTATCTGCTGACGCCGGTGGTAGTCGGCGCGGTGCTTCTCCTGGGCAGCCGTTGGGGGTTCATCTTTGCTGCCGTCGGCTGCCTCGTCTATCTGGGCGCCGCCCTGGGCCAGTACGTTGGTCTCGTCTACCCGCAGGCCCCGCCGCTGCCGCTGGCCGACATCCCCTTCGAGATGCTGCTGATGATGGGCATCCTTTTCCTGCTGGCCACCCTGGCCTGGCTGTTCGAGAGCGGCCTGCAACAGGCGCTGCAACGTACCCGCTCCCATGCCCGCCAGTTGGAAGAGGCCCGTAACAGCCTGGAGCAAACGCGGCGCTACCTGGAGCAGACGATCGAGCGCACCGTGACCGATTACACAACCTTCGCCCGCCAGGTCGCGGCGGGGGACCTGACCTGGAGACTGGACCCAACGACGATCGACAACGAACCGCTGGCCGCCCTGGGTCACAGCCTCAACAGCATGGTCGAAGCGCTCCATCGCCTCAGCCAGCAGATCCGCCAGGCCGTCGAAGAGATCACCGCCCTCGCCGCCGACATCCTGGCCGCAACCGGCCAGCAAACGCTTGGCGCCGAGAAACAGGCCTCCGCCATCGCCCAGACCTCGGCCACAATCGATCAGGTGCGGGTCATTGCCCAAGAAACGAGCCAGCGCGCCCAGTCCGTCGCCGACGCCGCCCGGCAAACCGCCGCCATCTCCTCCGCTGGCCAGCAGGCCGTCGAGCAGGCCATCGACGGCACCCGCCAGGTCAAACAGCGCGTCGAGGCCATCTCCTCCAACATCCACGCCCTGGCTGAACAGACCCGCCTCATCAGCCAGATCATCGCCACGGTCAGCGAAATCGCCTACCAGTCCGACATGCTGGCGCTCAACGCCGCCATCGAGGCAGCCCGCGCTGGCGAGGCGGGCCGCGGTTTTGCCGTCGTCGCCGAAGAGATCCGCCGCCTGGCCGAGCAGAGCCAGGCCGCCACCGACCAGGTACGCCAGGTCCTCTCCGACATCCGCCGTCGCGTCCAGGCCACCGCAACGGTCACCGAAGAGGGACTGGCCCAGGCCGATCAGGCGGTCGAGCTGGCAGGCAGGGCAGGCGACGCTATCGGCGAGCTGACCCGCAGCATCGCCGCCTCCAGTCAGGCCGCAGTGCAGATCGCCGCCGCTGCCGGACAGCAGCTCACCGGCATGGAGCAGATCGTCCAGGCAATGGAAGAGATCAGCCAGGTTGCCAGGAACGCCGAAGCTGGCGCGCAGCAGATGGAGCAGGCCGCCGAAGAGCTGAACCGGCTGGCGCAACGCCTGCGCCAGGTCATCGAAAATCCACCGGGGAAGGAGCAATGAGCAGGAGAAAGAAAGCAGAACCTCTCCCCCTCCAGGGCGACAGCGACCTTGACGCCGCCGACGTTGCCCTGATCCTCCAACAGCGCACCCGCGCCCTGGCCGCCATCCCGCCGCAGGAGGAAAAGAGCGAAGCGGTCGAGGCGGTCATTTTTGCGCTGGGGGAGAGCCGCTACGCGATCGACGTCCAGCACGTCACCGGCATCTTTACAGTGGAGGAGCTGACGCCAACCCCCTGCACGCCGGATTTTGTCGTCGGCGTGATCAACCTGCGCGGCCGCATCCTCTCGGTGATCGATCTGCAACGCTTTCTGGGGCTGGAAGCGACGCCTATCGACAGCCGCGCCCAGGTCATCGCCGTCAGCGCGGGCGGAATGGAGGTGGGGCTTCTCACCAACAAGGTCTATGCTGTGCGCCCCATCCCCCTCAACGACCTCAAGCCGACCCTGCCCACGTCCACCCGCCTTGCCGTCGAGTTCACCCGCGGCGTGACCCCCGACCTGATCGTTTTCCTGAACCTGGAAAAGCTGCTCGGTGACGAGCGCATGGTGGTGCGTGAAGAGGTGCGTTAGGGGAGCAAGCCATGGGCCTGGCAGACGAGGAAATGCTGCGACAACTGATGGCCAGTTTCCGCGAAGAGCTGGCCGAACGGCTGGCCGCCGTCAACGCCAGCCTGCTCGCCCTGGAGCAGGAGCCGGAAGGCCCCCAGCGCGGCGAGTTGCTGGAGAGCCTCTTCCGCCACGTCCACTCCCTCAAGGGCGCCGCCCGCGCGGTCAGTTTGCACGCCATCGAGCGGCTGGCGCACGCTCTGGAAGACGCCCTGGGAGCCATCCAAAAGGGCAGGCTGACCCTCTCGGCTGAGCTGTTCGATCTGTTCTACAAAGGCTCTGACATGATCGGAGCCGCCATGGTCCACCTCGACAGCGCGCAGGACCCCCAGACCAGCCTCGACGTGGACGGCTATATCGAGCGGCTGAGCGCCGCCCAGCGCGCCCGTCCCGCCGCCGAGGATACCGCCGAGGCGCTGCTGGCCCAGACGCTGCCCTCCGCCGAACCGACACTCCAGCCGTGGAGCGCCGAGTCGATCCGCGTGCCCACGGCGCGTCTGGATGACCTGATGGCGCAGACGGGCGAATTGTTGGCCGCCCGCCTCAGCGCCGGGCAGCGCCTGGCTGAAGCCAGGCGCATTCGCACCTTGCTCAACCGCTGGCGCCGCGACTGGCTGCGCATGCGCAGCATGACCCTGCAACGGCTCGAACAGAGGGGCAACGGACAGAGCGACCCGGTTCTGGCCTTTCTAGAGCAAAACCAGGCCAACCTCGATGCCGTGACGCAGTGGATCAACGACTATGTCCACCACCTCTCCGACGACCTGGCGCGGCTCTCCCTGGCGACAAGCGAGCTGCAGGAAGGGGTGAAAAGGGCGCGCATGCTGCCGCTGGCCAACCTGGTGGGCGCTTTCCGCCGCATGGTGCGCGACCTGGCCCGCGAAAAGGGCGTCGAAGTGACACTGGAAACGCAGGGCGCAGACACCGAGATGGACAAGCACGTGCTGGAGATGGTCAAAGACCCGCTGATGCACGTGCTGCGCAACTGCATCGACCACGGCATCGAACCGCCCCAGCAACGGGAGCAGGCCGGCAAGCCGCGCCAGGGGACAATCAGCCTGCGCGCCGAGCGCCAGGGCAACGTCATCCTGCTGGAGATCGCCGACGACGGCGCCGGCATCGACTGCAACGCCGTGCGCCAGGCCGCCGTCAAACGCGGCATCCTGAGCGCGGAACAGGCAGCCGAACTTGGCGACGAGCAGGCCGCTGGGCTGATCTTTGTCTCCGGCATCTCCACCGCCCCGCTCGTTACCCAGGTCTCTGGCCGTGGCGTGGGGTTGGACGTGGTGCGGCAGAACATCGAGGCGCTGCAAGGGCATATCGAGGTGCGCTCGACGCGCGGGCAGGGCACCACTTTCATCCTCACCCTGCCTCTCACCCTGGTCAGCACGCGCTGTCTGCTGCTGCGCGCGGCAGAGCAGCTCTTTGCCGTGCCGCTCTCCACTGTCGAGCGCCTGATCGAGATCTCGCCGGCGGAGCTGGCCACCGTCGAGGGAGGGATGGCCATCTCCTACGCTGGTCGGCCCGTCTCTGTCGTCCGCCTGGCCGATGTGCTGCAACTGCCCGGCCGTGGCCCTGTCGCCGCGCCCGCCGACAGCCTGCGCGCAGTCATCCTCCACGCCGGCGGGCAGGAGATGGCCTTTATCGTCGACCAGTTTGCCGGCGAGCAAGAAGTGGTGGTCAAGAGCCTGGGCCGGCAACTGGCCCGCGTGCCCAACATCGGCGGGGCAACGGTGCTGGGGACGGGCCAGGTCATCCACATTCTCAACGTCTCCGACCTGATCAAGAGCGCCCGCAGCGGCGGGGGACGCGCACTCCCGCCCGCCAGCGAAGGCCCCACCCCACCCCCTGCCGAGACGCGCAAGGCTATCCTCGTCGTCGACGACTCGATCACCACACGAACGCTGGAAAAGAACATCCTCTCCGCCGCCGGCTACGACGTCCACCTGGCCGTCGACGGCGAAGAGGCCCTCGCCGCCCTGCAAGAGAGCCCCATCGACCTGGTCGTCGCCGACATCGACATGCCGCGTCTGGATGGCTTTGAACTGACGCGGCGGGTAAAAGAAGACGAGCGTTACTGCAACATCCCGGTCATCCTGGTCACCTCTATGTCCAGCCCAGAAGACCGGGCAAAGGGCATCGCCGTCGGCGCCGACGCCTACATTGTCAAGAGCAGCTTTGACCAGGACGAGTTGCTGGACACCATCCAGCAGTTCATCTGAGGAGATGGGCATGGAAAAAGAGGAAACAACCTGCAGCGGCAACATCCTCATCGTCGACGACAGCGCGACCAGCCGCACCTGGGCCAGGGTGGTGCTGGAACGGGCAGGCTACAGCGTGCGCGAGGCCGAGGACGGCGGCGAAGCGCTGGTGATGATCGAGGCTCAGCCGCCCGACCTGATCCTGCTCGACGTGATCCTGCCGGGGCTGGACGGCTATGTCGTCACCCGCCGCCTGCGCCAGGACCCGCGCTATAACGCCATCCCCATCATCCTGGTCACCACTCTGGGCGACGTCACCAGCCGCGTGCGTGGGTTGGAGGCCGGGGCCAACGACTTTCTGACCAAGCCGCCCGACCAGAGCGAGCTCCTGGCGCGGGTCAAGACGATGCTGCGCCTCAAGCAAAGCCGCCAGGAGCTGGAGGCGGAAAAAGCCAAAAGCGAACTGCTCTATCGCATCAGCCGCGAGATCAGCGCCGAACTCGACCTGGACACGCTGCTGTCGCGCGTGCTCCTCCTCACCATCGAGGCTTTCGACGCACTGTCCAGCAGCATCGTCTTGCTGGACGAGGGGGGGAAACCGATCCGCAAGATCGCCCAGCACCGCGACGGCACGGTCACCATCTCGGGAGGAGTATGGGAGGAAATCATCGAGAAGGGCCTGGCCGGCTGGGTGATCCGGAACCAGCAGGCCACCGTCATCCCCGACACGCGCCAGGACGCGCGTTGGGTGGTCGTCGAGGAGAGCCATGCGCGGATGCTCTCCGCGCTGGCCGTGCCGCTGCTCTCCGCCGGCCACGTCTCCGGCGCGCTGGTGCTGACCCACGAGCAGCCGCACTATTTCAAGCCGGCCCACCTCGACCTGATGTGGTCGATTGCCTCGCAGGCAGCCATCGTCATCGAAAAAGCGCGCGCATTTCAGAAAGAACAACTCCGCGCCCGTCAGCTCCAACTGGTCAACCGCGCCGGCCAGCGCGCGGCAGCCATCCTCGATCCCGACGAACTGTTGCGGGAAATGGCCGCGCTGATCAGCCAGGCCTTTGGCTATTACCACGTCGCCTTTGCCCTCTGCAAAGGAGAAGAGCTGGTCTTTGAGGGCTTTGCCTGCGGGCATCGGCCAGAGCCTGCCCTCCCTCCGCACCGCCTGCTCATTTCCGAGCCAGGCATCGTCACCTGGGCGGCCCGCCACCGCAAATCGCTGCTGGTGCCCGATGTCCACAAGGACAGCCGCTACCGCCCCGTGGCCGCCCTGCCCGACACCGTGGCCGAGCTGGCTGCGCCCATGCAGGTCGGCGGCGAGCTGTTGGGCATCCTCGACGTGCAGAGCGACCAGCCCGGCCAGCTCGGCGAAGAGGAAATCCCCCTGGTGGAAACGCTGGCAAGCCAGGTCGCCGTGACCCTGCGCAACGCCCAGCTCTTTCGCGAAATCCAGCGCCGCCTGCGCGAGCAGGAAGCGCTGCTGGAAACCAGCGCTTCCATCTCGTCCACGCTGGAACTGGACGAGGTGCTGCGCCGTGTTGCCCAGGCTATGGTCGAAGCGATGAACGTCACCGCCTGCTCGATCTCCTCCTGGGACCCCCAGGCAGGGACGATGACGCTGCTGGCCGGGTACACCCTGCGCGAAGCCAGGCCCGAAGAAGGCTGGGGCGAAGAGGTCGGGGAGACCTGCCTCCTGCGCGACTATCCGGCCACGGCGCGCGTGCTGGAAGCGGCCGAGCCGCTCGTCGTCAACGTCGACGATCCTCTGGCAGACCCGCAGGAGAAAGCGCTCCTGGAAGCATACAAACTCGCCAGTGTGCTCATGCTCCCCCTGCGCGCCCGCAACCGCGTCATCGGCCTGGTCGAGCTGTACCAGGAGAAGGAACGCTCCTACAGCGAACGGGAGATCGCCTTCTGCCTGGCCCTGGCCGACCATGCCGCGCTGGCCATCGAAAACGCCAGGCTCTACACCCAGACCGAAGTCGAGCGCGGCAAGGTCTCTGCCATCCTGGCCGGCACAGCCGACGCGGTGCTGGTCACGGACAACGAGGGGCGCATCGTGCTGCTCAACCCGGCCGCCGAGCGGGCCTTTGCCTGCAAAGCCAGCCAGGTCAGCGGCCGCCCTCTGGCCGAGGCTATCGACAACCAGGCATTGTGCGCTCTCTTCCAGCGCGGCGCGGACGGCACCCCGCCCCATACCGCTGAGATCCCCCTGGCCAACGAGCGCACCCTCTACGCCAGCATTGCCCCCGTCAGCGGCGTCGGTCTGGTGGCGGTGATGCAGGACATCACCCACCTGAAAGAGCTGGAGCGCATGAAAAACGACTTTATCGCCACTGTCTCCCACGACCTGCGCTCGCCGCTCAGCGCCATCCACGGCTATGCCTCGCTGCTGGAAGGGACCCTCCAGGGCGAGAGCAGGGACTTTGCCCAGCGCATCAAGATACGCACCCAGGAGATGGCCGAACTGATCGGCGACCTGCTCGACCTGGGCAAGATCGAGGCGGGCGTGGAGGCTGACCGCGTCCCCTGCCGCATCGATCAGATCGTCCACAGCGCGCTGGAGGCGGCCATGATCACCGCCGAGGTCAAGAAACTGACCCTGCGCGGCGACCTGGCCCCTGTCGAGCGGCCCGTGCTGGGGGACGCCAAACAGTTGCGGCGGGCGCTGGAAAACCTGATCAGCAACGCGATCAAATACACGCCGGAGGGCGGGACGGTGACCGTGCGGCTGCGCCAGAAGGACGAACAGGTAACCGTGGAAGTCGAGGACACCGGCATCGGCATCCCGCGCGACGCCATGCCGCGCCTCTTTGAAAAGTTCTATCGCGTCCCCTCGGTCAGAACCTCCGAAACTCCCGGCACCGGCCTGGGGCTGGCCATCGTCAAAGCCATCATCGAGCAGCACGGGGGACAGGTGTGGGTAGAGAGCCAGGTAGACAAGGGCAGCACGTTTGGCTTCTCGTTGCCGCTGAGCAGCGACAGGCGATAAGCGATGAGCGATAAGCGATGAGCGATCAGCAAACGATCCGTGTTCTCGTCGTCGAAGATTCTCCCACCGTGCGCGATCTGCTGGTCGATATGCTGGAGAGCGACCCTGAGCTGCAGGTCGTCGGCGCGGCGCGGGACGGATTGGAGGGCGTGGCGATGGCGATGGCGCTGCGCCCCGACGTCATCACCATGGACATCCGCATGCCGCGCATGGACGGCTTTCGCGCCACGCGGCGCATCATGCAGCAGGTGCCCACGCCCATCGTCGTTGTCAGCGCGAACGTGGAGGAGGGGGAGCAGCCCATCGCCTTCAATGCCATTCGCGCTGGCGCGCTGACGGTGATCGAAAAGCCCGCCGGCCCTGCCGGCCCTGCCTATGAAACCATCCGCGAAAAGCTCATCACCACGGTCAAATTGATGTCCGAAGTGCGCGTCGTGCGGCAGTGGGCCACCGGCACGCTGGGCACGCCGCGCCCCGTCCCCCAGCGCGACCTGAGCCAGGCGCAGACAAGGCTGCTGGCCATCGCCGCCTCGACCGGCGGGCCGGCTGCCCTCTACCGCCTGCTGCAGGAGCTGCCGGCTGAACTGCCCGTGCCCGTCCTGGTCGTCCAGCACATCACCCGCGGCTTTGGACGGGGCATGGTCGAGTGGCTGGGCAGAGCCAGCAAACTGCCGGTCAAGGCAGCCGAAGAAGGAGAATGGCCCCGGCCGGGCCGGGTCCTCTTTGCGCCCGACGACGCGCACCTGCTGCTGCGTCCCGATGGCCGCGCGCATCTGCGCCCATGCGCGCCCGCAGACACCATCTGCCCGTCTGCTGACTTGCTGTTCGAGTCGGTCGCGCAGGCGCACGGGCCTCAGGCGCTGGGCGTGATCATGACCGGCATGGGCCGCGACGGCGTGGAGGGCCTGCGGCAGATCAAAGAGGTCGGCGGGCGGGTGCTGGCCCAGGACGAACGCAGCAGCGTGGTCTTTGGCATGCCCAAAGAGGCCATCGCCGCCGGCATCGTCGACCGCGTGGTGCCGCTGGAGCAGATGGCAGCGGCAATCGTCGAGATGCTCTAGCCCTCTCCGCCCATGGCCTACCGCCGCAGGTGGTAGGCCACGTCGATAATAACCCGCTGAAAGCCCAACTGCCGTTGGCGATAGAGCAGCGCCGCTTTGATCAGCCAGGCCGTCTGGTTGTGCAGGATGCTATGCCACCACCTGGCCGGCACAAACTCGGGCAGCACGACCGTGGCAAGCTGCCCGTCGTTGTGCTGCCGATCCGTCTCGTCGAGAAAGTCCAGCAGCGGGCCGACGATGGAGCGGTACGGCGAGTCCAGCACCACCAGCGGCACATCGGGCACCCAGTGCGCCCAACGCTGGCGCACCGCCTCGGCGCTGCCCGGCGTCAGCTCGATATAGACCGCCGTCACGTCCGGCGAGATCGAACGGGCATAGGAAACGGCCTCCAGCGCAGCGCGGTGAACGCCAGAGATGGGAAGCACCACCCGTGGCGGCGGGAGCAGCTCAAGGGGACCAAGTCCCTCGGTCGAGAGCTGCCGGCCCACCTCCCGGTAGTGAGACCGAATCTGCAAAAAGACCAGGACCAGGAGAGGGATGACCAGGATGGTGATCCAGGCCCCTTCGACGAACTTGCTGACGCCAATGACCAGGACAGTGATGCCTGTCGCCAGGGCGCCGACGCCGTTCAGCGCCGCTTTCAGCCACCATCCCCGCCCGCGCAGGCGCCACCAGTGCACCACCATCCCTGCCTGCGAAAGGGTGAACGCCAGAAACACGCCCACCGCAAAGAGCGGGATCAGCGCGTGTGTGTTGCCGCCAAAGAGGACGATCAGCAACCCCGTCGCCACAGCCAGGGCAACGATGCCATTGGCATAGACCAGCCGATCCCCCAGGCTGGTCAGTTGATGGGGCAGGAAGCGGTCCTGGCCCAACAGCGCTGCCAGGCGGGGGAAGCCGGCAAAGCTGGTGTTGGCCGCCACTGCCAGAATCAGCATCGTGCTGACCTGGACGGTCACGTGGAGCGGCCCGCTGCCGAGCAGCCGCCGCGCCAGCGCCGAGAGGATCGTTTCCTGCGGACCGGCAACCACCCCCAGCGCCTGGGTCAGGCCGATGCTGCCGACAAACAGCAACCCCATCAGGAGCGCCATAACGATCAGCGTCCGCCCGGCGTTGCGGGTCTCCGGCGGCTCGAAGGCGGGCACGCCGTTGCTGATCGCTTCGATCCCCGTCAGCGCCGTGCAGCCGGCCGAGAAAGTGTGGAGCACCAGGAAAGGCGTCAGGGGGACGACGGCTGGCGGCGCGGCCGTCGTCAGGGGGATGGTCCCGCCGATGACAAGCCGCACCAGGCCGTAAGCCAGCAAGGGAAAGAAAACGAGCAGGAAGAGATAAACCGGCACGGCCATCAGCGTGCCCGTCTCGCGCAGGCCACGCAGGTTGAGCAGGGCGATCAGGGCCAGCAGCGCCAGCGCGATGCCGACGCGGTGGGGCCACAACAGCGGCAACGCCGAGGCGATCGCCTCGACCGCCGCCGTCAGGCTGACCGCAGCGGTCAGCAGATAGCCGATCAACAGCGCCGCCGCGGCAACCAGGCCAGGCAACGAGCCCAGGTTCTCGCGGGCGACAACGTAAGAGCCGCCGCCCGAAGGATAGCCCTGGATGGTCTGGTAGTAAGAAAGCGCCACCAGCGTCAGCAGCACCGCGATTGCCAGGCCGATGGGGAGCGCCAGCGCCAGGCCGGCGCTCCCCGCTACGACCAGGCCGAGGTAGATTTCCTGATTGGCGTAGGCGATGGACGAGAGCGCATCAGGCGAAAAAGCTGCCAGCGCGCGGATCTTGTTCAGCCGCTCGGTTGCCAGTCTCTGTGTGGGCAATGGCGGACCCAGCAACAAAGAGCGAAGTCTGCTAAACAAACGCTCACCCCCTATACCAGCCCATATCGTTCGATGGCTTCGTCCAGGATCATGTTGACCAGCGTCGCGTGGTCAATGCCGGCTGCGGCGGCCTCGATCACCAGGTCGCTGATGCCCGGCGCCAGCCCCGGCAGCGGGTTGATCTCGAGGATGTAGGGCCTGTCACCATCGTCCTCATCGAGCCGGAAATCGACCCGCGCCACGTCCAGGCAGCCGGTGACGCGGAACGTCGCCGCCGCCAGCCATTCCAGCTCCTCGACCAGCTCGTCGCTCAAGGGGGCCGGGCAGAGATAGGTCAACTGCTCGGCCAGTTCGACCTTGGCGCGGTGGGTGTAGATGCCGCCTTCCTCCTGGGCAAAGCTGCCCAGCCTGATCTCCAGCGGCGGCAGGAAGCGCAGCCCCCGCCAGATGCGCGGCGCCTCTTCGTCATCTGGCACGCGCCAGGCCACGGGGGGCGTCAGGTTGCCCACCAGGCCCACGGTGATGTCGCGGCCGGCGATGAAGCGCTCGACCAGGACCGGCTCATTGTAGGCCTGCAGCAGCCAGCCCACCTGAGCGCGCAGCTCGCCCTCGTCGTGGACGATGGACTGGGCGCTGATGCCCATGCCGGTGCCCTGGCGGCTGGGCTTGACAAAGAGGGGAAAGGACAGTTCCGCGTCGAGCGGCTCGTTGACGCGCTCCAACACCTGAAAGGGCGGCGTCGGCAGGTCGTGAAAGGCCAGGATGCGCTTGGTCATCGGCTTGTCCAGCGTCAGCGCCAGCGTCAGCACTTTGGAGCCGGTGTAGGGGATGCGCAGCATCTCCAGGATCGCCGGCACGTGCGCCTCGCGGCTGTCGCCAAAGTGACCCTCGCAGATGTTGAAACAGATGTCCGGCCGATCCTGGCGCAGGCGATCGACCAGCGTGATGTCCCCCTCCAGGACGGTCACCTGGTGCCCACCCTGGCGCAGGGCCTCGGCGATGGCCTCGACCGTCGTCTCCGAGTCCAGGTCCGCCCAATAGTCCTCCGGGATGCCCGGCAGGAGCGGGGCGTTCTTTTTCAGATTTGCCAGCACCGCTACACGTAACGAGGTCATTCTTGCTTCTCCTGAGCGGCCAGCCGCCATTTGATCGGCTGCCACTGGATGCGGGTCAGCCGCTGGTGGGTTTTCCTGTAGCCCTCTGGGGCGATGGTTCGCTGCTGGCCGGAGAGCAGCAACGCCACACCTCCCTGTCCGCCCTCCTCCCTCTTGTTCTGGCAGGCCGGGCAGCGCGCCGGGTCGTGAGCAGGGTAGTCGGTCGGCTCGGCGTAGGTGGTGATAAAGCCCTCAAAGTTGCGCAGCACGGTGTGTCCCACTGACTGGCTGATCAGGTACTGGGGCATCACGGGGATCTTGCCGCCGCCGCCCGGCGCGTCGATGACGTAGGTCGGCACGGCAAAGCCGGAGGTGTGACCGCGCAGCGCCTCGATGATCTCGATGCCTTTGGCTACCGGCGTGCGAAAGTGACCGGCGCCGGGCACCAGGTCGCACTGATAGAGGTAGTAGGGACGCACCCTCGCCCTGACCAGCGCATGCACCAGTTCCATCATCACGTTAGGGCAATCGTTCACCCCGGCCAGGAGCACGGACTGGCAGCCCAGGGGGATGCCGGCGTCGGCCAGGCGAGCGCAGGCGCGGACGGCTTCGGGCGTCATCTCGCGGGGGTGGTTGACGTGGATGTTCATCCACAGCGGATGGAAGCGGCGCAGCATGGCGACCAGCTCCTCGTCGATGCGCTGGGGCAGAAAGATCGGCACTCGCGTGCCGATGCGCAGCACTTCGACGTGGGGGATGGCCCGCAGGCGGGTGAGCAGTTCCTCCAGCACCTTTTGCGAGAGCATCAGCGGATCGCCGCCCGAGATGAGCACGTCGCGCACCTGGGGCGTGCGGGCGATATAGTCGATCTGCACGTCATAACTGGCCCGGCTGAACTGGGCCTTGGGATCGCCGACGATGCGGCTGCGCGTGCAGTAGCGGCAGTAGCTGGCGCACTGGGTCGTGACCAGCATCAGCACGCGGTCCGGATAGCGGTGCACCAGCCCCGGCACGGGCGAATGGGCCTCTTCGGCGAGCGAATCGGCCATCGCCTCTGCAAAGCCCTGCAGCTCGCGGCCGGTGGGGATCACCTGGCGGCGCAGGGGACATGTTGGATCGTCGGGATCGATCAGCGAGGCAAAATAGGGGGTGATGTCGAGGCGAAAGCGGTGCTGTGCAGCGACCCCCTCTTCTTCTTCGGGGGTCAAACGGATGAGCTGACGCAGTTCCTCCAGCGTGTTCAGCCGGTGGCTCAACTGCCAGCGCCAGTCATCCCATTTCTCATCCGGTACGCCCGCCCAGAGCGCCGGGCGGGGCGTACGAGGGGGAGGCTCCTCCTCGGGGAGCACTTCCCCTTTTTCCAAACTGGTTTCTTCTGTCATTTCTCCTCCTGACCCGGAATCAGCTTTGCAAACGATACGGCACGTCGATGATCACCCGCGACTTGCCGTTCTTGCCACGGCGATAGATCAGCACTGTCTTGAGCACCAGGGCCGTCTGGTTGTGCAGCAGGTGATGCCACCAGCGCGCCGGGACGAACTCGGGCAGCACGACCACTGCCGTGCCTCGCTCGGGGTCGCGCTCGTCCGTCTTGTCCAGAAAATCGAGCAGCGGCCCGGTCATCGAGCGGTATGGCGAGGGCAGCACCACCAGCGGGATGTCCTGCCCCCAGATTGCCCATTTCTCCTGCACGCGGGCCGTTTCGGCAGGGTCAACGTCCACAATGACCGCCGTCACATCCTTCGACATGACGCGGGCAAAGTGCAACGCCTCCAATGTCCCGCGATGCATGCCAGAGACCGGCACCACCACCTTATGACGATCGTGCGTCGCCACATCCGTCCACGGCTGCGGCCGCAACCCATCCAGCGACAACTGCCTGGCCACTTCCCGATAATGCCACTTGATGATGCGAAAGGCCCAGACAAAAGCCGGGATCAAAAGAACGACAATCCAGGCGCCGTGGGTGAACTTGGTGACGGCAACGACGATCAGGACGATCCCTGTCGCCAGCATGCCGACGCCGTTGATGATCAGCTTCTCGACCCAGCGAGGGCCACGCAAGCGATACCAGTGGAGCACCATCCCCGCCTGGGAAAGCGTGAACGAGAGGAACACCCCTACCGCATAGAGGGGGATCAGGCGGTGCGTGCGCCCGCCAAAGAGGATGATCAGCAAACAGGCCAGAACTGCCAGGGCGATGATGCCGTTGGCAAAGACGAGACGGTCGCCCCGGTTGGTCAGTTGATGGGGCAGATAACGGTCGCGGGCCAGGATAGCCGAGAGGCGAGGGAAATCGGCAAAGGAGGTGTTGGCAGCCAGCACCAGGATCAACGCCGTCGCAGTCTGCAGCGCCAGGTAGAGGGGCCCATCCCCAAAGACCTGTCGGCCAATCTGTGAGACAACCGTCTCGTGCTCGAGGGGGATGATGTGCAGCGCGCGGGACAGGAAACTGATGCCCAGGAACATGGTTGCCAGCAGGCCGGCCATCACGAGCAATGTCTTGCTGGCGTTGTCGGGTTCTGGTTTGCGGAATGCGGGAATGCCGTTGCTGATCGCCTCAACGCCGGTCATGGCCGTACAGCCAGAGGCGAATGCCCGCAGGATCAGAAATACCGACAGGTTCTGTGTGCCCATCTGCAGAGCTTCATACGTCACAGGGCTCACCGTGCCGGTCAACCAGCGGAACACACCCACACCAATCAGGGCAAGCATCAGCAGGATAAAGCCATAGGTCGGGATGGCAAAGAGCGTCCCCGATTCGCGCACGCCGCGCAAATTGGCCCAGGCGATGAAAAGAACCACCAACACCGCCACAACGACCCGATGGGCATAGAGCACGGGAAAGGCAGAGGTGATCGCTGCCACACCTGCCGTCACACTGACGGCCACGGTGAGGACATAGTCGATCAGCAGCGCCGCGGCGGCCACCAGCCCTGGCCAGACGCCCAGATTGTCGTGCGCGACGATATACGCGCCGCCCCCCGAAGGGTAGGCGTGAACGGTCTGGTAGTACGACGTGACGACGATGAACAAAAGGGTAACAATAGCAGCCGAGATAGGCACCGAAAAGGCCATCGCCGCCGTGCCGCCAACGACCAGGACGAGCAAGATTTCCTCCGTCGCATAGGCCACCGAGGAAAGCGCATCCGACGAAAAAACAGCCAGCGCCTGCACTTTGGACAGGCGCTGCTCGACTTCGGCCGCCGTTGGCAACGGGCTGCCGAAGAGCAGGGTGCGTATTGCACTGAACATGATCCTACTCCACTAACACGCTAAACTTGAATCATATACCAATCCGCCAAAATTGCAAGTGCCCCCGTCCCCCCTCTAGAGGGTGCTTAAAAAGGGCAGAGAGGACACAGCGGTCATGGTATAATTGGGCTATCCTTTTCTTCCTGGAGGTCAGGCAGCCGTGTTGAGAGAGAATTACTATCGGGAACCGACGGAGTTGGACCTTTTGGTTTACGAGAAGCTGGTGCCTGCGCGACATTATTTGCGACAGGTGA
>DAOTYD010000126.1:0-11699 GCA_034435295.1 Anaerolineae bacterium | reverse complement strand
TCCCATTGAACGGGAAGCAAAGGTAAGACGGGCATTTACAGGTTAGCATTCCGTGTCTATCCGTAGCATCCGTGTGAATCCGCGTACTGCCCGATCAAAAGTGTCAGGTGACCAGGTTACGACACGGAACACGCAACACGGATTCCTTATTCGCGGAGGAAAAATGCGTATCCTGGGCCTGGACCTGGGCCAGCGGCGGATCGGCGTGGCGGTCAGCGACCCCCTTGGCGTCGTTGCCCAGCCCTTGCAGACGATCGGGCGCCGTTCGCGGAGCGAGGATTTCGCCCGCATCGCCGCGCTGGTTGCAGAATACGGCGTGGAGCTGGTGGTCGTCGGCAGACCGCTGACGCTGCGCGGCGAGGTCGGCCCGCAGGCGCAGCAGTACGAGCGCTATGCCCAGGCGCTGGCGGAGGCGCTGCCGGTGCCATTGCAGATGTGGGATGAGCGGTACAGCACCGTCGAGGCGATCCAGCTTCTCCAGCAGATACGCAAAAAGAGTCACAGCCTCAAGAAAGGGGAGGTCGACGCCGTGGCTGCGGCGGTGATTCTGCAGTCGTTCCTGGACAGCCAGGCGGCACAAAGGGAGGACGAGAACGGAGCATGGGAGAGATCATCCGAAGGACAGGGCGGGTTCTGATTTTCCTGATCGCGCTGGGGGCGGTCGTTGTCCTGATCGTTATGGTCGCGCGCGCCTTGCGCCAGTCGCAGACCGTCGGCGTCTCGGTTTGTGGCCTGCGGCCGCCCGAGTCAATGGGGGCGGTAGCCTTGGAGACCTACATCCAGATGCACGCCGAGGAACTGGCGCAGCCGGCAGGGGACGACGATACGCCGGTGACTTTTGTGATCGAACCGGGGCAGACGGCTGTCGACGTCGGGACGCGCCTGGAGGAAGCGGGACTGGTGTCCAGCGGCGAGCTGTTCCGCCGTTATCTCCAGTACCAGGGGCTGGACGCCGCATTGGAGGCCGGCACCTATACCCTGCGCCAGACGATGACCATCCCCGAGATCGCCCAGGCGCTGCAAAGAGCGCAGCGCCAGGAGCAGACGCTGGTCATCCGCGAGGGGCTGCGGCTGGAAGAGGTCGCTGCTCAGGTGGCGGCGCAGACCAACGTCTCCGAGGCCGATTTCCTGGCGCTGGTGACCGGCGGCTGGCGCAGCACCGACCTGGCGAACTATGAGTTTCTCGCCGCTCTCCCGCCGACGGCGACGCTGGAAGGCTTCCTTTTCCCAGACACCTATCGCCTGCCCGAGCAGGCCACTGCCTATGACATTGTCTCGCGGATGGTGGACACGTTCGACGAGCGGATCACGCCGGCCACGCGCCAGGCTGCGGCGGAGCAGGGGTTGAGTGTCTATGAGCTGGTCACGCTGGCCTCGATCGTCGAGCGGGAGGCGGTACTGGCGACAGAGCGGCCGTTGATCGCCAGCGTCTTTCTCAACCGGCTGCGCGCGGGCTGGCTGCTCGCCGCCGATCCCACCGTGCAGTACGGCCTGGGCTATGACGAGGCAACCGGGACATGGTGGCGCAGGCTCTACTTTGACACCCTGGGCGTTACCAGCCTGGCCGAGATCGACCACCCGTATAACACCTATCGCTATGCAGGCCTTCCGCCGGGGCCGATTTGCAGCCCGGGCCAGGCATCGATCGAGGGTGTGGCTTATCCCGCTGCGACGGACTATTACTACTTCATCGCCAACTGTCACGCCAGCGACGGCAGCCACCTCTTTGCTGTAACCGAGGAAGAGCACTATGCCAACTTTGACTCGTGCAGCGGCACGGCGCCTTGATCGATGAGCAAACCTGGCCCCACCGGGGCGATCCGCAGCGTATTGTCCGCCCTGATCGTCCTTCTGCTGGCAGCCTGCAGCATCCCCGGCTCTGTCCGCCCCACGGTCAAGATCGGCCTGGTGGCCCCCTTCGAGGGGCGCTATCGCTACATCGGCTATGACCTCTTTGCAGCGGTCCGTCTGGCGTTGCGCCAGGCGAACCAGGCTGGCGGGGCGGGGGGCTATGCTGTCGAATTCGTGGCCTATGACGACGGCGGCGATCCCCAAATGGCTGTGTTGCAGGCGCGCAAGCTGGCGCTGGACCCCGACGTGATGGTGGTGATCGGCCATTTTCGGGAGGAGACGACGGCGGCAGCGCTGCCCGTCTATGGGCAGGCGGGGATGCCCCTGCTCGTGCCGGGCATCCTGGTCGATGAGGGGGCGGAAGCGGATGGCGTGGTCTGGCTGGGCCCGCCCGCGGATGTCGTGGCGGGCGAGTTGCTGGCCGATGTGGAGAGCGTGACGCTGCTGGAGGGCAGGGGGGCGCTGAGTGCGGCGTTGCAGCGTTGCGCTGTCCGGCGGGGGATCCATCTGGCTGTGATGGCCCAACCGACCGCGGCGGAGGCGGGGGAAGTGGTCATCTGTGCGGCGGATGCGCTCACCTGCGGCGAGGCTGCGGCAGCGCTGGCGGCGGATGGCTGGCAGGGCGAGTTCCGCGGCGGGCCTGAGCTGGCGGCGGCAGATTTCGTGGCGGCTGCGGGGGATGGGGCGACGGGAGCGTTATTTGTCACGCCGTGGCCTTTCCCTGCCGATATTGCCTCAGAGGAGTGGATCGCTGCCTGCAGGGATGTCGCTGGCGGGGCGGCGCCCGGGCCGCTGGCCCTGCCCGCTTACCAGGCCACCCTGCTGGCGCTCGACGCGCTGGCGCAGAGCGCCGTAGCGCCCGCTGGCCCTACGCGGGCAGGGGTTGCTGCCGCGCTGGCTGCGGACCGTCCTTTTGAATTGCACTGGTATCGGATCGCTTCAGGGGGGCGGATTATTCCTCTTCCTGCCTCGGCGGGGTTTTGACCCGCGCTTGCTTGAAGATACCGGTCTCCATGGGCGCCTTTTTCTGCGACGCCTCTGCCCGCTTGCCGATGTCCATCCAACGCGCCTGATCGACAGGCCCATCGGAAGCAGGCGCGCGTTGGGCGACATCGGCCCACAGGTCCATCTCTCCCAGCGGGAAAACAGTGCGCACAAAGATCATCGCATAGCCGCCGATCTTTTTCCGCAGGCGTTCCATCTCTTTCTGCAGCTCGGCGATCTCCCCGCTGAGCTGCTCTTTGATCCGCGGGTCGCTGACCTGTCGCTGGACCTTCATCTTGATCCCCATCTGGGCCTGGTAGAGCACGAGCGCTTCGATGGCCTCGGCCTTTTTGGGGAACTGCTGGGCCAGCGGCTTGAGCTTTTCGTCGATGGAGGCATAGCCCTGTGCGGCGCGGACCTCGGCGCCGCTGACGCCTACCTGGCGGTCGAGTGTCTCGGCAAACCAGTTGCGCTGCTCCCGCAGCCCCAGGTTGATGAAGAAGGCGATCAGGCCAACGCCGGCCAGGCCAAGTGCGACCAGCAGAGGCACCACCAGGCCCTGCGGCAGCCTTTGATTTCTGGCGATGCTGTTGAAAATGGCGTGCAGGATGATGGCGGCCAGCCACCCGCCGACCATCGCCAGACCGCGGCCAGAGCGCTTTTGGAAGCGGAAGCGTCCCACCGCCGCGCCGACCAGCGCCGACGCGGTGCCGTGCATCAGGCATGTGGAGAAGGAGCGCACCAGCATCACCCCCAGGCTCGATGCACCCTGGTACATGTACAAAAAGTTTTCGGTGATCGAAAAGCCGATCCCGGCGGCAAAGCCATAGATCGCCCCGTCGACGAAATAGGTGAACTCGGGGCGGCGGGCGATATAGAACAGCGAAAGGGACTTGAGAATTTCCTCGGCGATGGGGGCAAACACGACAAAGAGCAGCAGCAGGCTCCAGCCCATGCGGGTGATGAAAGGAACGGCAACGTAGGTGTTGAAGAGGAAGGAAAGCCCCAGGCCGCCCAATGCTCCCCAGAAGGCGCAGACGAGCACGAGCGCAAAGGTGCGCGAGGCGTAGAGGTCGAGCGTATAGATGATGACCAGAAAGACGACGGGGATACCGACTGCAATCAACGCGGCAAGGATAGATTGCATGTTACATTTCACCTCCTGACGCAAGGCGCAGGCAATTGTCGGCATAGATCGAGAAGAGGCCTTTGTAGGGAGGAAGGGGGGTGTCGCTGTCCAGGCTTTGGGCGATCTCTTTCATCAAGCTGCTCAGGGGTTCGCGGTTGGCGCGGATCAGATGGGCGCATGTTTCCCCTGCTGCCTCCGTATGGCCTTTTTCGGCCAAGGCCCAGCAGAGCGCGGCGCTCAGCCAGGGGTGGAGCGGGTGATCCGGGGGCAGTTCCCCTTGCGCCGCTGCCAGCGGCGCGGCGTCCATCTCTTTGAGCAGGGGGATCAGCATGGCGATTTTGGCCCGCAGGCGTCCCTGGTCGCTGGGGGCTGCGCTTTCGAGGGCGGCCTGGTAGGCGGCAAAGGACTCGGCAATTTCGTCGCGCAGGGCGTGGAGATCGCCGATGCCCTCGCGGGCCAGGCAGCGATCGAGGGCGGTGCTCTCATCTGCTGCCACGCTCAGGGTTTGGGCGTAGAACGTCACGGCGGTCTCGTAAGCCTGGCGGGCGCGCGATTTGTCGCCGGCCAGGCGGGTGAAGTGGGCGGCCTGCGCTGTCCTATCGCTGAGGGAGTAGTGGTAGGCGATCTGTTCCAGCCGCTCGTAACGGGCTGTCTCGTCGGCGCCGGCCAGGTAATCCGCAATCTGACCGTGCCACTCTCGACAGAAGGCGTGGGAGAGCGTGGCATAGATGGCGTCGTGGAGCGATTGGCTGCTGAAGGTGTGGACGGGCGCCGGCGGCGGCGGCGCGATGATCGAACGGCGGGCCATCTGATCGAGCGTTTCGCCCAGCTTGACCGGCGGCAACAGGTCGCGGGTGAGATGGGTCAGCAGGCTGGTCGGGAAAGCTGGCCCGATCACGGCGGCCCGCCCGATCACCGCGCGCGCGGTGGGCTCCAGGCTGCCGACCTCGGCCAGCAGCAGTTCCTGGAGCGAGAGCGGCAGGGGCGGCGGTGGACCGCTCCAGCGGGCGGTGCCGTCATCGGGATCGACAAGGACGGCGTTGGCCTCTCGCAGCGCCCGGCAGTAGGTGGTCACAAAGAGCGGATTGCCCGCCGAGCGTGCCATCAGCCATTCGGCGAGCGCTGGCTCCAGCCGCTGGGCGTGCAGGATGAGAGCGCCCAGGGCCTCGGTGTCGGGCGCAGAGAGCGCGCCGAGCACGAGCTGGTCGCCTTGCCACTCGATGCCGGGGCGGGCAGTGAGGAGCAGGAAGAGAGGGTGGCTGCGGGCAGCGCTGGCAATGGCCTGCAGGACGCGCCAGGAATCGGCGTCCATCCACTGGATGTCTTCGATCATCACCAGTGTCGGCTGGCGGAGGGCCTGGGTGATCAGCAGCCTGGGCAAGGCGGTGGGGATGGACGATCGTTCGCGTAGCGTGTCCCAGATCGATGGCGCTTTTTCCTCGGCGCGGCCGGGCCCTGCTTTGGCGGCGCGCTCGCTGAGCAGGGCAGCCAGATCCTGCACGCTGCTTTTCTGCGCTTCTGCTTCGCGCTGCAGGGCAGCGAAAAGCCCGCTGCGCCCAACAGCGGCTGGCTCGGCGGCGCGCGCGGTCAGGCGTTCGGCAGGGAGCCCCAACAGGTCGGTGAAAGCTGGCAGGTAGGGGGCCATCTCAAAGCTGGCAAGCTGCTGGCGTAGCTTTTGGCGGCGCCCGGCAGTGGAGGCTTCGTCGTCCAGCCCGAACCACTCGGCCACCAGGTCGGCCCAGGGGGCGTAGGGCAGTGTCTGGGCAAAGACCTGGCAGCGGCCAGTCAGGATGGCAAAGCCGCGGTGGGCGGCCGAGTTGGCGATGACAGCGGCCAGGTGGTTTTTGCCCAGCCCGGCGTCGCCGACGAGGGCCAGCGCGCCGCCGCGGCCGGCCTGGGCCTCGTCGAGCATGATCGACAAGATGGCCTGCTCCCGCTGGCGGCCGATCAACGGGTAATCGGCGATGTGAACGCCACGGCCGCGCTTGAGGCCGGTCAGGTTGAAGCGCGGCACCGGCTCGGCGATGCCCTTGAGCGGGATGGGCGGCAGGGGGATGGCCTGGAAGTCGTCTTCGACCGCTTCCCAGGCCAAAGGGTCGAGCACGATCTGCCCCATCTCGGCCTTGCTCATCAGGCGGGCGGCCAGGTTGACGGCGGGGCCGGCGACGACGTATTCGCGCCGCTGCGGGTAGCCGATCTCGCCGGTAAAGATGCGGTCGTAGGTCATGCCGATGCGCAGGGCCAGCGGCGAGTCGAGGCCCATTTCCTGGTTGATCTGCTCCAGCGCGCGTTTTAGCTCCAGGGCGGCGGAGGCGGCCAGGCGGGGAACGCCCTCGTGCGGTGTCGGCGCGCCAAAGGCGTTCAGCAGGGTAAAGCCCCTGGCGTAGGGATCGACCTGGCTGATGATGCCCTCGCGGTCGGAGACGATCTCCTGGGCGCGGACAAAGTAGCGCTGCAGGGCCTGGGTGGCGACCTCGGGTCCGGCCTCGCCCAGCGCCAGTTCTTCCAGGCCGAGGATGTTGACAAACTGAGTGGCTACGGGTGGGTGGCGGCGAAAGTCCTCGCCGCGGACGATCTGCTGGAGCAGGACGGAAGGGATGAACGGGGCGATCGCTTCGACCTGCTCCAGCGCCTGCTCCAGGCTGTCAACCAGGTCAGGGATGCGGCGGCTGAGCAGGGCGGCCAGGCGGCGACGGCGGCGGGCTGGCGGCACGGCTTCGTAATCGGTCAGTTCGCCGCTGCGGATGCCCGTGACAACGTTCCCCTGCAGGGTAAAGTCTCTTTCGACGAGGGGCAGGATATGGGGGCCGATGCTGACCTGGCCGGGCTCGGCAGCGCCCTCTGCCTGCATCGAGCCCTGGACGGGGCCGCCGCTGATGAGCAGTTCCATGCGCTTGCGCGAACCGATGACGGCGGCAAGGGCGCGTCCCCGCTCGACGCCAGCGCTCATGGTCAGCGAGAATGTGCCGTAGGGGGTCTCCATGCGCGCGAAGGGCCTGACCGCTTCGACCAGGCGCAAGGCGGTGCGCGTGGCCCAGCGGGCATCTTCCCCGTCAGGCTGGGCGGGGAAATAGGCAAGTACTGCGTCGCCGGCAAAGGTGAGCAGGTCGCCGCCGGAGGTCAGTAGAGGGTCCAGTATGGCGGCCAGCAGGTTGCCCATCAGCCGGTTCATCTCTTCGCGGCCAGCGGTGCCGTGCCGCGACATCTCGCCGGTGAGGGCGGTGAAGCCGGTGACATCGGCAAAGATAAAGGAGCCTTCCAGCAGCTCGCCGCGTGGCTCGCCCGGCTGAGGAGAGAGTTCGAGCAGGTAGCGGGGAAGGTAGGTGGTCAGCGTGTGATAGAGGGAGTCGAGCGCCGAGATGGCCTCCTGGGCGGATGTAACCAGAGACCGCTCTCTCTCAGCGGGGATCGCTTCCAGCGCAGGGAAAGCGCGCAGGCGCTCGAACAGAGAGGGCGGGAGCAGAGGGGCCAGGCGGCGCAGCAGGTCAGGCCAGGTAGCGCGTGGCCCCTCTTTCAATCCTCCAGCTTCTCCCCCAAAGCGGCCCAGAGGCTTCCCGGTATGTCTTTCGGGTTCGTCCGGCCGTAGTAAACGGTGTAAACCGACTCTCCTTGCCGCTCCACACACTTGAGATAACCGTTTTCGACCAGCGAGCCGAGAATCTCGCTGACCGTTTCGGGCGTCTCCTGGAGAAATTCGACAGCCTGTTCCAGGGTAATCTCTTTTTCGCGGATGATGCGGTTCATCAAAGTGCGGTGTGTTCGGGGCAGGGCGAGCAGGTCCGATACCTTGATGCCTTGTTGGCGGGCCTCAACTTTTTTCCCAATCGCGTCGAAGATGCCCATGTTGCCCCTCCTAATAGAACTCTGGCATCTCGACGGGTTCCGGCTGTGGTTGACACTGGCCGCACCAGAGGACGTTCGAGACGACAATGGCTTTGGGAGTCTGGTTACCGCCGAGGTACATTGCCAATATGGTCGGAAGTGTGGTCGAGTGATGCTCTTTGCAGACCCCACGACCGCAGAACTTGCACACGCCGACGGCTGGCTCTCCGCACTCGTAGCAGATCATGGGATTAGATCCCTTCGATCGCGGTGACAATGTTCCGGATCGCTGCAGAGACGGGATGGTCCGGGTAGCGCAGGGAGAAAATGTCCGCCGACTGCATGCGGGCGACATCTTCGGAGAGGGGGATGATGGCAACGACCTCGCTGTTGTAGGTGTGTTGGGCCTGCTCGCGCAGGTCATCAAAGTCGTAGGAGGAGAGGGCTTTGTTGATGACCAGGAAGAGCGCCGGCACGTCGAGTTTGCGGGCCACGTCCACCGTGACGGCGGTGCCCTGAAAGTCCTGCTGGTCGGGCCGCATAATGATGATCAGGATGTCCGAAATGGCGATGGAGAGCAGGGTCTCCTCGTTCAGGCCGGGGTGGGTATCAATGACCAGGTAATCCAGATTGAGTTTTTCGATGAGCGCCTGAAAACCCTCGTTGAGCATGCCGACGTCGTAGCCCTCGCGCAGGACGCGCGCGATCTCGCCCGCGCGGAGGCTGGAGGGGATCAGGTACAGGTTGCCTGGCTTGACGGTGATCTCGCCAGTCTGGAAGCGCCCTGTCACGTCATAGGCCGTGTCCTGGATCTCGCAGCGGCCCCACAAATAGTCGTTGAGCGACTTTTGGATCATTTCCTCGTCCATACCAAAGAGGACGTGGATACCAGGTGATTGAATGTCGGTATCGATCACGCCGACGCGCTTCCCACGGGCGGCAAGTTGAGCGGAGACATTGGCGCTGATGTTGGACTTGCCCGTGCCGCCGCGGAAGGAATGGATGGATACGATTTTACTCATGCTATTCTCCTTTCTTGCGATAGGTCTGGTTTTCCGGGTTGCTTTTTGAGTCTGTTTGCGGAGCTTTTGCGCCTGGACGATCAGGTCCTGGAAATAGTCCGTCTCGACGATTTCCGCCACATGGCGCTCGCGTTTGCTCTCGTCGATCTGGATGCGCAACTGGGCGACTTGTTGCTTGAGCTGTTCCTCGCGCTCCTGGACGACGCGCACCATGCTCTTGACGGCGTCGGCGACGGCCATCAGCGCGTCGTCCTGCAAGTCGACGTTTGCTTGCAGGCTTTGCATGGCCTGCTCATAGCTGCCCTCGGCGACCAGGCGGGTCCACTGGCCCAGCCATTCGACATAGTTGATCATATGCCGGGCGCGGTCGCTGAGGAGCTGGATGATGGCCTGCGAGAGTGCGGGGGACTGGTGGACGCGGGCCAGGAAGCGCTCGCGGCTGAGGCGGCGCAGGGTGGTGGGGCCGACGGCGGCGGCACTGGCCGAGCGCGGGCGGTCATCGACCAGCGCCAGTTCGCCGAAGGCTTCGCCGGGTTGCAGGGTGTTGAGCGTCAGCTCGCGCCCTTCCTCGTCGTAGGTAAAGATGCGCACCTGGCCCGATTCGATGATGTAAAAGGCATCGCCCCGCTCGCCGCGCTGGAAGAGGATCTCGCCGTCCTCCAGGCGGATGGTTTCCATGGCCTCTCCCATGGAGGAGACCTCTTCGAACAGCAGAGAGCGGATCGGCGAGATCTGGTCTGTCATGATCGGTTGGATGCCCGGCGCAGGTTTTGGGCCTGCTGGGCCAGACTCTGAAAATACTCGCTCTCGACGATCTCGGTCACCCGTTGCTGACGTCCAGCTTCGTCGATCTGGATGCGCAGTTGGGTCGCCTCCCGGCGCAGCGATTCTTCGCGTGTCTGGATGGCCTTGACCATCTCGCGCATGGCCGCTGCAACGGCGACCAGAGAACCGTCGGCAGAGTTGGAGCTCTCTTCGATGAGGCGCACGACGCGGCTGTAGCGCCCCTGGGCCACCAGCCGCGCCCACTGGCCCATACGCTCGATATAGTCGGTCAGGTCGCGGACGCGATCGCTGAGCAGCTCGACGATCTCGCGGACCAGGCCGGGCGAGGTGTGCAGCTTGGCCAGGAAATCCTCGCGGCTGAGGCGGCGCAGGGTGGTGGGGCCGACCGCGGCGGCGCTGGCAGCGCGGGGCTGCTCGTCGACCAGCGCCATCTCGCCAAAGGTGTCACCGGGACCGAGGATGTTGAGGGTGATCTCCTGCCCCTTCTCATCGAGGGTGAAAATGCGCACCTGGCCTGTTTCGATGACGTACAGCGCATCGCCCCGCTCTCCTTTGTGGAACAGGACCTGACCGTCTTCCAGGTGCACAGTCCGCATCAGTGCATCCAGCAGAGCCATTTCTTTGGATAAGAGAATCTTGCTCAGCGTCATCGACCAGGTCCCTGCCTGTAATGGTACACCAGTTTTCGCCTCGACGCAAATATAGTTTCCCTGCCGCGCTCACTGCTTGCGCAGGTCGCGGGCCTGCTGGGAGAGCTGCTGGAAATAGGAGCTTTCGGTGATGGACTCGACCTGGCGCCTGCGTCTGTCTTCGTCGATCTGGATGCGCAGTCTGGCGGCCTCCTGGCGCAGTTTGTCCTCGCGCTCCTGAATGGCCCTGACCATGCTCTTGACCGACTCGGCGACGGCGGCCAGCGTGCGGTCGCTGCTGTCCTGGACCTGTTGGATGCTTTGCAGGACCTGTTTGTATTTGCCCTCGGCGACCATGCGCGCCCACTGCCCCAGTTGCTCGATGTACTCGGTCAGGCTGCGGGCGCGCTCGCTCAACAGTTGAAGGAGGGCCTGGGTCAGGGCAGGAGAGGCGTGCACCCGTGCGCGGAAATCGTCGCGGCTGAGGCGCATGAGGGTGACCGGGCCGATGGCCGAGACGCTGGCGGAGCGAGGGTTGTCGTCGAGCAGGGCCAGTTCGCCGAAGGCTTCGCCGGGGCCCAGCCGGGCGAGCGTGATTTCGCGCTCTGCCTCGTCGCAGGTGAAAATACGCACCTGCCCGCTCTGGATGATGTAGAACGCGTCGCCAGGGTCGCCACGGTGGAAAAGGATGTCGCCGTCGTTCAGCTCGACGGGGCGCATCGCTTCCCGCAGCCGTTCCATCTCCGCCGCCAGGAGAGCGCGAATGAGAGCAGCCTGCTCGCTCATGCTGCTTTGATAGTACACCACTTTTGTTGTTGGTGCAACCGAAATCCGGTTTGATCTGTGATTACCTGCCACAGATTACACGGAAGCGAAGGAAGCGCGGTTTCCACAGCAGCCAGGCGCTATAGGCCCACGGCAGCAGAAAGGTTGTGCTCACGGCCATCAGATTGATGCCCAGGGTGTTTTCCCAGTTGGCGATGTGGGGGATCCAGAACCAGACAAAGCCATAGACGACGTAAGAGGCCATCACGGTCAGGCTGAACAGGCCGGCCTGCCCCGGCGCCGAGGGGGTGGGCCGCAGCGCTGCCAACGCCACCAGCCAGGTGACGTACCACGGTTGAAACCAGGGCGTGGTAAAGAGCAAGAGGAAAAGCACGAAAAGGTAAGCGTTTTGCAGCGCGCGCGCCGGCCTGACCCACGTGTTCAGCAGTAGATAGTTGTAGCAGCCGCCCAGGGATGCCAGGGCAGCCACCCGGACGGCTTGTTGGGCTACTTCCGTTTCCCAGCCAGCCATGCGCAGCAAGAGGATGATGATCGTGGGCAGCGAGTGAGTGAACAAGCTGGAGCGCTGGGAGAGGTTGGTCAGCGCCGGCAGGGGATCGGGCAGGGAGAGGTAGGCCAGGCCGACGACGGCCGACGCCAGCAATCCGCCGCTGACCAGGGTTTTGAACGAGAGGAGCTTTTCTCCCCTGC
>DAOTYD010000125.1:0-10047 GCA_034435295.1 Anaerolineae bacterium | reverse complement strand
GTGGGTCGGCGGGGCGGGCGGGACGTTTCCCGCTGGCGAACCGCTGGCGGGGGGCTGGCTGGTGCATGGGCCGCTGCCGCTGGACGCGCACGGGCGGGTCGAGCGGGCGGTGCTGGAGGGCCTGGCCGATCTGACGCAACTGGGCATCCGCCCGGGCAACGTAAGCTATCGCCCGGGCCGTGGGCTGGTGCTCGACGATCCGGCCGGCTGGCGGGTGGTGGTGGGGCAGGGTCGCGGTATGGCGCGCCGCTTGCAGGTCTATGCGATTGTGCGCCAGCACCTGCTCGACCATTCGATCCGACCGCGCTTTGTCGACGTGCGCTTTCCCGACGCGCCGTACTATTCGGTGGAAAACGACTGGTAGGGGTGAAGAACCGTGGAGCGAACAATAGTCGCTATTGACGTGGGTTCGACCAAGGTCTGCACGCTGGTTGGCGAGATTCGCGGCGACGGCGAGCTGCGCATCATCGGCGTGGGCATCGCTCCTTCGCGGGGCATTCGCAAGGGAGTGGTGGTCAACGTCGGCGAGGCGACGGAGGCGATCACGGCGTCGGTGGCAGAGGCGGAGCGGACATCGGGCTATCAGATCGAGCGGGCCTATGTCAGCCTGAACGGCAGCCATAACACGTCAATCAACAGCCGCGGCATGATCGCGGTGCCACGGCGGACGGAGGGGATCAACGTGGAGGACGTCGACCGCGCGCTGGATGCCGCCGGGGCCGTCGCTGTGCCGTACAACCGCGAACTGGTGCACGTCATCCCGCGCTTTTACGTCGTCGACGAACAGGACGGCGTGCGCGACCCGCTCGGCATGCACGGCTTTCGGCTGGAGGTCGAGGCGCACGTCGTCACCGGCTCGACCACGGCGATCCAGAACCTGATCAAGTGCACCAACGGCGCGCGGGTCGAGGTGGACGAGGTTGTGTTGGCCAGCATGGCCGCCGGCGACGCCGTCCTGGCCGAGAGCGAGCGCGAGATGGGGGTGGTGCTGGTCGATATGGGCGGCGGGACCATCAACATTGCCATTTTCATCGAGGGGGCGGTCTGGCACACGGCGACGCTGGGCATCGGCGGCGAGTATATCACCAACGATGTGGGCATCGGCCTGCGTCTGCCGACCGAGGCAGCGGAGACGGTCAAGATTCGCTATGGCCACACCCTGCCGGCCCAGGTGGGTGAGGACGAGCGTTTCCCGGCCGAGCCGTTTGGCGAGAGCGGCCCGATCACCCTGCCGCGCTGGAAGCTGGCCGAGATCATCGAGGCGCGGGTGGAAGAGATGTTGGGGATGGTGGTGCAAGAGATCAAGCGTTCCGGCTATGACGGCTTGCTGCCGGCAGGCGTCGTCCTCTGCGGAGGGGTGGCGGAGCTGCCCGGCATCCAGGAACTGACGCGGAACGTGATTGGCCTGCCGGCGCGGATCGGCCGGCCGCAGGGGCTGGTGGGGCTGATCGACCGCATCAACGGACCGGCCTATGCGACGGCGGTGGGGCTGATTCGCTGGGGGTTGATGGCGGACGAGCGTCGCCCGCTGCCGCGCGGCGGCGGCACGGCGCCGTTGCGGCGCTTTTCCAAGTGGCTGCGGACGCTTCTGCCTGGCTAGAGGCTGGCGGAGGGCGAGCGCGCTCTTTGTCATTCTGAGGAGCGAAGGCGGCCAGGCCGCCGGAGCGACGAAGAATCTCGCGGTTGGGGCACGTTTTGCGGCCGAAAACGAGATTCCCTTCGGCTTTGCTCAGGGCAGGCTTTGGCCGCTGCAGAGGGGGAGAGGAAACACCGTGGCAGACAAAGGGATTTACCCGTCTGGACCATTCTGGAGAGAGGGAGGAACAGAAATGCAAGGGACACCACAGGTCGAGAACATGGCACAAATCCGGGTCGTTGGCGTGGGAGGAGGAGGGAGCAACGCAGTCAACCGGATGATCGAAGAAGGGATTATCGGCGTCAGTTTCATCTCCGTCAACACCGATGCCCAGGCGCTCATGCTCTCCCAGGCGCCCACGCGGGTGCGCATCGGCGACAAGCTGACGCGCGGGCTGGGCGTGGGGGGCAACCCTGAGCTGGGCCGCAAGGCCGCCGAGGAGTCGGCGGACGAGCTGTACGAGGTGCTGCGGGGCTCGGACATGGTCTTTATCGCCGCGGGCATGGGCGGTGGGACCGGGACGGGCGCGGCGCCGGTGATTGCCCGCATCGCGCGGGAGATGAACGCGCTGACCATCGGCGTCGTCACGCGGCCCTTCAGCTTCGAGGGCAAGCGGCGCGCCGAGGCAGCGGCGGCTGGCATCGAGGCGCTGAAAGAGCACGTCGATACGCTCATCGTCATCCCCAATGACCGCCTGCTGGAGATCGTCGAGAAGCGGGTCAGCCTGAACAACGCCTTCCGCATGGCCGACGACGTGCTGCGCCAGGGCATCCAGGGCATCTCGGAGCTGATCACGGTACCGGGGATGATCAACCTGGACTTTGCCGACGTGCGGGCAGTGATGTCGGAGGGTGGGGCGGCGTTGATGGCCGTGGGCCGCGCCAGCGGGGACAACCGCGCGGTGGAGGCGGCGCAGCAGGCCATCTCCAGCCGCCTGCTCGACATCACCATCGACGGGGCGCGGGGCATCCTCTTCAACGTCACCGGCGGCCTCAATCTGAGCCTGCACGAGGTGAACGAGGCGGCGTCGATCATCAAAGAGACAGCGCATCCGGATGTCAACCTGATCTTTGGCGCGGTCATCGACGAGTCGATGCAGGACGAGATTCGCATCACCGTCATTGCCACGGGGTTCGACGCGGGACCGACGCGAACCCGCCCGACCCGGCCGGCAGCGCGGGAGACGGAGCATCCCGTCCCTGTGTTCGACAAGGACGACCTGGACATTCCTGCCTTTTTGCGGCGCAACCTCGGCTAGCCTGTGCTGGGGTGGATTGACCCTCACCCTTCCCCCTCCCCTCTCCCTTCTCCCGCAAGCGGGAGAAGTGAAGGGGTAAGGGGGTGGGGTGAGGGCTGTTCCAGGCGCCTGGCACGTTCTGCCTCTTGCTTTTTCACCGCCTCCGTGCAATTCAAAAAATTTTAAGCCAACTGGCCCTTTTCCCTCTTGCCTCCTGCTGTCGTGTGTGGTATAATATCGGCTACCCCCAGATGTGGGGACAAGGAGCTTATCAAGCCCCATATCTGGTATGTGCGGAGCCCCCAGGGAAAGGAGACGACGATGAAATGCCCGTATTGCGGCAAACGTTCGAGCGTCATCGCTACGGACCCAGACGTGCGGGGGGTCAGGCGGCGGCGGGAATGTCGTTCCTGTGGTCAGCGTTTCACGACGCTGGAGCGGCCCATCCTCACCACGCCGCTGGTGGTCAAGCGGGACGGGCGGCGCGAAGAGTTCGACCGTGACAAGCTGCTCTCGGGGCTGCGCATCGCCTGCGCGCGCCGCCCGGTTTCGGCAGGCGACCTGGAGCGGCTGGTCGACCGCGTGGCGGATCAGATTCGGCAGACGGGCAAGACCGAAGTGCCCAGTCGCATGATCGGCGACCTGACGATTGCCGAACTGCGCGAGCTGGACCCGGTCTCGTACATCCGCTATGCCATCGTCTATCTGGGGCTGGAGGATTTGGAAGCAGTGCGCAAAGAGATCAACCGGCTGTTGGAAAACGACTGATTCAGCCGGAATTCGTTGGGCGAAAGGATGGGTATGGGGATCGAGCAGGTCATCAAGCGCAGCGGTGAGGTTGTTCCCTTCGACCGCCAGCGGATCGAGAACGCCATCTATGCGGCGGCGCGCGCGGTGGGCAACGGCGAGGGGCGGCATTGGGCCGAGACGCTCTCCTGGGCGGTGGTCGGCATTCTGGAACAACGCGACAGAGAGGACGGCCACATCTATCACGTCGAGGAGATTCAGGATGTGGTCGAGGAGGTGTTGCTCAAGTCGGGCAACTCCCAGGTGGCCAAGGCCTACATCCTCTATCGCTCCAAGCGCGCCGAGGCGCGCCAGACGGAGCGCCTGCTGCTGGACGCGGAAAAGCTGGTCGACGATTACCTGCAGCGGGCTGACTGGCGGGTCAACGAAAACAGCAACATGAACTATTCCCTGCAGGGGCTCAATTTTTACCTGGCCTCTTCCATCGCTGCCCGCTATTGGCTGGAGCGCATCTACCCGCCGGAGGTGCAGCGGGCGCACGTCGAGGGCGACGTGCATCTCCATGACCTGGGGATGCTTTCCGTCTATTGCTGCGGCTGGGATCTGCAGGACCTGTTGCTGCGCGGTTTTGGCGGCGTGCCGGCCAAGATCGAGAGCCGCCCGCCGCGTCACCTGCGCACGGCGTTGGGCCAACTGGTCAATTTCTTCTACACCCTGCAGGGCGAGTCGGCCGGCGCGGTGGCGGTCTCCAATTTCGATACGCTGATGGCGCCGTTCGTGCGCTATGATGGGCTGAGTTATTCTCAGGTCAAACAGGCGCTGCAGGAATATGTCTTTAACATCAACGTTCCCACCCGCGTGGGCTTCCAAACTCCCTTCACCAACCAGACGATGGACCTGACGCCTCCGCCCATCTTGCGCGATCAGCCTGTCATCATCGGCGGCGAGCTGCAAGAGGCAACCTATGGCGAGTTCCAGGCCGAGATGAACCTGATCAACCGCGCCTTTGCCGAGGTGATGCTGGAAGGCGATGCCCGTGGCCGCGTCTTTACCTTCCCCATCCCCACCTACAACATCACCCGCGATTTCGACTGGGACAACCCCGAGCTGGAGCCGATCTGGGCCATGACGGCGCGCTACGGCATCCCCTACTTTGCCAATTTCATCAACAGCGACATGAACCCCGAAGACGCGCGCAGTATGTGTTGCCGCCTCCGCCTGGACAACCGCGAGCTGCGCAAGCGCATCGGCGGCCTCTTTGCCGCAGCGCCCCTCACCGGCTCGGTCGGCGTCGTGACCATCAACATGCCCCGCCTGGCCTACCTGGCCCGCGACGAGGCCGATTTCCAGCAGCGCCTGGAACGGCTGATGGAGGTTGCCCGCACCAGCCTGGAGATCAAGCGCAAGATGCTGGAGATGCACACGGAGCAGGGGCTCTACCCCTACAGCCGCTTCTACCTCCAGGTGATGAAAGAGCGCTTTGGCTCCTATTGGAGCAATCACTTTTCCACCATCGGCCTGATCGGCATGAACGAGGCGGCGCTGAACCTGCTCGGCGTCGGCATCGATCACCCTCGCGGCAAGGCCTTTGCCGTGCGCACGCTCCATTTTATGCGCGATGTCCTGGTCCGCTTCCAGGACGAGACCGGCCACCTCTACAACCTGGAGGCCACTCCCGCCGAGGGCGCCTCCTTCCGCCTGGCCCGCGCCGACCGCCAGCGCTTCCCTGACATCGTCACCGCCGGCACCACGACCGCTCCCTACTACACCAACTCGACCCACCTGGCGGTCAATTACTCCGATGACCTCTTTGCGGTGCTGGAACACCAGGACGAGCTGCAGACGCTCTACACCGGCGGGACGGTGCAGCACATCTTTCTCGGCGAGCGCATCGACGACTGGCGACAGGCCCGCCGTCTGGTGCGCCTGGTCGCCGAGAACTTTCACCTGCCCTACTTTACCCTCACGCCGACCTTTAGCATCTGCCCGGTGCACGGCTATATCGCCGGCGAGCATCCCTACTGTCCCTACGAACACTCCGAGGAGGAGCTGGCGCGCTTTGGGCGGCCGGTGACGTTGGCCCCGTCAGAGGAGAAGCGATGAAGCAATCGATTGGCCCGAAAACGATCGTCTATCCGACCCCCGTCTTTGTCGTCGCCACCTATGATGCCGCCGGACGGGCGAACGCGATGACAGTGGCCTGGGGCGGCCTCTGCTGTTCTGACCCGCCCTCGATCGCCATCGCTGTGCGCAAGAGCCGCTACACCTACGAGAACATCGTCGCCCGGCGGGCTTTCACGGTCAACATCCCCTCTGTGGCTTATGCCGCCGAGGCGGACTATTTCGGCATTGTCTCCGGACGCAGGGAGGACAAGTTTGCCGCCACGGGCCTGACGCCGCTGCACGCCGAGTTCGTCGACGCGCCCTACATTGCCGAGTTTCCCCTCGTCCTGGAATGCGCGCTGCGCCACGAGGTTCCCATCGGCACCCACGTCCAGCTCATCGGCGAGATTCTGGACGTCAAGGTGGAGGCGGACGCCCTGGGCGAGAGGGGCGTCCCCGACATCGAGCGCGTGCTGCCTCTCCTCTACGCCCCCGGCAACGAGAGCTATTACGGCGTGGGCAGCGCGGTGGCGCGGGCTTTTGCGGCAGGAAAGAAATTCAAGGGTTTGGGAGGTTGAAGATGGTGAGTACGTCTGTCGAGGCCAGGACAACCCTCGTCGATGAGGGGGTCAAGACTGAGTTGCGCGTGCCCTGCGAGGTCTATTCGCGCATCGTCGGTTACCTGCGGCCGGTGCAGAACTGGCACCAGGGCAAACGGCAAGAGTTCAGCGAACGGCGCGTCTTTCGGTTGCCGGATTTGGAGCTGGATTAGCTGTGGATTTGCGAGGATGGGCGCGCACCTCGCTCATCGACTATCCCGACCACATCGCTACGGTTCTTTTTAGCGGCGGCTGCAACTTTCGCTGCCCGATGTGCCACAACGCTGACCTGGTGCTCCGCCCGCACGAACTGCCCGCCGTGGCGGAGGGCGAGGTCTGGGCTTTTCTGAACCGCCGCGCCGGCATGGTCGATGGGGTCGTCCTCACCGGCGGCGAGCCGACGCTGCAGGCTGACCTGCTGCCCTTCCTCCGGCGGCTGCATGCGCTCGGCCTGCACGTCAAGATCGACACCAACGGCTACCGGCCCGACGTCCTGGCGGCGCTGCTGGAGGAGGGGCTGGTCGATTACGTGGCGATGGATGTCAAAGCCCCGCCGGACAGGTACGCCCTGCTCTGCGGCGTCGCCAGCGTCGACCTGGGGGCGATCGAGCGGAGCATAGCGCTGTTGCGGGAGGGCGCCGTTCCCTACGAGTTTCGCACCACGGTCGTGCCGGGCTGGCTGGCGGAGGAGGACGTGGCAGAAATCGCCCGCTGGATCGCCGGAGCGCGGCGCTATGTGCTGCAGTCGTTCCGCCCGCTGAACACCCTCGACCCGGCGCTGTCCCGCCTCGAACCCTATCCCCCCCGGCGTCTCCAGGACATGGCCGCCCTTGCCGCGCCGTGGGTGCAGCAGGTGGAGGTGAGGGGGGCAGGATGACGCAGGCGGGACCGTTGGAGTGGGCCAGCGGCGAAGGCTGGCTTGTGCTGGTGGGGGACGGCGACTGGCGGCGCTGGGAGGCTACCGAGATCGGCGACCACATCCTGGCCCTGGCCGATTTCTCCCGTCCGCCGGTCTATCTTCCTGCCGTTGGCGGCTCGATGGAAGAGGGTGAGGCGCTGCTCGACTACCTGGCCGGACTGGGCGGCCCGCACGGTTACGTGCTGCCCCTCTTCAGCGCCGGCGACGCCTGGCTGGACGAGAACAGCCGCTTGCTGGCCGAGGCCGGCGTGATTCTGCTGGGAGATGGCGATGCACTGGCCATCGCCGGGGCGCTGCGGCGCACGCCGGCGCTGGAAGGCGTGGCGCGCGCGTTTCTGCAGGGCGCGCTGGTTGTCGGCCTGGGCGGGGGTGCGGCGGCGTTGGGCGAATGGATCGTCGCCGAGAGCGGCGAGAGCGGCGAAGGGTGGGGTTGGGTTGGCAGCGTCGTCGTCCCCCGCTTTGTTGGCGCCTCGCATTCCCCTGCCCTGCGCGCTGCCCTCCGCGCCCGCCCCGGCTCGGTCGGGCTGGGCCTGCCGGCGGGGACGGCGCTGGCGCTGGGGCCGGCCGGTCAGGTGGAGACGTGGGGCGAGGGTGAGGTCACCGTGGTGCTCTCTTCGAGCTGATCCAGCAGCGCCGCGATATAACGGATGTGGTCTCCAAAGTCCGCCAGGCGGATGTTCTCGTCCGGCGCGTGGGCGCGCGAGTCGGCATAGCCCACGCCGGCGGTGATGATGGGGACGCCAAACTGGGCGCACAGCAGATGGACCGGCCCGCTGCCCATCATCAGCGGCAACAGCGCCGGGTGATGCCCGTAGACGGCCTCGGCGGCGCGCGCGGCCTCCTGCACAAACGGATGGTCGGGATGGCCGGCGGCGGGATAGACCCCCTCCCACCAGGCGATCTCGACATCGCCGAATCCCTCCGCCTCCAGATGGGCGCGCAATAGCTCGACGATCCTCTCCGGTCGCTGCTCTGGCACCAGGCGAAAGTCGATCTTGGCCAGGGCCTGGCATGGCAGCACGGTCTTGGAGCCAGGGCCGCCGTAGCCGCTGTGGATGCCGGCGATGTTGCAGGTTGGCCCCAGCACCAGCCGCTGCTTGAGCGCCTCCCCGCTCAGCCCGTCGACAAACTGATCGATGCCGTACAGCGCCCGCATCTCTGCCTCGGGACAGTCCCACCCGGCCAGCGCCTGGAGCTGGGCGGGGGTGGGGGGGAGGATGTCGTCGGCAAAGCCGGGGATGCGGATGTGCCCGTCGGCGTCCTTGAGGGAGGCCAGGGCCTGCACCAGCCGCCAGGCGGCATTGGTCACTGCCGCTGCCAGCGCCGAGTGCAGGTCGCGCGCTGCGCCACGGACGCGCAGCTCGACGTAGAGAATGCCCTTGCAGCCCAGCGCGATCTCGAAGCGCTCGCGGGCATTCCTGCCACCCGCCTCCCAGACGCAGCCGTAGGGCTGGCGCAGCACCTCCTCCCGTGCGGCGACGAACTCGTGCAGGTGGATGCTGCCGATCTCCTCCTCGCCCTCGATGACCCAGGTCAGGTTGACGGGCAGCTCGCCGCGCTGGCGCAGGTACGACTCGACGGCGCCCAGGCGGGCGATGATCGCTCCCTTGTTGTCGGCCACGCCGCGGCCGTAGAGCCTGCCCTGGCGCACCGTTGGTTCGAACGGCGGGCTGCTCCACTCCTCCAGCGGATCGGCGGGCTGGACGTCATAGTGGTTGTAAAAGAGCAGCGTGCGCCTGCCGCGTCCGGCCATGCGGGCCAGCAGGACAGGCGAGCCGCTGGTGGGCACTGTTTCGAGCTGAAAGCCGGCGTTGCGGAGCATGTCGCTGAGCAGGGCGACCATCTCTTCTATGCCCACCCCCTGCGCGGCGATGCTGGGCTGGGCCACTGCCTGCTCCAGGCGGGCCAGGTAGAGGGGGACATGGGCCTCGATATCGGCGTACAGGTTTTGCATGGGCTTTCTCCTGGCCCCATTGTAGCACAGGAGCGGTGAGAGGCCAAATGACACGTGCCTGCGCGCATGTTGGCCTCCTTAACTGAGGCCTGGTCATAAATCATAGGCCACGTTCAGGGCTGGCCTAAACGCGGCCACCGCCGTATCATAGAGGTTGCCATACCATCTCAATACGGAGGCGCCTCTATGATAGCCCAAGAATCGTTTCTTGTCACGCTGGTGATGATGGTCGATCGCATTCCAACACCTCCGTCCCCGCTGAAGAGAGGACGAGGCCGCCCAAAGGTTTATCCGGACCGCTTGTTCTTGAAGGCATTGGTGATCATGACTGTCCGCCATCTGCACAGGCCACACGAGCTGCTCAGTGTGTTGGAACAGCCGACGGCAGAGATGCAGAAACTGCGACGATTGATGGTTGTGAACGGTCGTTATCCATCGCCGCGCACGTGGGAACGGCGTTTGAAAGCACTTCCTGACAGCTTGCCAGCGCAAATCAGTTGCCTGGCCCATTACCTGGTGGCGCTGCTCTGCCCTTGGGCAAGCTGGGGACGAGCTGTGGCCGTTGACAGCACGACGCTCCGGGCCAAAGGGGGTGTGTGGCATAAGATCGGGACAAAGGTGAGGTGCCGCATACCTCGATTGACACCGAGGCAGGTTGGACCAAGTCGGGTTGGCACGGTTGGGTGTATGGCTGGAAGCTGCACCTGATCGCCACTGTCGCAGCCGTGTGGATTCCACTGGCGGCTGAACTCACCCCGGCCAACGTCGCGGACAACGAAGCGATCGAACCATTGCTGTGGGAACTGCCCGCCGACGTGCGCTTTGTCCTGGGCGATCAGCACTACAACGCTC
>DAOTYD010000124.1:0-8026 GCA_034435295.1 Anaerolineae bacterium | reverse complement strand
CCCGCGCTCCCAGAGGCGGGCGGGGATGCCCGCGCTCCCAGAGGCGGGCGGGGACGCCCGCGCTCCCAGAGGCGGGCGGGGATGCCCGCGCTCCCAGAGGCGGGTGGGACGCCCGCGCTCCCAGAGGCGGGCGTGGATGCCCGCGCTCCCAGAGGCGGGCGGGGACGCCCGCGCTCCCAGAGGCGGGCGGGACGCCTGCGCTGCCAGAGGCGGGCGGGGATGCCCGCGCTCCCAGAGGCGGGCGGGGACGCCCGCGCTCCCAGAGGCGGGCGGGGATGCCCGCGCTCCCAGAGGCGGGCGGGGATGCCCGCGCTCCCAGAGGCGGGCGGGACGCCTGCGCTCCCAGAGGCGGGCGGGACGCCTGCGCTCCCAGAGGCGGGTGGGACGCCTGCGCTCCCAGAGGCGGGCGGGGACGCCCGCGCTCCCAGAGGCGGGCGGGGACGCCCGCGCTCCCAGGCCACGGATTGCTCAAAAATGGACAATGGTGTAGTATACCCTCTTGCGTCGCAACTGCGACCTGGAGGTGAGCCTGTGGGAGAAGAGCAAACAGGGCATCGCGTCAGCCAGAAGGGGATCGCCTGCCTGATCGTTGCCGCGATGGGCTATGGCAGCCTGGTCGTGCTGATCAAGTGGGCGTTGCAGGCGGGGCTCAACGCCGAGACGGCGTTGGCGCTCCGTTTCACCATCGCCTGCCTGGTCTGGTGGGCGATTGCAGCGCTGGGCGTCCGGCCGCTCTGGCCCGGCTGGCGCTACGCGGTCCGCGCGGCAGGCGTGGGGGCGCTCTTCTATGCCCCCAACGCGCTCTGTTACTATTACGGCACGTCGCGCGTCTCTGGAACGCTGGCGGCGATGGCGATTGCCCTTGTCCCGGTGCTGGTGGCGCTGCTGGCCCGGCTCTTTTTAGGCGAGCGGCTGGGCTTCCTGGGCTGGCTCTCGCTGACGCTGGCCGTGGTGGGGACGCTCATGCTGACGGGCGGCGAAAACGGCGTCGCCGACCCGCTGGGGCTGCTGGGACTGGGCGGCGCGATGGTCCTCTACTCGCTCTACATTGTCCTCAGCGCGCCGGTCATCCAGGCAATCTCGCCCCTGGTGGCTACGCCCTATGTGATCAGCGGCTCGACGCTTTTCTACTGGCTATGGGTCGCGCTGAGCGGACGGCTCGACATGGGCTTTGACCCCGTGGGCTGGTGGCCCATCGTTGTCCTGGCCCTGGTGCCGACCGTCATGGCCATGTTTGCCTTTCTGGTCGGCTCGCGGGCGATCGGGGCGACGCGGGCGGCCATCGTCAACTCGCTCGAGCCGGTCTGTGGGGTGGTCCTGGCGGTGATCTTCCTGGGCGACCGGCCGGGCTGGCTGCAGATTCTCGGCGGTGTGGCGGTGATCGCTGCTGCCCTGCTGGTCCAGGTGGAGCGCCTGCGCCATACACGCGCCCTGCTTCCCCTGGGTGCAGGGCGCTGACGGAGGAGCGATGAAGCAACGGCTGACGGCGCTGTTGGAGCACCTGGCAGAAGCGGGGGTCGATGCGGCGCTGCTGACCCATCCGCGTGACGTGCTGTACTATGCCGGGACGGCGCGCCCGGCGACGCTGCTGGCAGGCCCGCGCGACGCCGTTCTCTATGTGCGGCGCGGGCTGGAGTGGGCGCGCCGCGAGGCGACGGTGGAACGGGTCGAGGCGGGAGGCGGATGGGGCAGCGTGGCGGCGGCCCTGGGCGAGCAGGTGCCGGGCGGCGGCAGGCTGGGCGTGACCCTCGACGTTCTGTCGGCCCAGCTCTATCTGCGGCTGGGCGCGGCCTTCCCCCGCTGGACGCTGGTGGACATCAGCGAGGTGGTGCTGGCCCAGCGGACCGTCAAAGATGCGGACGAGGTGGAGGCGACGCGACAGGCAGCGGCCATCGCCGACGCCGGCCACGCAGCGCTGGCCGAAGCGCTGCGGCCAGGGATGAGCGAACTCGAGCTGGCAACCGTCGTCGAAGCGGCGCTCCGCCAGGCCGGCCACGAAGGCTATCAGCCGTTGCGTTACCCCCTGGCGCGCGGTGGGGGCGTTTTGCTCATGAGCGGCGAGAACCTGACCGTGCGCGGCGGACATGGGCTGGTCGTGACCGGCGCCGGATTGAGCGCTGCCAGTCCCTATGGCGCTTCCCGTCGCCGCGTCGAGGCGGGCGACCTGGTGGTGCTGGACATTGGCGCCACAAGCATGGGCTACACGGCCGATGAGTCGCGGACCTATGTGGTGGGTCCGGCCACGGCGACCCAGCGCGCCCTTTTCGACGCGGCGCTGGCGGTGGAGGCGGCGGTGCTGGGGGCGTTGCGGCCCGGCGCGGCCATCGCCGACGTCTATGCCGCCGCTGAAACGGCCCTGGCGCGGGGCGCGCCGCCCTTTTTTGCCCCCGGCGAACTGACCCTGCCCGGCTTTGTCGGCCACGGCATTGGGCTGGAGCTGGACGAGCCGCCCGTGCTCTGGCCGCGTCAGGCGGGCCAGATTCTGGCCGGCATGGTGCTGGCGGTCGAGATCGAGGTCAGCGCGCCCGCCGCAGGGCTGATGGTCAAGGTGGAAGACAGCGCCGTTGTGGGGGAGGATGGGGCGAGCTGGCTCACCGCAGCGCCGCGCTATCTGATCGAGGTTTGCTAGGAGGCTTTTTACCGGCGCAGAAGAAGGGGTCGCCTCGCCTGTCCTGCTCCTGCCGGGTCTGTGAGCTGGCGTCGCCCCGGGGGGTCACAGGCTGTAAAATCTGTGGAATCTGGCCCAAAAGCGGCGGTCCCCCTGGCGGGGGTCACAGACCACCGCCAGGCAAGGGATGCCCTACGTTGGCGTTCTGGTACGAATACCCTGTCGCGTATCGCAAATCGCGTCATCACGGACGGCCCAGACACAAAGGCGGGAGGCGTAGGGGCGAGGCGCTGCCTCAGGCGGATTTCCTTCTCGGGAGGGTTCAGGAATAGGATAACTTTTTTTCCGTACTACTCCCCCCGTCATTTTGAGGAGCGAAGGCCGCAAAGCGGCCGAAGCGACGAGGCTTGCCCTGAGCCAGGCCGAAGGGAATCTCGTCTTCCGGTGCGGAATGAATGACCCCCGTTCCGACGCGATGGACGAGATTCCCTTTGGTTTCGCTCAGGGCAGGCTTCGCTTCGCTGCCTTCTGCGGCTCGCTCAGAATGACAGGTTGGGAAACGCGAGTGTAAACCTGATTCGACTGGCAAATGAGTCATCTCTCCTTCTCGCGCAAAAAAGTGACGGGCATCCGTCGCTTTCCCTCTACTTGACAGAGCTGCTTTGTACGAGTAGACTTCAGCAGAGCGGGGAGACATGACACCGGCATCTCTCGAAGGGCAAATGCTCGGCAAATACCAGGTCCTGGAGCCGCTGGGCGGCGGCGGGATGGCCCGCGTCTACCGCGCCTACCACCCCCAGCTTGACCGCTACGTGGCGATCAAAGCCCTGCGCCCCGACCTGGTCGAGGATGCCGAGTTTCTGGCGCGTTTCCGGCGCGAGGCGCGCTCGGTGGCCGCGCTGCGCCATCCCAACATCGTCCAGGTGTTCGATTTCGACGTGCAGGACGACGTCTACTACATGGTCATGGAGCTGTTGGAAGGCAACACGCTGAAAGCGCACCTGGCCGAGTACAGCGCCCGCGGCGAGGCTATGCCGCTGGGCGAGGTGATCCGCATCACGCTCGACGTGCTCGACGGGCTGGCCTATGCCCACGACGAGGGCATGGTCCACCGCGACATCAAGCCGGCCAACATCCTGCTGAGCCGACGCGGCGAGGCGGTGCTGGCCGATTTCGGCATCGCCCAGATCGTCGGCGCGACGCGCCATACCGTCTCCGGCGCGCTGCTGGGCACGCTGCACTATATGGCCCCCGAACAGGGCCTGAAAGGCCAGGCCGACGAGCGCAGCGACCTCTACTCGCTGGGTGTCGTCCTCTATGAGATGCTGACCCAGCACACGCCCTTCGAGGCCGATACCCCGCTGGCGCTGTTGATGAAGCACCTCAACGATCCTCTCCCTCTGCCGCTGCGGCAGGGCGAGCCGCTGCCCTCAGCCCTGGAGCGTGTCCTGCTCAAGGCCCTCTCCAAAGAGCCAGCCGACCGTTACCAGAATGCGCGCGAGATGGCCCAGGCCCTGCGCGACGCCGCCGCCATGCTGGAGGTCGACCTCACTCAGCCGCTTTCCTTCCTGCCGACCAGCCCCGCTGGCAAGGAGGGTGCTGCGCCAGAGCGGCCCTCTGCCAGCCGGGCAGCCGCTTTCGTCGCCGACGAAGCGGAAACGTTGCGCGAGGCCGGCAAGCGGCTGCTGGGCGCTGTGGGCGCCGTGGCTTCTGAGGCGATGGGCAAGGCCAGCACGGCGCTACAACAGGCTGCCGCCGAGGTGCGCAGAGGACAGGACCGGGGCAGACAGCCCATTGCCGCGATCGTCGACGAGGAAGGACAAAGACTGCCCGCAGAAAAGACCAGGCGGCGCAAAGGCGGCGCGGCGCTGCTGAGCGCGCTGTGGGTTTTCATCCTGGGCAACCTCTGCCTGTTCTCCGCTGCCTTTCCCGCCAGCGCCTGGTCGATCTATACAGAAGGCTGGCCCATCCAGATTCTGCTGGTCGCCCTGACCCTGAGCGCTGCCATGCACCTCACCTCGTCGATCTGGCTGCTCATCCCGACCGGCCTCGTCTTTGGCGCTGCGCTCTTGCTGGCTTCTGGCCAATGGACAGACATCTGGGGGACGTGGGGCATCCCCTGGCTGTTTGCCGCGTGGATCGCTGCGGCTTCGATCGGCCTGGCCTTGTTGTTGTACAGGTACCACGAGCTGGCGCGTTTCGTCGCCCGTCTCCTGGCGCTGCTGCTCGCCATGGCCTCGCTTGCCGCGATTCTGGCTGTCGGCATGCGCGTGAACCTGTATGGGCTGTTGTTCGATTTGATCAGCAGAATCACCCCCTGAAAGGACGAACTTTGACCCAAGTCGATGACAAATCCAACAGCCGTGCCTGCGGCTGGCAGCATCTCGAGACACGTTACCCCTTCACCTACCGCATGTTCCGCGTCCGCGAGGACCTGGTGCGTTGGCCCGACGGCCACATTGCCCCTTACTCTTACATCCAGACGGCCGGCGCTGTCTGGATCGTGCCGCAGACCGTCGATGGGCAGATCGTGCTCATCCGCCAGTTCCGCTACACCATCGACGCCTGGAGCTGGGAAGTGCCAGCGGGCGGCTTTCACGATTTTACGGGCAGTCCGCTCGACCTGGCGCGGCGCGAGCTGGAAGAAGAGGTCGGTGGCAGCAGCCAGGACTGGACCTATGTGGGCTTTTTCCGCCCCGGCGTGAGCCTCTTCGATGAGATCTGTCACATCGTTCTGGCGCGGGATGTGCGGCTGGATCGCCCGCCGCGCCGCGAACCGGGCGAGATCATCGAGGTCCATCTGCTGCCGCCCGCCCGCGCGCTGGAGATGGCCCGCAGCAACGAGATGGTCGACGGGCACAGCGCGCTGGCCCTGCTGCGCTGCGAGCCGCTGCTCTCTCGCTGATGAAAAGACACCGTCCGCTCGAGACTGTCTTCCTGGTTGCCCTGGTGCTGCTGGCGCTGGCGGCGCGGCTCATCCCCGGCCCGCGCACCGTCGACGATGCCTACATCACCTTCCGCTATGCCCACAACCTGGTCGAAGGCCACGGCCTGGTCTACAACCCCGGCGAGCGCGTGCTGGGGACGACGACGCCGCTCTACGCCGCGCTGTTGGCGGCGCTGGCCTGGCTCAGCGGCTGGCGCGATTTCCCACTGCTGGCACTGGGGGTCAATGCCCTGGCTGGTGCATCATCCGTCTTGCTGCTCTACGCACTGGGACGCCGCCTCTCGACCCGGCCGGTCATTGGCGCGGCCGCGGCGACAGCCTGGGCGATAGCGCCCTTCTCGGTGAGCTTTGCCGTCGGCGGGATGGAGACCGACCTGACCATTGCCCTGCTGCTGGGCGCTTTTCTGGCCCACGTCTGTCGGCGGGACAGGGTGACCGCTGTCTGCGCTGCGCTGGCTTTCCTCGCCCGTCCCGACACCCTCATCGCCACGGCGCCGCTGGCGCTGGACCTCTGGCTGGATGGCCTCCGCAGCCAGAAGCGGCGCCTCTTCCCCTGGCCGGAGGCTGCCATCGCCCTGGCGTTGCTGGCCCCCTGGCTCATCTTTGCTTCGCTCTACTACGGCAGCCCCCTCCCTGCCTCGCTGGCGGCCAAATCGGCGGCCTACCGCCTGCCCCCCACCGCTGACCTGGTGCGTCTGATCCAGCACTATAGCACGCCGTTTCTGGAGCATGAGGTGTTGGGGCGAAGCTGGCAACTGGTCGGCGCGGCGGTCTATCTGGCCCTCTGTCTGATCGGCGGAGGGCGCATCCTGCGCCGCGAACGCCGCGCCTGGCCTGTGCTGATCTACCCCTATGCCTATTTTGCCGTCTTTGCCGTCGCCAACCCGCTCCTCTTCCGCTGGTATCTCTCTCCGCCCCTGCCAGTCTATATGCTGCTCATTTTCGAGGGGGCCTGGACACTGGCGCACGACCTGAGCGGCCTGCTGGCCCGCCGGCGGCCTGGCCGTCTGGCGGCAGCCGTCCCCCGCGCCCTCTTTGCCCTGCTCCTCTGCGCTGCCCTGGCCTCGACGCTCAACGCCTGGACGCTCCATCCCGACCACGGGCCGGACCGCCCGGCGCCCGAGATGGCCTGGTTCGAACTGGAACTGCTCTATGCGCAGGCCGCCGACGTGGTGCGGGCACAGGCGGCAGAGGGCGATACCCTGTGCGCGGGAGACATCGGTGTGCTGGGCTATCGCAGCGGAATGACCATCCTGGACACGGTGGGGTTGGTGACGCCGGCCTCGTCGGCCTACTACCCGGCCGACCCTGCCATCTACGTCATCAACTATGCCATCCCCGCCGATCTGGTATTGGCTCTCGATCCGGACTATATCGTGATCCTGGAAGTCTATGGGCGTCTGGGGTTGCTGCCGGACGCGCGTTTCCAGGCGCGCTACCAACTGCTGGAACGCCTCGAGACCGACATCTACGGTTCGGACGGGATGCTCATCCTGGCGCGGCGTCAGCGCTAAATCGCGGCGCAGCACGGCAGCCTGTACGGACTGGCGCCCGAATCCCGGTCAGGGTCTTGACATCTGCGCGTTTCGGGGTATAATTACATAAGCAAGTTATGCTTCATAGACCCATGAGGAGAGATAACCATGAAAAACCTGGCGATCATCGAGACCATTCTCCGCGACCGGCGAAAGTTTTTTGTCGAGATCCGCGAGGGGAATGGCCTGGCGGAAAAGATGCGCGCGATGCTGATCTCGAGCATTGTCTTTTTTGCCCTCTACGGTGCCGTGATGGGCTCCAGCCACAGCTTCTGGCAGGCGCTCAGCTCGGCGGTCAAGTTGCCGCTCCTCTTCCTGGCCACCCTCATCGTCTGCGCGCCCACGCTCTACTTTTTCAACCTCATCTTTGGCTCGAACCAGAGCCTGAGCCAGAACGTGGCCCTGATCCTCAGCGCCATCACGGTGACAGCGGTGGTGCTGCTCAGTTTTGCGCCCATCGTCCTCTTTTTCCTGCTCACGACCAGCCACTATCAGTTTTTCAAACTGCTCAACGTCGGCGTCTTTACCGTCGCCGGCTCGATCGGCGTGCTCTTTTTGAGCCAGGGGATGGCAGCGGTTTCCTACGCCGGGCGAGAAGGTGCGCTGGCGCGCCGGGTCGTGGTCTGGCTGTGGATTTTTGTCTATGCCTTTGTCGGCAGCCAGATGGCCTGGACGCTGCGGCCCTTCATCGGCGCGCCGAGCATGCAGTTCGAACTGTTCCGCCAGTTGGGCGGCAATTTCTATGCCAACATTTTCGCCAGCATCGGCGAAATTCTGGGCATTGTCACAGTGAGGTAAGCCATGAGCCAGTCGAGACGTTCGCGCGTAGATTTCTTGATCGACCTGCTGGTCGAAGAAGTGGCCGAGCGGCTGCAGGCGCGGACGGCGTCTGCTCCGCCGCCAGCGGCCCGTCCGGCGCCGCAGCCGCCCCCCCCG
>DAOTYD010000123.1:0-7506 GCA_034435295.1 Anaerolineae bacterium | reverse complement strand
CTGGCAAGGTGACAAGAGTTTTGTGGTATAATAGTGATAGAGGCGATTGCCGCATGGAAATCCAGTTTCACGGCGCGACGCAGACGGTCACCGGCTCACAGTTCATCCTGACAGTGAATGGCAGTCGGGTACTGCTGGAGTGCGGCCTCTTCCAGGGGCGGCGCAAAGAGAGCTATGAGCGCAACCGCAACCTGCCCTTCGACGCGACCAGCGTGGAGGCCATGATTCTCTCGCACGCCCACATTGACCATTCGGGCAATATCCCCAACCTGGTGCGCAGCGGTTTCGATGGCCCTATCTATTGCACGTTTGCCACGCGCGACCTCTGCTCGGCCATGCTGCGCGACTCGGCCTACATCCACGAGCAAGACGCGGCCTATATCAACAAGAAGCGGGCCCGGCGGGGCGAGCCGCCGATCGAGCCGCTCTACACCTACGCCGACGCGGTTGCCAGCCTGGAGCACTTTGTCAGCGTGGGCTATGATCGGCCCGTGGTGGTTGCTCCAGGGGTCATCTGCACCTTCCTGGATGCGGGGCACATTCTCGGCTCGGCAATGGTGCTGCTGGACTTGGAAGAGGATGGGCGGAAGAGGCGGCTGCTCTTTACCGGCGACCTGGGCCGCAGGGACATGCCCATCCTGCGCGATCCCACGCCGGCACCGCCAGCCGACATTCTGCTCACCGAGTCGACCTATGGCGACCGTCTGCATCCATCGCCGCCAGAGGCAGAGGCGCGCCTGCGCGATGTCGTCGTCGAGACGTGCATCAGGAAGGGCGGCAAGGTCATCATCCCCTGCTTTGCCGTTGGCCGCACGCAGGAAATCGTCTATGCGCTGCACCGCCTCAGCCTGGCGCACGAGATTCCCGATGTCCCCATCTTTGTCGACAGCCCCCTGGCGGTCAACGTCACCGAGATCTTTCGTCTGCATCCAGAGTGCTACGACGAAGAACTGCGGGCCTTTATCGACCAGGACGGCCATCTCGATCCCTTTGGCTTCCGTCGGCTGCGCTATGTGCGCGAGGTGGAGGATTCGAAGGCGATCAACGACATGGAGGGTCCGGCGATCATCATCAGCGCCTCCGGCATGTGCGAGGCAGGCCGCATTCTCCATCATCTCAAGCACAATATCTGGAATCCGCGCAACACGGTGCTCATCGTCGGCTGGCAGGCGCCCAACACGCTGGGGCGGCGGCTGGTGGAGAAGCAGTCGCCGGTGCGCATCTTTGACGAAGAGTACCCCGTCCGCGCGCGGATCGAGGTGATCAACGGCTACAGCGCCCACGCTGACCAGGCCGAGCTTCTGGACTGGGCCGCGCCGATCCTTCCTGTCCTGAAGCAGACTTTTGTGGTCCACGGCGACCCCGCCGCTGCCAACAAGCTGGCCGACTTGCTGCGCCAGAGCGGAGCGGCCGTGGTCGAGGTGCCCGAAACAGAAACCACTTATCCGCTTTTGTGAGGAGCAAAAACATGACGACGATGAATCTCTGGCGTGAACTGCCGCCGGGGCCGGATGCGCCCAAAGTGATCTATGTGGTGGTCGAAATTCCCAAGCGCTCGCGTAACAAGTACGAGTATGACGCGAATGGCGGGTTCATCAAGCTCGACCGGGTGCTCTATTCCTCCCTGCACTACCCCGGCGACTATGGTTTTATCCCGCGCACAGTGCATGATGACGGCGACCCGTTGGACGTGCTGGTGATGACCAACGAGCCGACCTTTTCCGGTTGCGTCATCGAAGCGCGGCCGCTGGGCATCTTTCACCTCATAGACCGGGATTTGCTGGACGACAAGATCCTCGCCGTGCCGCACACCGATCCCCTCTTCGATGCCTATCGCACTCTCGACGATGTCCCGCCGCATTTCCTGGAAGAGGTTGCCCACTTTTTCAATGTCTACAAAGACCTCGAAGCAGCGACGGTCGAGGGCAGGGGCTGGGAAGGGCTGGAAAAAGCTCACCGCGAGATCGATCGCGCCATCGAGATGTACGCGCACTTGATGCGGACGAGCCGGTAGCGATGTCGAAGAAACAGTGGTTGGTGGTCATTGTCTTGGGCGTTCTCGACTGCCTGGTTTTCGGTTGTCTCATTGGGACGATGGTGTTTGCGCCGCGCTTTATGGCCAGTACGCCCACGCCTGCTCCTACATTCTTCCCCACGCCGACGGCCACCCTCGAGCCGACGTATACCCCCACGTCGACCTTCACTCCCGCGCCGACGCCGACGTTTCGTCCGACGCCAACTTTGCGCCCGACTTATACCCCTCTGGCCTTCCCCACCTCCACGCCCACGCCGATCCCCGAGGTCGAGCTGCTGGAGAATGGCAGCTTTGACCAGATCTATAGCGAGCGGGTGCCGGGGTGGGAGGTTGCGGCGGAGGTCAACTGGCAGCCAGGCGATCCCTTTGATCCTGCCACGTCCTACGGCGCGCCGTACTTCAAGCGGGCAGATGACCCTGTGCGCTACATCAACGGCGCCACACTGCAGATCGAATCGGCGCACCAGTACGTCAAGTTTCGTGTCATCCTCTACCAGACGGTTGAGCTGGCGGCAGGGACGCGGGTGCAGTTTGCGGCCAAAGCGGGCGGCTTTTCCAGTCCCGGCGGCATCATCATCCGCATCGGCATCGACCCGCGCGGACGGCCGGCCTGTCAGGGCGGGCTGTGGTCGGAGGATATGGTGATCGACCAGAACCGGGGCGTGGTCGCGCTGCGCTCGCCGGCGGCGACGGTCGGAGCGGAAGGCCGCGTGACGGTCTGCCTCTTTGCCGAGCCGCAGTACGCCGTGGTCTCTAAAGCCGCGTACTTTGACGACGCCGAACTGCTGATCCTGCCGACGGACTGACGGCCTGGCTGATAGACTGGTTACCGTTCCCCAGACTACGGCTGAGGCGGGCAACGGCGCTTCAGCGGGGCGGGCAGAGGCGCCGCAGGGTCTCGAACACGGCGCGCAGGCGCTCCTGCCAGTTCTTTGTCAGCGGGAGGGCGACGGTGCGCCGGCCCACATAGCCCAGCTCGCCGATGCGCTCCTGCACCCTGTGCCGCCCGGCGCTCTCCAGCCAGTCGACATACAGCATGAGCTGGCCGTTCTCCACCAGCGTGTTCCTGACTCCTGCATCGCGGGCCATCAGCTTGAGGCGGAGCTGGAGCATCAGGTTTCTGGCGGAAGGCGGCAGAGGGCCGAAGCGATCCTGCAATTCTGCTTCGATCTCGTTGACCTGGGCCAGCGTGGTCAGATTGGCCAGGCGACGGTAGAGGCGCAGGCGCAGGTTGTTGTCGGGCACATAGTCGGGCGGCAGGCCGATCGCCAGCGGCAGGTCGATGCGGATGTCGCTCAGCGGTTCTGGCGGCGGAGGCTCCCCTCTCTGAAGGGCGCGCAACTGTTGCACTGCCCGCGCCAGCAGCCGCGTGTAGAGGTCAAAGCCGATGGCAGCGATATGCCCGCTCTGGTGCACCCCCAGCACCTCCCCCGCGCCGCGCAGCTCCAGGTCGCGCATGGCGATGGTGTAGCCGGCTCCCAGCTCGCTGGCCTCGCGGATCGTCTCCAGCCGCTGATAGGCGTCGCTGGTGAGGCGGCCGGGGCTGTAGAAAAAGTAGGCAAAGGCCCGCCGACTGCCACGGCCAACCCGCCCGCGCAACTGGTAGAGCTGGGCCAGGCCAAAGCGCTCCGCCTGCTCGACGATGAGCGTGTTGGCATTGGGAATGTCGAGGCCGCTCTCGATGATGCTGGTGCAGAGGAGCACATCGACCTCGCCGGCGGCAAAGCGCACCATGACCTCTTCCAGGTCGCGCTCGCGCATCTGCCCGTGGCCCACGGCCAGGCGCGCCTCCGGCACGATCTGCGCCAGCCGCCGCCGCACTGTCTCGATGGTCTGGACGCGGTTGTGGACGTAAAAGACCTGCCCTGAGCGCTCCATCTCGCGCAGGATTGCCCGCCGCACCACCTGTGGGTCATAGCCGCCCACATAGGTCGAAACCGGCAGCCGCTCCTCCGGCGGCGTCTCGATGATGCTGATGTCGCGCACGCCGCTGAGCGAAAGGTAGAGCGTGCGCGGGATGGGCGTGGCGGTCATGGTCAGCACGTCGACCTCGGTGCGCATCTGCTTGAGCCGCTCTTTGTGCGTCACGCCGAAACGTTGCTCCTCGTCGATGACCACCAGCCCCAGGTCCTTGAAGGCGACATCCCTCTGCAGCAGGCGGTGCGTGCCGATGACAATGTCCACCGTCCCCTCCCGCAGTCCCTCCAGCACGCGCGCCTGCTCGGCTGGCGTGCGGAAGCGGGAGAGCATCTCCACGTTCAGCGGGAAGGGCGCCAGGCGGCGACGGAAGGTGGTCAGGTGCTGTTGGGCCAGAACGGTCGTCGGCACCAGGATGGCGACCTGCTTGCCGTCCATCACCGCCTTGAAGGCGGCGCGCAACGCCACCTCGGTCTTGCCATAGCCCACGTCGCCGCAGACCAGGCGGTCCATAGGCCGGGGGCGCTCCATGTCCGCTTTGACCTCGCTGATGGCGCGGGCCTGGTCGGGGGTCTCCAGGTAGGGGAAACTGGCCTCCAGCTCGGCCTGCCAGGGGGTATCGGGACTGAAGGCATAGCCCGGCGTGATCTCGCGCAGGGCGTACAACTCCAGCAGCTCGCGCGCCATCTCCTCGACGGCGCGGCGGGCCTGGTGTTTGAGCTGCCCCCACTCGGCGCTGCCCAGGCGGCTGAGCTGCGGCGGGCGGTCGTCCGCGCCGACGTAGCGCGCCAGCCGCTCGGCCTGGTAGATGGGCACGTAGAGCAGGTCGCCCTTGTCGTACTCGACCAGCAGGTACTCGCGCTCCTCGCCCTCCACGCGATGGGTCACCAGGCCGCGAAAGATGCCAATGCCATAGTCGATGTGGACGACGGGGTCGTTGAGGCTCAGGTCGGCGTAGAGGGCTTCGGGGGCCATGCGGCGGCGGCGGGCCGGGCGGCGCGGCTCGGGCATGCGCCAGCCAAAGATCTCGGCGTCGCTCACCAGGTGCAGGGACGACTGGCGGGGGTCGTCTGGCCGCAACACCCATCCTTCCTCCAGCGGCCCCTGGACAAAGACCAGGCGGGCGGCGGGCGGCTCTGGCAGTGCCGACACGGGCAGCATGGGCTCGTGCTCTTCGGCCCACAGTTCCGACAGGCGGCGGGCCTGGCGGCTGACGATGACCACGTTCTCGCCCCCCGCCAGCGACTTTTCTACCTCCTCCATCAGGCTGTTCAACTGGCCGCCATAGCGCGGGCCGGGATGGAATGCCGAGGCCAGCTCGGGGAAGGGGTCGCCCTCGCCGTGGCCCAACACCAGCGCCAGGCGGTCCTCCAGGCGTTCCTGCCACTCGTCCCAGGTGACATAGGGCAGCGGATAGTCGGGGGGCAGGTTGCCCTCCTCCTCGGCCGCCTGGCGCAGGCCGATGGCCTCTTCTTCCAGGCTGGCCCAGACGTTGGACAGCTCGGTCGGGTCGTCCACGACCAGCAGGCCATGCCGGGGCAAATAGTCGACCAGGCAGGCAGGATGGCTGTAAAAGTAGGGCAGGTAGAACTCGATGCCGGGGAAGGGCGCGCCGGCCTGTAATCCCTGGCGGTGTTCGCCCAGCCTGGCGGCGATTTCGGGCGCGTGCGGCGCGTCGAGCCAGGCGGCGACCTCCTGCAGCACCCGCGGCCCGTAGCGGGGTAGCGGCTCGCGCGCGGGCGGGATCGTCACCTCCTCCACCGTTCCCGCCGAGCGCTGCGTTGTCGGGTCGAAGCGGCGGATCGACTCGATCTTGTTGCCAAACAGCTCGACGCGCACCGGCGCGACGGCACCGGGCGGGAAAATGTCCAGAATGCCGCCGCGGTGGCTGAACTGGCCCGCCTCCTCCACCACCGTGACCATCTCATAGCCCAGGCCACTCCAGCGGCGGACCGTATCCTCCCCTTCCAGGCTCTGGCCTGCGCCCAGCGTGCGCGTGTTGAGGCGGAACTGTTGCAGCGGGAGGGTGGGCTGCATCAGCGCCCGCGCCGAGGCGACGATCACCACCCCCTCGCCCCGCCCCGCGCCGGCAAGCTGGCAGAGTACGGCCATACGCCCGACGATCGCCTCGCGCGGATAGGGCGCCAGCTCGTAAAAGAGCGTCGGCGATTCGGGAAAGCGCAGGACTTTTTCGGGGTGGGGGTGCCAGTGCCGCAGGGACTGGTGGAGAGCGCGGGCGCGCTCGACGCTGCCGGCGACGACCAAAACAGGCTTCTCGATGTCGCCAGCGAGGGCGGCCAGCAGCGCGGGGCGGGCGGCGCGCAACAGCCCCAACGGGAGCACCGTCTCGCCGGCGGCCATGTCCTGGCGCAGGGCCTGGTAGGATGGCAGCGCCCTGACCCAGGCCAGCAGGCCGGCGACGTTCAGCTCTGGCGCGCCGCGCTGGCGGGGCGACGAGTCATCCGGGCGGTTCTCGTCAGCCGTCACGGCGCCTCCTCGGCGGAGGGACGCTGATTGTAGCGGTCCATCGCTCGCTCGATCCCCTCGCTCAGCCACGTCTCGATGGCCAGGACGGCCCGTTCCAGCGCTTCTTCGATGAGCGGGGTTTCCCCGGCGCTGAAATCTTGCAGCACATAGTCGGCCGGGTCCATGCGCCCCGGCGGCCGGCCGATGCCGATGCGCAGGCGGGGGAAGGCCTCACTGCCCAGGTGTTGGATGATCGAGCGCATGCCCTTGTGACCGCCGCTGCCGCCGCCCGGGCGCAGGCGCAGCGTCCCCGGCGGCAGGTCCAGGTCGTCATAGATGACCAGCAGGCGCTCCGGCTCGACGTGGTAGAAACGCGCCAGGGCAGCGACGGCGCGCCCGCTCTCGTTCATGAACGTCTGCGGCAGGGCCAGCAGCACGGGCTGCTCGCAGATGACCCCTCTGCCCACGCGCGCGTTCTTCTCGCGCCGGTCGAGCGGGATGCCGTGGCGCGCGGCCAGCTCCCGCAGGCAGCGGGAGCCGACGTTGTGGCGGTTGCGGGCATAGCGCGGGCCGGGGTTACCCAGGCCGACGATCAGATAGAGAGGGTGTATCTGTTTACCCTTCAGCTTTAACTGGGTCAGGAGCTGAGCTGTGAACACAGGAAGCATTGTCTCTACCGCCTTCAGTTCGCAAATGACCCGTTCTTCCACCAGTATGTCCAGTCGCAACCCGTCGCTGAACGTTATCCCGTTTCTTTGTGTCTTTGTGCCTTGGTGGTTAAGTGGGTGGCAAGAGAGAGGGTGTCTCGTAGGGATCATTAACAGCACTGAGCTCAGCCGCTGCGACCGAGGCGGCAAAGCCGCCGAGCAGTCGGCTGGAGCAAGTGGTTAGAACGTTTATCTCCTGGCCTTCTTTACGCTATATCTGATCTCGGGTTCGCAGATGGCGGGTAGCTCGTCCAACCATGGCAAGTCTCTCCCAATGACCAACTCCCTCATTGTAGTGTGATGAGTGTTTTTCATTGGAATCAAACGCATCTGAAACCCAAGCCTGCGTGCCATTTCTTTCACTTCTTCTGCCTCATCGTA
>DAOTYD010000122.1:0-3941 GCA_034435295.1 Anaerolineae bacterium | reverse complement strand
GGGTTTGCCACACTCAGCACCTCGACCTCAAAGATCAACGTGGCGTCAGGAGGGATGACGCCGCCGGCGCCTTGCGAGCCATAGCCCAGATCGGGAGGAATGACCAACTGTCGCCGGCCGCCCACGCGCATGCCCAGCACGCCCTCTTCCCAGCCGGGGATGAGTTGCCCCCTGCCGATGACGAAAGAGAACGGCTCGCCGCGGTCGAGCGAACTGTCGAACTGGCTGCCGTCGGTCAGCCAGCCGCTGTAGTGGACCGTTACCTGCATCCCGTTCTGGACGATTGGCCCATCGCCAACGGCCAGGTCATAGTAGCGCAGCCCGCTGGCGGTGGTCACATAATCGCCAGGGTTGACAGGGGTGGGTGTTCTCATCGTACTTTGGCCTCCTTCCGGCATAGGCGCTGCCGTCGGCGGCACCGTCGGCGGCGCGGGGGTCCACGTGGGTACCCGGCTGGTCGGCTCTATCGGCTCACAGCCCGCCAGCCACGTCATCGACAACAACAACACAAAGATACCAACTCTCCACTTCAATGGTCTCATTTCCCTATCCTCGTTCCCTGTCTACCGTCTGTTATCTACTGCACTCGCCGCCTCCACAAACGCCCGAAACAGCGGATGAGGGCGCGTCGGGCGGGAGCGAAACTCGGGGTGAAACTGACAGCCGACCATAAAGGGGTGGTCGGCGCTCTCGACGATCTCGACCAGATGACCGTCCGGGGAGAGGCCGCTAAAGACGAGCCCCCCTTGCTGTAGCATTTCGCGGAAGCGGTTGTTGACCTCGAAGCGGTGGCGGTGGCGCTCCTGGGTTTCTTCGAGGCCGTAGGCGGCGGCGGCGCGCGTGCCCGGCACCAGGCGGCACGGATAAAGGCCCAGCCGCATCGTCCCGCCCAGATCGACCACGGCGCGCTGCTCCGGCAGCAAGTCGATCACCGGATAGGCGGTGTGCGGGTTGAACTCGGTGCTGTTGGGTTCTTCCGAACCGATGACGCGGCGGGCAGCTTCGATGACCATGACCTGCAGGCCCAGGCAGAGGCCCAGGTAGGGCATCTGACGTTCGCGCGCCCAGCGGGCAGCAGCGATTTTGCCCTCGATGCCGCGGTAGCCAAAGCCGCCCGGCACGACAATGCCACAGACCTCTTCCAGCATCTCCCAGCCACGGTTCTTTTCCAGATCCTCCGAGCTGATCCAGCGCACATCGACGTCGTACCCCAAGGCCAGGGCGGCGTGGCGCAGCGCCTCGCGCACGCTGATGTAGGCGTCGTGGAGCTGGACGTACTTGCCGACGATGGCGATGGGCAGTTGCGGCTTGGGGCGGCGGATGTTCTCCACCATCGCCTCCCAGTCGGAGAGGTCCGGCGGGCCGGCCTTGATAGCCAGCCGCTCGACCACCAGCCTGCCCATTCCTGCCTCTTCCAGCAGCAGGGGGACCTCGTAGGGGAAGGGCGTGGTGACCAGGGGGATCACGGCGTGGGGGTCGACGTCGCAAAAGAGGGCGATCTTTTCGCGCAGCGACTCGTCGATGGGGTAATCGGCGCGGGCGACGATCACGTCGGGCTGGATGCCGATGGAGCGCAGCTCGCGGACGCTGTGCTGCGTTGGCTTGGTCTTGAGTTCGCCGGTCGCGCCGACGTGGGGCAGAAAGGTGACGTGGATGAAGAACGTGTTCTCGCGGCCCACGTCCCGCCGCATCTGGCGCAGCGCCTCCAGGAAGGGCTGCCCCTCGATGTCGCCGACGGTGCCGCCGACCTCGACAATGACCACTTCGGCGCCGGAGACGCGGCCCACCAGGGCCACGCGGCGCTTGATCTCGTCGGTGATGTGGGGGATGACCTGGATCGTCCCGCCCAGATAGTCGCCGCGCCGCTCGCGGGCGATGACCTCGGCATAGACCTGGCCAGTGGTCACGTTGCAGGCCTTGCTCAGGCTCTCGTCGATGAAACGCTCATAGTGGCCCAGGTCCAGGTCCGTCTCGGCGCCGTCGTCGGTGACAAAGACTTCGCCGTGCTGGTAGGGGGACATGGTGCCGGGGTCGACGTTGATATAGGGATCGAGTTTTTGCATCGTCACGCGCACGCCGCGCGCTTTGAGCACGCGGCCGATGGCGGCGGCGGTCACGCCCTTGCCGACGCTGCTCAGTACCCCACCGGTGCAAAAGATGTACTTGGGCATTGCTTGCTCCGTCACGAAAAATGGAGCGGGGAGGGCCGCTGGCTGGCGGTCCTCCCCACATCACTCCGACAGAGTGTGTGCCAGCCTAGAGGAGCTGAGCCAGATCCTCCGCGGCGCGGCGCATTTCCAGGAACACCAGCCCCAGCTTGGCGGCTGGGCGAGCCATCACGGTCAGGACTGCTTCTTCGCCGATGGCGGTGAGGACGACATAGCCCTTGCTGCCCTTGATATAGACCTGTTCCAGCGTGCGCCGACCCAGTTCGCTGGCGATGCGTTCGCCCAGCGAGAGCATGGCTGCCGACATGGCCGAGACGCGGTCCTCCTCGGCGTTTTCGGGCAGGGCAGAAGCGATGATCAGGCCATCCACACTGACGACAGCCGAGGCCTCGATGTCAGTCGTGCTGGCTTGCAGGTCGCGCAGCCGGTTCACCAACAGATCTGTTCGCGATTTGCTCATTGTGGCTCCTTTGGTGACGGTGGGTCGATGCTGTTCTGGGTGCGACTATACCATAGGCGACGAACTGTGTCAAGAAGTTATCCCTTTGCCAGTTCGCGCTTGAGCGCCGTGCCCAGGCGGCGGATGCCCTCGACGATGGTCTCCGGCGGGCAGTAGGAAAAGTTGAGGCGCATGGCGTTGAAACCGCCGTCCTCGTTGGGGTAAAAATTGATGCCGGGCACATAGGCCACTTTTTCTTCCACGGCGCGGCGCAGGAAATCGACCGTGTTGATCGATTCCGGGACGCGGGCCCAGAGAAAGAGTCCGCCCTGCGGGCGCGTCCAGCTACAGCAGTCAGCGGGCCAGAACTCGGCCATGGCTTCCAGCATCGTGTCGCGCCGCTGGCGATAGACGGCGCGCAGCCGCTCGACGTGTGGTTTGATAAAGCCGCGCTGACAGATGTCGTTCGCGACGTACTGGACAAAGGTGCCGGTGTGCAGGTCGGCCCCCTGTTTGGCCATGACAAAGCTCCGCATGAGCGCTTCGGGACAGACGATCCAGCCCAACCGTAGTCCCGGCGTCAGCGTCTTGGAGAAGGTGGAGAGGTAGATGGTCCGCTCTGGAACCAGCGAGCAGATGGGCGGCAGGTCTTCGCCCTCGAAGCGGAGCTGGCCATAGGGGTCGTCTTCGACGATGGGCAGGTTCAAACGGCGGGCGATTTCGGCCAGTTTGTGACGGCGTTCCAGCGAGAGGGTTGTGCCGGCCGGGTTGTGAAAGTTGGGCAGGACGTAGACGAACCTGGGCGGCTTGCCCGAGTCGGCCAGGACTTGGGCATAGGCTTGCTCCAGCTCGTCGACCACCATGCCGTCGTCGTCGAGATTGACGGTATGGTAGCGCGCGCCGTAGGCGTTCCATGCCTGGATCGCGCCCAGGTAGGTCGGGCGGCAGGTGATGACATAATCGCCGCGGTCGATCAGCACTTTGCCGATCAGGTCGAGGGCCTGCTGCGAACCGCTGGTCAACAGGACGTTGCCCACGACGGCGGGCACGCCGTACTTGTGCATGCTGCGGGCCAGATATTGGCGCAGTTCGACGTGGCCCTCTGTGGTGCTGTATTGCAGCGCCTTGGCTCCTTCGGTCCGGAGGACGTAGCGGCAGGCTTCTTCGACTTCGCGCAGGGGAAAGAACTCGGGGGCCGGCAGGCCGCCAGCAAAGGAGATGATGTCTGGCTGTTCGGTCAGCTTGAGCAGTTCGCGGATGGCCGAGCTTTTCATGCCTGTCGTGCGCGAGGCCAGGAACTGCTCCCAGTTCAAGACGGGAATCTCGCGGTTTAG
>DAOTYD010000121.1:0-3458 GCA_034435295.1 Anaerolineae bacterium | reverse complement strand
AACCCGCATGGGAGACGGCGTGGCCGTGACGGTGACGACCTCCCTGCCGTCCCCGCCGGCTAAAAGCCCCAGCGCCGCCAGGATGATGGGTACAGAGATACAGACCAGGACCAGGACAGCCAGGCCAACCCAGAGCAGCACACGCCCGCCCTTGCGTCGCGCCGGCAGCGCGGTTCCCCTTGCGGCAGCGGGCGCGCCCGTCGGTGTGGATGGCGGCGCCGCCGACGCCAGCGAGGGGGTGGAAGCCGGCACACGCGGCGTGACCACCCGCGTCGCGCCCTCCTCGCCAAAGAGCGCCCGCGCCATCTCCGGCGCGCTGCGGAAGCGCTGATCCATCTGCACCGCCATGGCCTTGAGCACAGCGGCTTCGGTCGCCGGGCTGATGTCAGCGCGGATGCGGCGCGGCGGAATAAAGCTGGAGGGATTGGCCATGCGCTGGGTGGCCGTCGGCGGGGCCTGGGCGGTCAGCGCCTGATAGAGCGTCGCGCCCAGGCTGTAGATGTCGCTGCGCGGGTCCGTGTGGCCCAACCCCATGTCGTACTGTTCCGGCGGGGCGTACTCCGGCGTCCCTGCCCCGCGCAGCACCGTCCGCGTGTGGGGGTCCTGCGGGTCCCACAGCTTGACCAGGCCAAAGTCGACCAGCACGGCGCGGTCGCTGGTGATGATAATGTTCTGCGGCTTGATGTCGCGGTGCAGCACGCCGCGCTCGTGGCAGTAGGTCAGCGCGTCGAGCAACTGCCGCGCCCAGCGCAGCACGTCCGCCTCCGCCTGCGGCCCCTGCTCCTCGATGCGCTGGGCCAGACTCTGCCCATCGACAAAGTCCATGACCAGGTAGCTGTTGCCCCCCCAGGAAAAATAGTCGGTAACCCGCACCAGGCTGGGGTGCGAAAGCGTTGCCAGGACCTGCGCTTCCTGCTGGAACTGCCGCCGCAGATCCTCCAGCATATTGTCAGCCAGGCCAGGCTGAGGCGACATCTCCTTGAGGGCGACAGGGACGTTGAGGCGCACGTCCCAGGCGCGGTACACCGCGCCCATGCCTCCCTGCCCCAGCAGCTTGACCACGCGATAGCGGTCTTCAACCATCTCACCGATTTGTAGAGTCACTGTTTGCCTCCCTTGGGCAAGACCTTTGAGGTCTCTATTCCTGCGAGCGCAGCCAGTTTGCCGACGCCCAGCCCTCCGTGCCATCGGGCAGGCGCACCTGCCACCAGGTGTACGACGCGGCCACTACCGGGCCATCGATGATCTCTGCCTCTGTCCCCGGATCGACGCGCGCAATGATGGCGGCGTCCATGCTGGGCGACTGGCGCAGGCTGAGCCGGCCGCCGCCGGTGACGACGACCACCCGCGCGCCGATGGTCAGCCCGCCGGTCGCGCCCGGCGACACTGGCGCGACGGTCTGCAGCGGCTGCTGGCGGGGGAAGAGCAACGCGGGACTCAGTTCGGGCCATTCGATTGCCGCCAGGTCGACCGCGCCGTAGAGCAGCCATCCGCAGTAGAGCAGCGAGCCCAGCACGAGCAGCCACGCCGCCAGGCGGGGCACACGCCGCTGCTCTGGCCGTGGAAAAGCGCGGGGAATGCCCGCTGCCAGGCCGATCAACCCGCCGCTCACGACGGGCAGCAGCCAACTGCCCAGCGCATCGGCGCGGTAGACCTGGGACCAGGGGCGATAGGCCAGCCAGTTGAACGCCGCCAACAGCACGGCAGACAGCACCAGCACAGGAACCGCCCGGCCGATCCGTCTCCCCCACGAACCCTGCCCGCGCCAGACGCTCACCGCCGCCGCCAGCAGCGCGGCAATCCCTACCCAGACGTAGGTCAACGGCGCGCCCGGCGGATTCAGCGCCACAAAGGCCAGTAGCCCGCCCACCGCCATGCCGGCGAGCCACCCCAACGCGATCCGGCTCACGATCTCCAGCCAGGGAAAGGCCACGACGGCCTGCACGGCGACCGTCTGGCGGTCGTAGGGCGTCTCGACCGTGACCTGCCCGCTCAACGACTCGCCTTGCTCTGCGCCGCTGGCGTCGACCGTGATCTCGACATCGCCCTCGCCCTCAAAGCGCTGCGGCGCGCTGAGCCAGGCATCGGCCGGCTCGACCGAGATGGTGCCCTTCAAGGGCCCTCTGCCGGCGCGGTTGCGAATCTGCAGCGTGCGCTGCTTGCGGCTGTTCGCGCCGACGCGCCCAAAGCGCAGCACCCGCGGCGAGAGCTGAAGCTGCGGATAGGGCAGCCTGGGGTCGAGAACGTGCAAAAAGGCCTCCAGCCCCTCGTCGCGGTCGCTGTACGTGCCCACGATCTCGGCCGCCTTGTCGGCCAGGTCAGCCCGAAAGAGCGACTGGCGCAGCCAGCGCTCGAAATCGCGGCCATAGAGATAGCTCTTGCCCGCCTTCCACTGGGCATTGCACAGGCGCACCAAATCTTCCGGCACATAGGCCCGGCTGCCGTCGGCAAAGATCAGCGGCGCCTTGATCTGGCCCAGCAGCGCCGCCCGCACGTCGAGCAGCGCCTGGCGAAAAGACTCTGCATCCAGCCGCTCTCCAGGGTTGCCATGCAGCGCGTTGCGCAGCACCGCCCACAGCGAAGACTCGATTTGGTCGGCCTTGGGGAACACGAGCGGGTGATCGCGGGGGTCATCGTCGGTCAGCAAATGGTAGAGCGTTGCCGCCAGCGAATAGACGTCGGAACGGGTCGACGACTCGCCCTGGTACATCTCCGGGGCGGCATAGCCGCGCGTCCCAAAGACACTGGACTCTTCGACACCCACCTCGCCGCCTTCCCCCACCACCAGCCGCGCCTTGGCCGTGCCAAAGTCGACCAGGCGCGCCACGCCTGTGTTGCGGTCGATGATGATGTTGGCCGGCTTGATGTCGTGATGGATAAGCGGCGGGTCCTGCTGCGACAGGTAGACCAGCACATCGCAGATCTGGCTGCCCCAGGTCAGCACATCCTCGACCGGATAGGGCTGTCCTTTGACCAGGTCGCCCTCCGCGTCGACGTGGGTCAGGCCTTCCAGCAGCGTCGTCCCCTCGACGTACTCCATCACGATATAGTTGCGCCCCTCTTCGGAAAAGTAGGCGATAATGTCCGGGATGCCGGCGTGGCGCAGGCGCGCCAGCGTCCGCCCCTCCTCCTCGAAGCGCCTTTGGGCCGCGGCGACGGCATGGGGGTCGGTGCGGTCGAAATACTCGATCATCTCTTTGAGCACGCGCACCTTGCCAAAGGCGCCCATGTCCTCGACCAGATAGACCGCGCCCATCCCCCCCTTGCCCAGCGCACGGATGACACGGTAGGCGCCGCCGTGCAGCATCTGGCCAGCCTGAAGAGGGACGTAGTGGATCCTGGCCGTCTCGGCCGCAATCTCGGCGTCACTGCGCTCCATCGCCGTGGTGCGGTCAGCGGCCGGAGGTTCCTGTAGTTTTTGGGTCATTTTCACCCATCCTTGGCAGGGTCAAGGGGCA
>DAOTYD010000120.1:0-3989 GCA_034435295.1 Anaerolineae bacterium | reverse complement strand
GGCAACCAGCGAACTTTCGCCCAGAAACCTCGAGCGTGTGGAGTTTCAAACAGCGCGGCGATTGGGCCACTCACAGCGGCCATTACCGGGGAAATTGGTCACCGTATATCCCGCGTAATGGGAGTAGCACCAGATGAAACAATACGAGGCAGTGATACAGGCTCTTGAGAAACTTGGCGGTCAAGCCACACTGGCACAACTCTACCGTGAAGTGATGCAAGTGGAGGGCTGTAAATGGGGAACCAAGACACCTTTTGCCTCTATCCGCCGAATCGTTCAAACGCGCCCGGAGATATTCAAGGTCCGTCCCGGTTTGTGGGCGCTGCGTGCATACAAGGAACAACTTGGTTTGAGTGAAAGCGACGAGAAGCGAACGGCTGAAGCTATTGAACAAGACCATGCTTACTATCAGGGATTGTTGGTTGTAATCGGGAATCTGCGCGGTCTCGCTACTTTCGTGCCGAATCAGGACAAGAATAAACTGTTCGTAGATCGGCGGCTAGAGGAGTTGAGAACCCTGCAAGAAGTACCAACCTTCAGTTACGAGGCTTTTGTGCGAAGAGTTGGCACAGTTGATGTATCCTGGTTTAACCAACGGCAAATGCCAGACAGTCTGTTCGAAGTAGAGCACACCACAGATATTCAAAACTCGTTGCTAAAGTTCTACGAGCTACGGGATTTCCACGCGCGGATGGTGATCGTTGCCGACGAGAACAGACGCGCAGAGTTTGAGCGACGTATTCAGCACGACGCCTTTTATGAGATCAAAGGTCGGGTAAACTTCTTTGGCTATGACAGGTTGGTGAAGACATACGAATATGAAATGGTAAGAAGTAGTGAGGGTTTCACAGTCTGACGCAGGCTTTTCAGAGGTGGAGGCAAATGCGCCATTCTCATCTCTGGTAAGCAAGAGCTATTTTTACATCAGAGGGAGAACCATGAATCCACGAAACACAAAGAAAGGTCTGGTACTGGAGCAAATGATCCTCCCGGCCCTCAAGCAGGGCGGATACCAGTGTCGGACCCATGTCCACATAGGGCAACGTTTGGACGGGAAGCGACATATTATTGATGTGTTGGCCCAAGATGCCCAGGAGAATCAATGGCTGATCTTGCTGAAATGGCAGCAGGTTGCCAGCACCGCTGAAGAGGAAGTGCCTTTCAAGTTCTTGTGCCTGGTTGACGCAGTTCGCTCTTCCGAAGGAAAATACCGCAAGGCCTATCTGGTACTTGGGGGAGATGGCTGGACCCTTCGAGATTTTTTCATAGGTGATGGATTGAAGCAGATTATGAATTATAGCAACCTGGTCGACGTGGTGACACTCGAGACGTTCGTCGGCCTGGCCAATCAGGGGAAACTGTAAAGCTCTTGAGGAGTTCTCGATGCGTTTTCTCGTCACGGGGGGGGCCGGTTTCCTGGGCGCGGCGCTGGCCAACCGGCTGAGCGCCGCCGGCCATCAGGTGCGCGTCATCGACGACCTGAGCGCCGGCGACCCCGCCCGCCTGGACCGGCGCGTCCTCTTCACCCGCGGCAGTGTGCTGGACCGCCCCAAGCTGTGGACGCTGCTGCAGGATGTCGACTGCGTCTACCACCTGGCGGCGCGGGTGCTGGTCTCCGAGTCGATCCTCTACCCCCGCGAGTACAACGAGATCAATGTCGGCGGCACGGTCAGCGTGATGGAGGCAATGCGCGACGCCGGCGTGCAGCGGGTGGTGCTGGCCTCCTCCGGCGCCGTCTATGGCGAGCAGGCCCAGCAGCCAGTGCGCGAGGACCAGCCGCCCAACCCCCAATCGCCCTATGCGGTGAGCAAGCTGGCCGCCGAGTATTACGTCCGCACCATCGGCGCGCTGTGGGGCATCCAGACGGTGGTGCTGCGCATTTTCAACGCCTACGGGCCGGGGCAGAACCTGCCCCCTTCCCACCCGCCGGTGGTGCCGCGCTTCCTGCAGCAGGCGCTGCGGGGCAGCTCGGTGGTGATCTTTGGCAGCGGCGCGCAGACGCGCGATTTCGTCTACGTCGACGATGTAACCGAGGCGCTGGTCGCTGCCGCCACGGCCAACGACGTCGACCGGCGGATCATCAACATCGGCAGCGGCGAAGCGACGAGCATCAACGACCTGGCTATGCTGGTCGCCGAGGTCACCAGGCGGGAGATCGAGTTGCTGCACAGCCCGGCTGAGAGCGGCGGCGTCTCGGCCCTCTGCGCCGACATCAGCCTGGCGCGGCGACTGCTCGATTACCAGCCCCGCATCGGCCTGCGCGAGGGGCTGCGGCTGACGTTGCAAAAAGACCCGCGCTTTGCCCATGGCGCGCCTGTCCCGTGACTTTTTCGCCCGCGACACGCTGGCCGTCGCGCGCGATCTGCTGGGACGGCTGCTGGTGCGCGAGCTGGACGGCGAGCGGCTGAGCGGCCGCATCGTCGAAGTAGAAGCCTATATCGGAGAGGAGGATCAGGCCAGCCATGCCCGCTGCGGACGCACGGCGCGCAACGCGGCGATGTACGGCCCGCCCGGCCACGCCTACGTCTACCTGATCTATGGCATGCACTATTGCCTGAACCTTGTCACCGGGGAGGAGGGCTTTCCGGCGGCCGTGCTGGTGCGCGCGCTGCAGCCGCTGGAAGGGATCGAGCGCATGCGCGCCCATCGCCATAGCCGGGCTGACCATCACCTGACCGACGGGCCGGGCAGGCTCTGCCAGGCGCTGGCCATCGACCGCCGCTTCGACGGGGCGGACCTCTGCGCGCCGGAAAGTGTGCTCTTTCTGGAAACCGGCTGCCCGGTCGCAGATGAGGCTGTCGTCAGGGGGCCACGGGTCGGCGTCCGCGGCGATGAGTTTGCGCTTTCTGCGCCCTGGCGCTTCTACGTGCAGGAACAGAGCTGACAAGGGCTTTTAACCGCAGAGGGCGCAGAGAAAAACTACCGCCAGCGGCGCTCTCGGCGGTAAAACAGCAGAACCCAACGAAAGGAGGAAAACGATGAGCGAACGACTGCGCACTTTTCTCCCCTTTCTCTTTGGCCCAGCAAGGAGCGAGGAGAGCCGACCTGCCGGACTGCAGGGTAAGGGGGTCTGGGCGCGCCCGCGCGGCAGCAGCACGTGGGAACTCGACCGCGCCATCCAGATTGCGGGCCAGATCGGCGGGACGCACATCCTCTACAAGGTTGCCAACGGCTCGACCTACTACAGCAGTTCGGCCCAGGCCGCTCAGCGCATCCGCGATGCCGGCCTGGTGCCCTTTGGCTGGGTCTGGCTGCTGCTGACCGATCCTGCTGGCGAGGCTGGGGTCATCGTCGAGGCTTTTGAAGATGGCTATGAAGGCGTGATCCTCGATACCGAGATGCCGTGCAGCCGCAAGTTCAACGAGGCCCGCGCCCTGGCCAGCGCCGTGCAGAGCGCCGCCCTCGATCTCAACGCCATCTACAACTGTTCTTTCCCCAACATCTCCCACCACCGCGACCTGCCCTACGACGAGCTCAACGCCATCTGCAAGGGCGGGTTGATGCCCATGGCCTACGGCTCCTTCTTTTCGCCGACGGACCCGACCCCCTGGGAAGCCCAGGCCCGCCGCGTGATCGACGAGTGGACCTATGGCCATTACGACTACTGGTGTGAGCGCTGGGGCTATCGCCCGCCCCTCCACCCCGTCCTGGGCCCCTATCACGACGAGTACGGCTCGGTGCGCATGAGCCCCGCCGAGTTCCAGCTCTGGCTGGACCGGCTGGAGGCGCACGCGCCGTCCTTCATCAGTCTCTTTACCGCGGCCGTGATCGACGATGCCCTGTTGCCGCTGGTCAGGGATTTCCCGCTGCAGGGCGGCGAAGGCAGCCTGCCGGTGCCAGAGACGGCGTGGGTGCACCCGCTGGCGGGCGTTGTGCTGCACCAGTCGCCGGACCCCAGTTCGGTGCGCCAGTGCGCCGTGGCCTACGGCACGGCGCTGGAGGGGCTGGCCCGGCGCACCGGCAGCGACGGCGAGCGCTGGCTGCAGGTG
>DAOTYD010000119.1:0-7161 GCA_034435295.1 Anaerolineae bacterium | reverse complement strand
CCCCCTCTCCTTGTCTCCCCCGTCACCCCCTCTCCCCCAGGCGCTCCTTGAGCTGCCTGCGGGTGGCTTCCAGCTCGGCCAGCTTTTCCCGCTCGCGCTGGACGACGGCGGGCGGCGCTTTGTGGGCAAAGTCGCCCGCCAGCAGTTCCCGGCTGCGGGCGATGCGGCGCTCCACGTCTTCCAGCTCCCCCCTCAATCGCCCCTGCTCGGCGTCCAGGTCGATCAGCCCGGCCAGCGGCAGGTAGGCTGCCACGTCACCCACCACCGCCGTCGCCGCCTGCCCGGGCGGTTCGAGCGCCGGGGCGATGGTCAACTGCGCCGGGTCGAGTTTGGCCAGCGCGCAGAGGAGCGGGCGCTGGCTTTCCAGCATGGGTGCGGCCTGACCGGCGGCGATGAGGGCGGGGATGCGTTTGCCCGGCGTGACGTCGTAGCCGGCGCGCAGGTTGCGGATCGAGCGGATCAGCGCCATAAGCAGCTCCATCTGCGCCTCGGCCTCGGCATCCAGCAGCGCCGCGTCCGCCTGCGGCCACGGGGCCACAATCAGCGCCGGCCCCTGACGCACCGCCTGGGGCAGCGCCTGCCACAGCGCCTCGGTGACAAAGGGCATGAAGGGGTGGAGCAGCCGCAGCGCCGTCTCCAGCACGTAGAGCAGGATGGCCCGCGGGGTCTCTTTGTCTGCCGCCTTGTCGTACAGGCGCACCTTGCTGGCCTCAATGTACCAGTCGCAGTACTCGCCCCACAGGAACTCGTAAATCTGGCGGCCCGCCTCGCCGTACTGGTGGCTTTCCATCAGCGCGGTCGTGCTCTCGATCAGGCGGTTCAGCCGCGAGAGGATCCAGCGGTCGACCAGCTCCAGATCGGCGCCCCAGCGGGCAGCAGAATCCGTCGCGTTGGCCAGCACAAAGCGCGTCGCCTGCCAGATCTTGTTGCCAAAGTTGCGCGCCCCCTCCAGCCGCCGCGGGTCGAGGTTCATGTCCAGGCCGGGGGTCGAACTGGTGAGCAGCGTATAGCGCAGCGCGTCGGCGCCGAAGCGGTCGATGATATTCAGCGGGTCATACTCGTCGATGTTCTCCATCGACTTGCTGATCTTTTTGCCCCCCTCGTCGCGCACCAGGCCGTGCAGGTAGACCGTGCGATAAGGCGCCTTGCCGGTCAGCTCGATGCCCAGCATCATCTCGCGCGCCACCCAGAAAAAGAGAATGTCATAGCCGGTCTCGCGCATGTCCGTCGGATAAAAGCGGCGATAGTCCGCTGCCTCCGTGTCCGGCCAGCCCAGGGTAGAGAAGGGCCACAGGCCGGAGGAGAACCACGTGTCGAGCACGTCCTCGTCCTGGCGGATGGCGGCGCTGCCGCAGTGCGCGCAGGCGGCCGGGTCCTCCATCGCGCACGTCTGCCCGCCGCAGTCGTCGCAGTACCAGACCGGGATGCGGTGGCCCCACCAGAGCTGGCGCGAGATGCACCAGGGGCGGATGTTCTCCATCCACTGGAAGAAGCGGCGCTCCTCCCGTTCGGGGATGATCGTCGTCTCGCCACGGCGCACGGCGGCCATGGCCGCTTCGGCCAGCGGTTTCACGTCGACGAACCACTGCGTCGAGATGCGCGGCTCGATGTCGGTGGCGCAGCGCTGGCATGTGCCGACCGTGTGGGTATACGGCTCGACCCTGACCAGCAGCCCTTCGCGCTCGAAATCGGCCAGGATGTTGCGACGGCAGGCAAAGCGGTCCTGTCCGGCGTATGGCCCGCCACGCTCGTTGATCTCGCCCGTGTCGGTCATCACGTCGATCGCCTCCAGCCCATGGCGGATGCCGATCTCGTTGTCGGTCGGGTCGTGGGCGGGCGTCACCTTGACCGCGCCAGTGCCGAACTCGGGTTCGACCACCTCGTCGGCGATGATGGGGATGCGGCGGTCGAGCGCAGGCAGCACGGCCGTCTGGCCGATGAGGTGCTGCCAGCGCGGGTCGCCGGGGTGGACGGCGACGGCGGTATCGCCGAGGATCGTCTCGGGGCGGGTGGTGGCCATCTCGATGAACGTCGTCGCCCCGCGCGCCCACTCGCCGCTGCCCCACGCGCCCCGCGGCCCGTCCCAGTCGGCCGTGAGGATGGGGTAGCGGATAAAGTAGAGGTGGCTGGGGCGCTCCTCGGGCTCCACCTCCAGATCGGAGACGGCGCTGGTGCAGCGCGGGCACCAGTTGACCAGGTAAGCGCCGCGGTAGATCAGCCCTTTCTGGTAGAGATGGACAAAGGCGGTGCGCACGGCATGGGAGAGGCCGGGGTCAAGGGTGAAGCGTTCGCGCTCCCAGTCGCAGGAGACGCCGAGGCGTTTGTGCTGCTCGGTGATGCGGGCGTGATAGACGTGCTTCCACTCCCAGACGCGCTCGATAAAGCGCTCGCGGCCCAGATCGTGGCGGGTGATGCCCTGCTTGCGCAATTCGCGCTCCACCACGTTCTGCGTGGCGATGCCGGCGTGGTCGCTGCCGGGGAGGAAGAGCGTCTCTTTGCCGCGCATGCGCTGGTAGCGCGTCATCAGGTCCTCGACGGCGGCGGTCATGGCGTGGCCCAGGTGGAGGGCGCCGGTGACGTTGGGCGGCGGCATGGTGATGCACCAGCGCGGCCCGTCCGCCGCGGCCAGCCCCAGCTCGACCTGCTTTTCGGGGCGGAAGTAGCCCTGCTCCTCCCACCACCGGTACAGCGCCGTTTCGATCTCGTGCGGATTGTAGATTTTTGCCAGTTGCGCGCTCATCTTTGCCTCCTCTTTCGAGACTTAACGCCAAGCCCCTCCCGTCCAGGGACGGAAGGGGCACATTCCGCGGTACCACCCTGATTCGCCAGCATGGCTGGCGCACTCTGTCGCCCTCGCCCGTCTGGAGACGTCCAAGGGCTGCCGCGCTAACGGGCGGACCCGGAGAGGCTTGTGGGCTTTGCCTTCGGCCTCCCAACTCCCAGGCGACCTTCGACCGGTGGTGCTGTGAGGGGCTTGCAGCCGGTGACCCCTCTCTCTGCCCGGACTGTCCGGTTCACCAGGACCGCGCCGGTCTACTCCTCCTGCTCATCGTCTTTGGCAGGTTCGATTGTTGGGTAGATTGTACCAGTTTTTGGGGTAGTTGTCAACTATGGGTTTCTTCAAATAGGCCAACTGTGGTAGAATGTCCGCCATGAAACCGCCAGCCGCCCATGCTTCGGGACAGGGCCGGGGGTGGTTTCGACCTGCAAATGGAGAAAAGATGAACCGTCCTGTCAGCATAACAGCCTTCTTCCCGGCCTTTAACGACGGGGGCACCATCCCCAGCATGGTGCTGACCAGTCTCATTGCTCTGCGCCAGGTGACGGACGATTTCGAGATCGTCGTCGTCAACGACGGCAGCAGCGATTACACCCCGCTGGTCCTGGATGAGATGGCCCGTCTTATCCCCCCCCTGCGCGTCATCCACCACGAGAAGAACCGTGGCTATGGCGGCGCGCTCCGCAGTGGCTTTGCCGCAGCGACCAAAGAGTGGGTCTTTTACACCGACGGCGACGCCCAGTACAACCCCCTGGAACTCGTCAAACTGGTGGAAGCCCTGCGTGAAGGGGTGAATGTGGTCAACGGCTACAAAATCGTCCGCCACGACCCGCTCATCCGCCAGATCATCGGCTGGATCTATAACCATTTCGTCAAGCTGGCCTTTTGCGTCAAACTGCGCGACGTCGACTGCGATTTCAGGCTGATCCAGCGTTCCCTGTTCGACCAGATCAAGCTGGAAAGCGACAGCGGCACGATCTGTATCGAGATGGTCAAAAAGTTCCAGGACGCCGGCGTCGTCTTTGCCGAGGTGCCGGTCCACCACTACCATCGCCAATACGGGGTCTCCCAGTTTTTCAACTGGCGGCGGCTGCTGCGCACCGCCCGCCAACTGGCCGTCCTCTGGTGGAAGCTGATGGTGCGCCGCGAACATCTGCGGGCAGGCAGGGCGTGATGGACCTCAGCGTTTACGCGCGGCGGCGAGTGTTGATCACCGGCGGGTTGGGCTTTATCGGCAGCAACCTGGCCCACCGCCTGGTCGAGCTGGGGGCCGAGGTGACAGTCATCGACGCCCTCATCCCCGGCAGCGGCGGCTGCCTCTTCAACGTCGCCGACATCCAGGAACGCGTCCGCATCCACCTGCAGGACATCCGCGACCAGGCAGCGATGGGCGAGCTGGTGGGGGGACAGGAGGCGCTCTTCCATCTGGCTGGCCAGGTAAGCCACCTGGACAGCATGCGCGATCCCTACACCGACCTGGAGATCAACTGCCGGGGCTCCCTTTCGCTGCTGGAAGCCTGCCGGCAGCACAACCCGGATGTCCGCATCGTCTTTGCCGGCACACGCCAGATCTATGGCCGACCGCGTTGCCTGCCGGTGGACGAGAGCCACCCCCCTGCCCCAACCGACGTCAACGGCGTGAACAAGCTGGCGGCGGAGGGCTACCATCTGGTCTACCATCAAGCCTACGGGCTGCACACGACCATCTTGCGGATGACCAACACCTACGGCCCGCGCATGCGGGTGCAGGACAGCCGCCAGACCTTTATCGGCTGGTGGCTGCGCCAGATCGTGGAAGGCCAGGAGCTGGCGATCTTTGGCGACGGCAGGCAGGTGCGCGATTTCAACTTTGTCGACGACGTAGTCGAGGCGCTCCTGCAGGCGGCGGTCAACCCCGTGGCAGATGGACAGATCTACAACCTGGGCTCGGACGAGGCCATCTCCCTCTCCGATCTGGCGGCGCTGCTGGTCGAGATCAACGGCGGGGGCAGCTACCGCCGCATCCCCTTTCCTGACGACCGTCGACGCATCGACATCGGCGACTATCAGGGGAACTATGACAGGATCCGCGCCGACCTGGGCTGGGAGCCGCGGGTCTCGTTGCGGGAAGGTCTGGAGCGCACGATTGCCTATTACCGGACATACCGGCAGCACTATTGGTGACGACAAGATGATCCCACCTTTCGACCTGACGCGACAATACCAGGTGATCAAGGAAGAGATCGACGCGGCCATCGCGCAGGTGCTGCAACGCGGCCGTTTTATCCTCGGCCAGGAGGTCGAGGCGTTCGAGCGCGAGTTCGCCGCCGCATGCGGCGTGGCCCATGCGGTGGGCGTCGGTTCGGGCACCGAGGCGCTGCACCTGGCCCTGCGCGCCGCCGGCATCGGCCCCGGCGACGAGGTGGTCACCGTCTCCCACACCGCCGTGGCGACGGTGGCCGCGGTCGAGCTGAGCGGCGCACGCCCCCGCCTGGTCGACATCGACCCGCAGCGCTACACGATGGACCCGCAGCAACTGGAGGGGGCCATCACGCCGCGCACGCGGGCCGTCATCCCCGTGCACCTCTACGGCTGCCCGGCGGACCTGGCGCCGATCCTGGAGATCGCCGCGCGGCGCGGCCTGGTGGTGGTGGAAGACTGCGCACAGGCGCACGGCGCGCAGTACCAGGGCCGCCCCGTGGGCTCGTGGGGACAGATCGCCGCTTTCAGCTTCTACCCCACCAAAAACCTGGGCGCTTACGGCGACGGCGGGGCCATCGTCACCCACGACGCGGCGCTGGCCAGGCAGGCGCGCCTGCTGCGCGAGTATGGCTGGGCAGAGCGCTACGTCAGCCACATCCGGGGCACCAACAGCCGCCTGGATGAGTTGCAGGCGGCCATCCTGCGGGTCAAGCTGCGCCACCTGGAAAGCTGGAACGAGCGGCGGCGCCAGATCGCCCGCCTCTATACGGAACAGTTGAGGGACCTGCCGCTGGCTCTGCCCTACGACCCACCGGATGGGCGGCACGTCTATCACCTCTACGTGGTGCGCCATCCTCGCCGCGACGCCCTGCAGGCCTTCCTGCGCCAGCGAGACATCGCCACGCTGGTCCACTACCCCCAGCCGGTCCACCTCCAGCCGGCCTATGCAGAGCTGGGCTACCACGCCGGTTCTCTCCCCTTCAGCGAAACAGCCGCCCGCCAGGTCCTCTCCCTGCCCATGTATCCTGAACTGGGCGATGACGAGGTCGGGGCAGTGGCCGGGGCGGTGAGGGAATTTCTGTCCCAGGCGCAATGAAAAGAAACCCGCTCTTTGCCGTCATCGCCCTGCTGTTGATCCTCTACGCGCTGCTGGCCCTCGGCTCGCGGGCGAATTCTTTCACCGCTGACGAGCCGGTGCACATCGCCACCGGCTATTCCATCCTCGCCCGCGGCCCGGCCGCCTTCTGGCTGATCCCCCGCTACGGCCATCCTCCCCTGCTGAACAGCCTGGAGGCGGCGCTGCTCTACCTGGCAGACCCCCACATCCCGCTGGAGCAACTGGACGGCTGGGGGTCGGGAACCCTCAGCTATTATTTCCGCGCCTTTGTGGAGTTGATGCGGCCCATCGAGCGCAACGAACTGACCGCGCGGACGCCCATCATGCTCCTCACCGTCCTCCTGGGGGCGCTGGTCTTTCGCTGGGGCAGGGAGCTGTGGGGGGCCAAAGCGGGACTACTGGCGCTCGTCGCGCTGGTGCTGGACCCGCTCCTGCTCGCCCACGGGCGCTTTGCCACCACGGACGCGGGTGTCGTGCTGCTGGGGACGGCGGCGCTGTACCTGACGTGGCGCTGGCTGGAACATCCGCGCTGGCGGACGGCAGCGGGGATCGGCCTGCTCATCGGCCTGGCGATGCTGGCGAAAATGTCCGGCCTCCTCTGGACCGCTGCCGTCGGCCTGCTTGTTCTGTTCATGCTGCTGCGGAAGGGAACAGCTCCCCACCTTCGCCTGCACATCCTGGCGCAGGGGATCGTCATGGGGGTCTTGAGTTTGCTCCTCCTGTGGGCCGGCCACGCCTTCACCTGGGGTCCCGTGCGGGGATTTTCGGTTTCGCTCCCCGCGCCGGCCTATTGGAACGGCCTGTTCTACCTGACGGACTGCGCTGTTGGGAATCTGACCTTTGCACTGGGGAGGCTCAAGGGCGGCAACCGGTGGTGGTATTTTCCCTTCGCCTTTGTCATCAAAAACCCGCTGCCGCTGCTGATCGGCCTGGCTGTGGGGCTGGCGGCGCTGCTCAGGCGGCCGTTCTCCTGGACGCGCGCGCTGGCGCTGGGCCTCTTTCCCGCTCTCTACACGGTCATGGCCGTGTGGCAGGGCCTCAACATCGGCTACCGACACATGCTGCCTGTCCATCCGTTCATCTA
>DAOTYD010000118.1:0-5133 GCA_034435295.1 Anaerolineae bacterium | reverse complement strand
GCGTCAACCCGCGTTGCGCATACTCGATCGTCACCCCGTCCAGGTAGCCCGCACTGCCCGGCGCATAGATGATCCCTTGCCACGCGCCCGGCGTGGCCGAAGGATGGGTAAAGGTGACCGGGCCGTCCACACGCAGGGTGCCGTTGACGGTGAGCGCGTAATTGCCGTTGACGACGACCGTCGTGCCGGGCGCGACGGTGATGGTCACCCCGGCGTTGATCACCACGTTGGAGGTAGCGGTGATCACTCCCGGCCCCCACGTGCCGTCAGTGGTCTGCGGCGAAACGATGGTGCTGCCGCCAGGTTGATCTTCGGCCAGCACAGCGTTCGCTGTCAGCCACCCCAAAGTCAGAACCAACAATCCTATCCACAAAGACGACCAGCCACATCGTTTCATCTTACTTCTCCTAAAAGCTTCTCTGATATCTCTTGATTGCTCTGACCGTCGCCTCGACGGCAGGGTGCAGATGGCGCTCAGTGGCCTGTTCCCCGGCACACTGTTGCCGGCGCAAGGCGACGTTCACCTCTCGCTGCGAGACGCGCAGCACGTTTCCGGCTCGCCGGACGAGTGGCCAGGCGGGACACTGCTCACAAAGCGGTCAGTCTGCGCGGGCGGAGGCATCCGATGTCGCCGCCTGGCGTTCTTTTGTAGCCCCGGCGAAAGCCAGCTTTGAGCGTCTCGAATCCGACCAGGACGTTGACCGGGGTGTTGGGCTGCGATGCGGCAAAAGAACTTGTGCTGGAAGGTGGCTGCTCAGGACTGTTACAGGCGCTGTGGTTGCTTGAGGGGGGGAATCCATGCCGCTAAATAACGGCCACTGGAGGTGCTTACTGTGAAACATGCAGACCTCATGTGGCTCTATTGTATCACAATCGCTTGAGGTGACAAGGGCTACCTGGATAGGGGGTTCGTAGCAAAAGGGTAGGGCGCCCCGCCCGCTCTGCTCCCGCCGGGTCTGTGACCCGGCGGCTCCTACTGGTGGGGGGCACAGACCCCCGCCGAGCAATGGGGTGCCCCACGTCGGCGTTCTGCTTCGAACCCCCAGATAGGGTGACCACCGGCATCACCGTCGTCGAGCGTTCGCCCAGCCACGTGATCGCCTGGGTCGAGGGGCCGGGAGCGTATAGCTTGATGGGGACAAGCCGCTTCCTCTACCTGCCTCTGCTGCTCCGCGACCCCTGGCGCCTGCTGGGGACAGGAGCGAGCAGCACCAGGAGCAGAAGGGTGACCAGGAGTGAGGGCAGCAACCACCAGGCGTCCAGAAGCGTGCGCTGCGGGGGATTATGACTGCCCGGCGTCAAGATGTTGACGCTGCCGGCAGTTACCTCGTCCCCCGACTGGCTCGCCGGCGGATCGACGATCCAGCCGACATCGCCGCGGTCATTGCTGCCCTCGCCAACCCAGATCGCGCCGTCGTCAGCGCCCAGGCCGGCAAACGGCGCCTCGAACACGACGCCATCGGCCAGCACGCCGAAGGAGAACGGCGTCACCCGTGCCCCTTCGGCCACAAAATCCACCCCCACGTCGTCGCCAAAATCGGCGCTGGGACCCGGCGCCAGCAGCACCAGGTTGTCATTGTTGCGCCCGATGCCAAAACCTGGATCGGTCGTCACGTCGAGATTGCCGTTGCCGACGTAAAAGAGCAGCCGTCTGTCCCGCGCGTCCAGGTCGTCCCGCCCAAACTGCGCCGCGTTGGCGCTTGTCTCGGTTGCAACGATCAGGACCGTCGTCCCCTCTGGCACTGCCGCCAGCGAGTCCAGCGGCGGCAGGATCAGCGACCCCTCTGCCGTCCCCGTCCGCGTGTCGTTGTCGGTGAGGCGCCAGCCGCGCAGATCGACCCCCCCAGGGCGCATGACCCGCAGCTCGACCCAGTCCCCCTCGATGGGACGGTTGCCGATAGAGGCGTAGCGCGTGCCGTTGTCGTTGATCCAGTACTCGGCGATGACGACGTCGTTGGGCTGAACGGCAGCCCGCTCCGTCGCCGGGGCAAAGTGGGCCGTGAACGCCTGCGGCCCGCTCACGGTGACCGTCAGCAGCGTCGCCTGCCCCGCTGCCCCCCAGCCGGCGAAGGCGTAGCCGGGGGCGGGCACGGCCACTGCCTCGACCGGCGCGCCCAGGAAAAAGACGCCCTGCCAGGGCAGCGCCGACGGGGCCGCGCCGTAGACGTAGACCGTCCCTGCCCCCCCTGGTTCGACATCAAAGGTCAGCGTGGCGGTGCCCGGCAGCCCCAGCGCCGCCACGAGCTGCTCGCGCACCTGCTGCGGGCGCTGCTGCGCCCAGCGACACAGCGCGGCGACGTTGTCCTCCCAGCGGGTCGGCGCGGCCCAGCGCGCCTCCTCGTAGCCGATGTCGGGGCGCAGTTGCGCCGCCAGCCGCTCGATCTGCGCCTCCATCGCCGCCGCCGAGAGGGTCGTGTTGAGCAGTTCTTCCGCCCGCCGCAGGAAACGCGCGCGGTAGGCGGGGTTCTCCAGCAGGCGCTGGAGCAATAACGCCGTGTCCTCCGTGCCCCTGAGCAGCGCCCCGTCCCCCGCGCCCCAATCGGGCCGCGTCCCCTGCCCGCCGTACATCCAGAACCAGCGCCCTCCGCCCTGGCGCGAGCGGGCCGCGCTGAAGCGGTCGGCCGGCAGGCCAAAGTAGATCTGCAAGATGGCATAGTCGGTGAAATCCGCCACGTCCATCTGCGCCTCGACAGCGGCAAAGCTGGCCTGGTCCGCCAGATCGTGGCTCGTCACCCAGTCGAGCAATGCGTCCCAGCTCTGGCTGTCCCCCTCCTCCACATCCCCATCGCGGATCAGGTCGGCGGAGCGGATGCCCAGGTTGTCCTCCAGGAAGAAACGGTCCAGCCGCTCGCTGAGGCGGTAGATGCCCCACGGCTCGCCGTTGATAAAGAGCAGCACCGGGCGGCCCTGCACAGCAGTCCGCCCCAGGCTGGCGGCGACCGTGGTGACGAGCGCGTCCTCCAGCAGCGTCCAGCGGCCCGAGCGGTCGCCGGCCTGCAGGAGCAGCCGCTTGTACGACTGCACGTCCTGGTAAGGATGGCTGGCAAAGAGAGGCGTCTCCAACCGCGCCAGGCCGTACTCGTTGCGGAAATAGAGCCGCCAGGAGAGCTTGTCCGGGCGCTCGCGCCGCCGGCCCTCGACGCGCAGCCCGGCGTCAGCCTCGACCAGCGTCTCGCCATCGACGTAGGTGATGTGCACCGGCCGCTCCCAATCGTCGCCGCGCTGCCAGGGGTTGGCAGCGATGCCGCGCCCGGCGTCCCACAGGTCCAGCGGCTCGACGGCGAGCGAGAGCACCGGCAGCGCGCTCTCGACGCCGACGATGTACGATGTGCTGGCGACAGGGCCGGCCGCGCCGCCGACGACCTCCCGCGCGCGAACGACGGTGACGCCGGGAAAGGCCGCGTCGAGGAGTAGCGGCTGCTCGTAGAGCGTGCCCACGGTCAGCGTCGGCTCGTAGCCGCCGGTGGTGAAAATGACCTCCGCCGCCGGGTCGAGCGGGCGGATGTCGACCCGCAGGCTGCGCTCGTAGCGGCCGCCCGGCGGCGCAAAGAACGGGCCGCTCGCCCCCTCCGGCGCGGGCGAGAGCCAGACGCCCCTCTCCAGTTCCTGCGCCAGCCAGAAGACGGCGGCCAGAGCAGCCAGCAGCAGGAGCGGCGCAAGCGCCGCGCGGGGAGGCAGCGCGCGCTTCATCGTACCTGCACCGGTTGCAGCACCACCCGCCGGTCGGGCAGTTCGACCCCCGCCGCGTCGCGCGCCGGGACGCGGTCAGCGGTGAGAGGGTCGTACAGGCCCACCGCCAGCAGGTAATCGCCGCGCGCGGCCGTCGCCGGCAGCTCCATGATGTGCTCGTCGCGCACTGTCTCGCCCGGCTGCCAGGCCGTGGTGGGATAGGTCCAGCCGACCGGCACGCTGTCGGCCTGGGCCACGATCTCGCCGTCCGGCCCCAGCAGGTGGACAAAGACCTTGTAATCGAGCGGCACCGGGGCCAGGACGCGCCAGTAGAGGGCCAGGCGCAGCCGCTCCCCCGGCGCCAGGCGCGTCGGGGCGTCATAGCCCAGCAGGGCGATCTCGCTGCCAAACGTGACGCTGAGCGGATGGTCCGGCGTGGGCAGGGCCGTGCTCACCGCCGGCGGGCAGTCGAGGGAGGCCAGCGTCGCTCCCTCCGCGCCCTGCTGCGTCGGCAGCGCCGCGCCGTTGGGGCGGTAGAGCGCGGCCTCCAGACGGTACGTGCCGGGTGGCAGATCCGCTGGCGCAAGCAGCATCTGGCGGTCCTCCAACGGCGCGCCCACGTTCCACAGCGCCGTAGAAAGCCCGCCCGGCGCGACGCTTTCCGTCTGCGCCCAGACCTGCCCGCTGGCCGCATCGACCAGGCGCACAACGCGGCGCAGCGGCTCGTCCAGCGCCGTCTCGGCGCGCCAGACGAGGGTGAGGTAGAGCGGCTCGCCCGGCACGACGCGCCGGTTGCCAATGCGGCGGGCAAGCAGCGCGACGCGCCCGTCGAAGATCACCGTGCTGCTGACCGTCTCGCCCGCGTCGAAGGGGGAGGGGTGGTAGCGCAGGACCACGAGCGGCGTGGCGGCGTCGTAGGGGCTGGCGGCGCGGTAGACCTCACGCCAGCGTTCGACGAACGACGGACGGGCGAGCATGCTCTGCCAGGCTGCGCTGCGCGGGACGATGAGATCGTCGGCCTGCGGCTGGCCCTCTGGCGGCTGCCCCAGCGGCAGCGTCTGGCGGCCGGTCAGGCAGGCCAGCATTGCCGGGCGCTCTGTGGCGATGGTCTCTGTCGGCAGGCTGTTCTCTCGCAGCCACAGGGCAATCTCTTCGTACAGCCGCAGCCGCTCGACGGGGCGCAGACGCCAGTCGCGCAGCAGCGCGCTGCCCTGCCAGGCTATCAGCGCGACCAACGCGATCAGCAGCACGACGCGCCGCAGCGCCTCTCTGCGCTCGAAAGGCACAGCCAGCCAATGCAGGTCCGGCACGGCGGCGGCAAAGCCCGCCGTGATGAGCAGCTCCAGCGCGGCCAGCATGAGCGCCTGCCGGACGATGTCCGCCCCCTGCAGGAGAATCAGCAGGCCGCAGATGCCCGCGGTCAGCAGCGGCCCGGCGGCCAGGGAGGAGAGGGCGGGGCGGGCC
>DAOTYD010000117.1:0-12367 GCA_034435295.1 Anaerolineae bacterium | reverse complement strand
TGCATGGCCATGGTCTGGGGGGAACTGATCTCGGCGTAGAGGGGGCGGATGCCGTCCAGAATGGCGTGGCCGGTCTCGTGGGCGACGATGTCGTGCGAGAGGCAGGTGTAGACGGGGTTATCGGCGTCGCCGCAGTAGTAGAAACGGAGGGACCTCAAGTTGCGGTCGTAGCAGGCCTGTTGGCGCCGGCCGGCGTGCGGGACGACGGTGATGCGGTTGCCGTCGAACCCCCAGGGGATGGGGCGCCCCAGGATGTGGGCGTCCTCGAAAAAGGCCAGTGTGTTCTGGACGATGGCCCAGGCGTTGACCTGGTGGAATTGCCACGACTGGGGATCGTCGGCGCCGACAAAGCGGCGCTTCTGGGGTTCCCAGCGCGCTGGCTCGGTGTGCTGACCGCTTTCCTCGTCGACGTCGACCACGACCACCCGCGCGCTGGTGGGGCCGTCGGCCATGCCGGGCTCCCAATCGAGCTCGATCTCTTCCAGTCCCAGTTTGGGGTTGCGCGCCGCGACCAGGGGATCCTGCACATAGATCCTGGCCGGGACGGTGAGTCCCAGGCGGCGTCGGGTGTCGCGCGAGAGCAGGCGAGCGACGGTATGTACTTCTGTGATGTCAATCTTGGGCTGCTTTTTTGCCATGTTTCCTCCGACGACGGTTGCAGATCAGGCGCTCTTCGATCAGGTCAGCCAGGCCGCTGACGTCGTCCAGGTCGAACTGGGGCAGGGGGAGAGCAAAGCGCTGGTCCGAGACGACGGCGAGCAGCGCCTCGGCGGGGAGCACCAGTTCGGCGGCGTGGGCGCGGCGGTTGACCTCGATCTTGGGCGCAGGGCCGTGCTTGTACCCTTCGGTGATGATCAGATCGACGTCTTTGATGCCGGCGACCAGCTCCTCCAGCGGCAGTTCGGCGCTCAGCGAGCGGCGGTGCAGCACCTGGTCCGGCGCAGCGAGCAGGACATGGTCGGCGCCGGCCTGGGCCAGCCGCCAGGTGTCCTTGCCGGGCAGGTCGAATGCGGCCCCCGCGTGCGGATGGTGCTTGACCACCGCGACGCGATAGCCGCGCTGCTTGAGCTCTGGGATCAGCTTTTCCAGCAGCGTGGTCTTGCCGCTGCCGGAGCGGCCGACAATGGAGAGCAGGGGGATCTCTTTCACCATGTTCCCTTTCCGGGGGTAAGCATAGCGCAGAAGGGCTGTTTTGCCAAGTTGGGGATTTTTCCCTTTGGGCGTCGGCTTTGATTGACTTCTGAACAAAAAGCGGTATGATGAGGGCATCGCCCAGGGGCGGTTAGCTCAGTTGGTCAGAGCGCCTCCCTTACAAGGAGGAGGTCACAGGTTCGAGTCCTGTACCGCCCACTCATCTCGCCGGTTGCCTGGAGGGGCCCGGTGTTCCAGCCTGGAGGTAGGATGAAAGTGCTCTTGCCGGATTATCTGGTCGACAGGTTGGGCGAGCCGGTCTGCCAGATTGCGCCGGAGTGTGCGCTGGTGCCCTTCGACGCCGCTGGCCGGGTGGATGCAGAGCTGCAGGATGCGGAGGTGCTCTTCCTGCGCTGGGGGCTGGGCGGCGAGGACCTGAAACGGCTGCTGGCCGGGCTTCCCAACCTGCGCTGGGTGCACACGATCAGCGTCGGCGTCGAACATGTCCTTTTCCCCGAACTGGCCGATTCGGAGGTCATCCTGACCAACGCCAGCGGCGTCTTTGACATCCCGATCGCCGAGACGGTGCTGGCCTATATGCTGATGGTGGTCAAGCGCATGCCCGAGTTTCTGGCGCAGCAGCAGGCCAGGCGCTGGCAGAAGCACGAACTGCGCGAGCTGCGCGGCATGACGGCGGGCATCGTCGGGCTGGGCAGCATCGGCAGCGAGATCGCCCGCCTCTGCCGCGCGATGGGCATGAGCGTGCTGGGCCTGCGGCGAAGCGGGGGGCCCAGCCCCGTCGCTGACGAGGTCATGCCCCCAGAGCGCCTGGGCGAGTTGCTGGCGCGCTCCGATTTCGTCGTCATCGCCGCGCCCCTCACCGCCGAGACGCACGGGCTGATCGGCGCGGCGGAGCTGGCGGCGATGAAGCCGGACGCCTGGCTGATCAACATCGCCCGCGGCCCCATCGTCGACGGGGCCGCGCTGATCGAGGCGCTGCAAACGCGGCGCATCGGCGGCGCCTGTCTGGACGTCTTTGACGAAGAGCCGCTGCCAGCAAGCAGCCCGTTGTGGGCACTGGACAATGTCATCCTGATGCCGCACAATTCCTGGAGCTCCCCCCACATAGAAGAGCGCTCCATGTCCCTGTTCCTGGAAAACCTGCGGCGCTATGTGCATCACGAACCGCTGCTCAACGTCGTGGACAAGCGGGTGGGGTACTGAATCGCTTATTGCGTATCGCGTATCGCGTGAAGAGGGGTGATACGGAACACGCAACACGCAACACGCAACACGTAAAACGTAAAGCGTAATGATCTACCTGAACGATCTCCTCGAAGCCACGGGGGGCCGGCGTGTGGGGCCGCCGACGCCGCGCAAGTTCCCTGCCTTTTGCGCCAACGTCGCCAACCTCCGCCCGGGTGAGATCTTTGTCGCCGTCAAGACCGAGGGCGGCGACGGCCATGACCACATTGACGAGGCCATCCAGCGCGGCTGCGGCGGCCTGCTCTGCCAGTCACCACCCGATGATCCTCCCATCCCCTGCGTGGTCGTGCCCGACACCGAACTGGCCCTCGCCGACTGGGCTGCCTACATCCTGCGCCGTCATGGCCCCCGCGTCGTTGCCATCACCGGCTCTACCGGCAAGACCGAGACCGCGCAGGCCATCGCGGCGGTCCTTTCCTCCCGCTATGCCGTCTTTGCCAATCCGCCTTCGCAGAACGACGTCTTTAGCCTGCCCTTTTCGCTGGCCGGGCTTGCCGCGGAGCACCAGGTCGCCGTCCTCGAGCTGGCCTGCAACGCCTTTGGCGAGATGGCCCAACTGGCGGCGCTGACCCGCCCTTCTGTGGCCGTTGTGACCGCCGTCAACCACGCCCATCTGGCCTACCTGGGCAGCCTGGAGGCGATCGCCCAGGAAAAAAGCCGTCTGCTGGAGGCGCTTCCGCCCGACGGGCTGGCGGTGCTCAACTATGACGACCCCCGCGTGCGGGCGATGCGCGAACGGACGCGGGCGCGGGTCGTCACCTACGGCATGGAGCCCGACGCCGACATTGTCGCTTCGGACCTGCACCCTGACCCCGAAGGGTTGCAGTTCGTCGTGCACTTTCCTGGCGTCAGCGGGCTGGGCACGCCGGGCTACCCGCCCAAAGCCGAACTGCGCACGCGCCTCCTGGGTCGCCATCAGGCCTACACGGTGCTGGCCGCCATCGCCGTGGGACTGGCCTATCAGGTGCCGTGGGATCGCATCCTGGACACGATGGAAGAACTGTGCCCCGGCCCGGGGCGGCTGCAGGCCCTGGCGGCGGTCGGCGGGGCGACGCTGCTCGACGGCTCGGCCAGCGCCAGCCCGACCACGGCCCTGCAGGCGCTGAGCACCCTGGCCGACTATCCCGCTCGCCGCCGCATCGCCGTCCTGGGCGACATGGCGCGCCTGGGCGGCTATGCCGTCCAGGGCCACCACGAAGTCGGCCGCGCGGCGGCGGCCTTTGTCGACCTGCTGGTGACCAAAGGCGAGCGCGCCGCCTGGATCGCCGAGGCCGCCGGGCAGGCCGGCCTCTCTCCCCAACAGATCTGCGTGACCTACACGGACCAGGATGCAGCGCGTTACCTGCGCCCTCAGCTTGGACCAGGGGACGTGGTGCTGGTCAAGGGCGACGTGGAGGCGCGGATGGAGGAGGTGGTCAGAGAGCTGCTGGCCAACCCGTCCGATGCGGCCCGTCTGGTGGTGCGCAGCGAGGGGCGGCGTCCACGCGTGATCCGCCCGGCTCGCCCGACGTGGGTCGAGATCGACCTGGAAGCCATCGCCGCTAACGTCCGTCGGGTCAAAGAGATCGTCGGCCCCCAGGTGCACATCCTGGCCGTCCTCAAGGCTGACGCTTACGGCCACGGCGCGCTCACCGTCGCCCAGACGGCGCTCAACAACGGCGCTTCCTGGTGCGGTGTCGCCTCGGTCAACGAAGCGGTCAAGCTGCGCCAGGGCGGGATCAGGGCGCCCATCCTCGTCCTCGGCTATACGCCGGCGTGGCTGGCCCGCGACGCCATTCAGGCCGACGTGGCGCTGACGCTCTACGACAAGGACCTGGCCTGGGCCTACAGCCGCACCGCCGTTGACCTGCAGCGGACGGCCAGGGTCCACATCAAAGTCGACACGGGCATGGGCCGCCTGGGGCTGTTGCCCGAACAGGTCGTCCCCTTTGTCGAACAGGTGCGCGGCCTGCCGGCCCTGGAACTGCAGGGCATCTTTACCCACTTTTCCATTTCTGACCACCCCAGTCTCGACTATACGCTCTGGCAGTTGGGGCGGTTTCGGCAGGTGCTGGACCAACTGGCCGAGATCGGCGTTGTGTTTCCCCTCGTTCACTGCGCTAACTCGGCTGCCCTGCTGCGCCTGCCCGAAGCGCGCTTCAACATGGTGCGCCTGGGGCTGGCGATGTATGGCCTGCAGCCCTCGCCGCATGTCCCCCTGCCGGCGGGCTTTCGCCCGGCCCTTGCCTGGAAGACGACCATCGCCCAGGTCAAGACCCTGCCGCCGGGCAGCTATGTCAGCTACGGCAACATCTACCGCACCAAGGGCGCAGAGACCATTGCCGTTATTCCGGTGGGTTATGCCGACGGCTTTCGCCGCGCCCCGACGCGCTGGCAAGAAGTGCTCGTGCGCGGCCAGCGCGCCCCCATCGTCGGCCGCGTCTGCATGGACCAGACAATGATCAACGTCAGCCACATCCCCAATGTCCGCGTGGGTGACGAGGTGGTGCTCATCGGCCGGCAGGGGGAGGACGAGATCAGCGCCGAGGAGGTCGCCTCCTGGCTGGGGACGGCCAACTATGAGGTCGTCTCAGAGATTCTGGCCCGCGTGCCGCGGGTTGTCTAGCGGCAAGGAAGTGTTATAATCGGATCTGGCAGCAGGGTAGATCACCCGCGCCGAAAAATGCGATCCTGAAGGAGTGAACACGATGAACATACCCAAGGATTTGTTGTACACCGAGGACGATGAGTGGTTGCTGCTGGATGGCGACGAGGGCGTTGTCGGCATCACCGACTATGCCCAGGATAGCCTTTCCGACATTGTCTATCTGGAGCTGCCGGAAGTGGGCGATTCGTTCGAGCAGGGAGAGGCCTTTGGCGTTGTCGAGTCGGTCAAAGCGGCGGCCGATCTCTATATGCCGGTCAGCGGCGAGGTCCTGGCCATCAACGAGGCGCTGGTCGATGAGCCGGAAAAGATCAACAGCGACCCCTACGGCGAGGGCTGGATGATCCGCATCAAGATCCTCAACGCCGACGAGCTGGACGACCTGATGGACGACGTGGCGTACCGGACCTATCTCGAAGAGCGAGAGGACTAGGCGCGGTCGGCCCGAAAACCTGCCTTTCTTTCAACCGGCACGGAGGTGCCTGATGCCGTATATTCCCCATTCTGAAGCGGACCGCCAGGCCATGCTGGAAGCCATCGGCGCGCGGTCGATAGAAGAATTGTTCAAGGACGTGCCGGAAGGCGTCCGTTTCCCTGCACTGAAGCTGCCGCCGGCGGCCTCGGAGATGGAGATCCGCTGGGAGCTGGAGGCGCTGGCGGGGGCCAACTTTACGGTCGCCGACGGCCCCTGCTTTCTCGGCGCCGGCGCCTATCACCACTTTGTCCCCGCCGTGGTGGACGCGGTGTTGCGCCGGGGCGAGTTCTACACCGCCTACACGCCCTACCAGCCCGAGGTCAGCCAGGGCACGCTGCAGGCGATCTGGGAGTACCAGAGCATGATCTGCGAGCTGACCGGCATGGAGGTCTCCAACGCCTCTCACTACGATGGGGCGACGGCGACCGCCGAGGCGGTCATCACGGCGATCAACGTCCAGCGCAAGCGGCGCAAGGTGGTCATCTCCCCACGAGTGCACCCCGAGTACCGCGCCGTGGTGCGCACCTACACGCAGGGCATGGGGCTCGAGATCGTCGGCGACGAGCGGCTCGACGCGGACCTGCCGCAGGTGCTGGCCCACCTCGACGGCGAGACGGCCTGCCTCATTGTCCAGTCGCCCAACTTTTTTGGGCAGATCGAGGAGCTGAGCGCGGCGGCCGAGGCAGCCCACGCGCAAAAGGCGCTCCTGGTCGTCGTGGCCGATCCCATCGCCCTGGGGCTGCTCAAGCCGCCCGGCGCGTTCGGCGCCGACATCGTCGTCGGCGAGGGGCAGGGACTGGGCGTCGGCCTGAACTATGGCGGTCCCTATCTGGGCTTTTTCGCCACCCGCATGGAGCACGTGCGCAAAATGGCCGGCCGGCTGGTGGGGCAGACGGTCGATGTGGAGGGCAAACGGGGCTTTGTGCTGACCCTCTCGGCGCGGGAGCAGCACATCCGCCGCGAGAAGGCCACGTCCAACATCTGCACCAACCAGGGCCTGGTCGCGCTGGCGGCGGCGGTCTATATGGCGGCGCTGGGCCGCTGCGGCATGCGCCAGGTTGCCGAGCTGTGCTATCATCGCGCGCACTATGCCGCTGACCAGATCGACGGGCTGGACGGCTACACGGTCCTGCGCGACAGGCCCTTCTTCAAAGAGTTTATCGTCCGCTGCCCGCGCCCCGTGGCCGAGATCAACGAGGAGCTGCTGGACGGCTGGGGCATCATCGGCGGCTATGACCTGGGGCGGGACTATACCCACCTGCAGGATCACATGCTCCTCTGCGTGACCGAGATGAACCCGCGCGAGGAGATCGACATGCTGGTCGAGGCGCTGGAGGAGGTGTCGGCATGAGCAAGCCGCTGATCTTTGAACTTTCCCGCCCCGGTCGCTGCGCGGCGACGTTGCCGGCGCTCGACGTGCCGCCGGCCGTGCTGCCGCAGGAACTGGTGCGCGATGACCTGGCCCTGCCTGAGGTGGGGGAGGCCGACCTGATCCGCCATTACACCGCCCTTTCGCAGATGAACTATGGCGTCGACACGGGCTTTTACCCCCTCGGCTCGTGCACGATGAAGTACAACCCCAAGATCAACGAAGAGATGGCCCGTCTGCCTGGCTTTACGCGCCTCCATCCTTACCAGGACGAGGAGACCGTCCAGGGCGCCCTCTTTGTGATGTACTCCCTGCAACAGTTTCTCGCCGAGATCGGCGGCTTTGCCGGCGTGAGCCTGCAGCCGGCCGCCGGCGCCCACGGCGAGCTGACCGGCGTGCTGATGATGCGCGCCTACCATCTGGATCGGGGAGAGGCGCAGCGAACGGTGATCCTGGTGCCCGACTCGGCCCACGGGACCAACCCGGCGACGACGACGATGAGCGGCCTGCAGGTGGTCGAGATCCCCTCCGACGAGCGGGGCAATGTCGATCTGGCGGCGCTCGATGCCGCGCTGGCCGAGCACGGCCCGCGGCTGGTCGGCATGATGCTGACCAATCCCAACACGCTGGGGCTGTTCGACGAGCACATCGAGGCGATCGTCGCCCGTGTCCATCAGCATGGCGGCTTGATGTACGGCGACGGAGCTAACCTGAACGCCCTCCTGGGCATTGCCCGTCCCGGCGACCTGGGCTTTGACGTGTTGCATTACAACCTGCACAAGACCTTTAGCACGCCGCACGGCGGCGGCGGGCCTGGATCGGGGCCGGTGGGCGTCGCGCCTGCCCTGGTCGATTTCCTGCCCTCGCCCGTCGTCGGCATCGACCCGGAGCGCTCGGAAGAGGACGAGCCGTTCTTCACCTTCGTCCATCCGCCCAAGTCGATTGGCCGCGTCAAGTCGTTCTACGGCCACTTTGGGGTCATAGTCCGCGCCTACACCTACATCCGCATCCTGGGCGCAGCAGGCCTGCGGCGGGTGGCCGAGCACGCCGTGCTCAACGCCAACTATCTGATGAGCCAGATCAAAGACCTCTACCGCGTGCCCTACGAGCGCGTCTGCATGCACGAGTTCGTCTGCGAGGGCCGCTTCGAGGACGCGCCCGACGTCCATGCGCTGGACATTGCCAAGCGGCTGATCGATTTCGGCTTTCACCCGCCGACCAACTATTTCCCCCTCATCGTCCGCGAGGCGCTGATGATCGAGCCGACAGAGACGGAGAGCAAAGAGACGCTGGACGCCTTTGCGGCGGCGCTGCGGCGCATTGCGGACGAGGCCCGCAGCGCGCCCGACCTGCTCCACCAGGCGCCGCACAACACGCCTGTGCGTCGCCTGGACGAGGTCAGAGCGGCCAAAGATCTCTTCCTGCGCTGGCAGGCGGAGTAGAGATTCGAACGGTTACGGAGGGACGGATGAGCCAGGAACGGCTGCCTACCCGGCTGGCTGACGAAAGACTGCCGGCTCCGCAGGAGAACACCAACTTTGTCATCTCGGCGCTGAAAGAACTGATCCGCCAGGCGCAACTGGCCTGGCGCCTTTTCTTCGACCCCCGTGTGCCGTGGATCACCAAGATCATCCCGCCGGCGGCGTTGATCTATATCCTCTCGCCCATCGACATCATCCCCGATCTGAGCCTGGGGCTGGGCCAGTTGGACGACCTGGCCGTGTTGTTGTTGGGCATCAAGCTGTTCATCGAACTGGCCCCGGCCGAAGTCGTGCGCGAGCACCTGATCGCGCTGGGGGCCAAAATCAGCGAGTGGACCGCCGGAGAAGAGCCGCCGGTGATCGAGGGAGAGGTGGTCGAGGAAGAGGGAGAGGTGGTCGAGGAAGAGGGGGAGGAATAGGGGGTTGCAGGCCAGAGAAGAGCCCGGCCAGGGAGGCCGGGCTCTTTTGTTCAGACGAGGCCAGGGTCAGGCCGCTCAGGGGGCAAAGCGCAGGCGGTTGACCCGCCGGTAGAGCGGGCGCAGGTCGCGGTAGAGGCGCTGGTAAGCCGCGTACAGGGTGTCATAGAGCGCCTTGTTCTCCGGCCGCGGGGCGAACTGACGCTCGACGCGGATGACCTGCCGCAGCGATTCGAAATCGGGATAGAGGCCCAGCCCCACCGCCGCAGTGAGGGCGATTCCCACCGCTCCCGCCCCCTGCGGATTGACCACCGTCTCCACCTGCCGGCCGGTGACATCGGCGATGATCTGCAGCCACGGCGCGCTCCTGGCCCCGCCGCCGATAACGCGCAGCACAGGCAGCGAAAAGGCAAAGGTGCGCTCGACGACCTCGACGATCCAGCGCAGGTTGTAGGCAATGCCCTCATAGACCGCCCGCAGCAGGTGCTCGCGGCTGTGGTCGGCGCTGAGGTTGAAAAAGGTCGAGCGCACCCACGTGTCGGCAATCGGCGCCCGCTCGCCATAGATCCACGGTGTAAAGATCAGGTAACCCGAACCAGGCGGCACGTCAGCAATGTCCTCGTCCATCAGCGCATAGACGTTGGCGATCGCCGGGTCGGCCTGCTCGTGGCGGTAAAAGGCGTCGGCGATCCATTTGAGGCACGCCCCCGCCGTCTCCATCTCGGCAAAGAGCAGCGCCTTGGCCGGGTCGGCTGACTGGATGGCCGCGATGCCGTGGCGTCCGGTGGGCGTCTTCCGGGTGACCACGCCGACCCAGCCAGAAGTGCCCAGGTTAATGTGCCCCTCGCCCTCGCCGACCGCGCCTGAGCCGACCGCAGCGCCCTGGGCGTCGCCGCCGCCGCCAAAGACGGGCGTGCCCTCCAGCAGGCCGCAGGCGCGCGCCGCCTCCGCCGTCAGCCCGCCCACCCTGTCGATCGAGCGCACCAGGTCGGGAAACCTGGTCGTGTCCAGGCCGATGTAGCGGAAAATGGCCCGCAGCCAGTCCTTCTTCTTCATGTCAAAGCCAAAAGCAGAAGCGCACGACCACTCAAAGACCATGCGCCCGGTGGCCCGATAGGTCAGGTAGCCGTTGACGTCCAGAAAACAGCGCATGCCCTGGTAGACCGCTGGCTCGTTCTCCTTCAGCCAGAGCAGCTTGGCGATGCCGTCCTTGCCGCCGATCTCGCTGCCGGCGACGGCGGCAAAGACGCGCGGGCCGAGGAACTTGCGCATGATGCGCCGGGCCTGCTCCGGCGCACGCCCATCCAGCCAGATGATCGCCCGGCGCATGACCGCGCCCTCGCGGTCGATCGGCACGATGCCCAAAAGCTGGGTGGCATGCACCATGCAGAGGACGTCGCTGGGGGCAATGGCAGCCCGCTCGATCAACTGGCGGGTGGTAGAGGTGACCGCGCCCCACCAGTCCTCCGGCTCTTGCTCGGCCCAGTCCGGATAGGGATAGTGGACCGGGTAAGGCGCAAAGGCCGTGGCGCAGACATTTCCCGCTGTGTCAACCAGGGTGGCTTTGTTGCCGCTGGTGCCCACGTCGTGGGCGATGATGTACCGGGCCATAGCTTCCTCCTGAGGACAGGAGTGTACCACCCTTGCCGCGAGAGGGCAAGCGGCGGCCCTTGACCGGGTGTCCGTCATATTTTTGCATCCATCCGGCGGGGCATGTCCACTGCTTCAAACACCCGGCGTAGGACAAGTGCGAGCAATTGGCTGGCGGGCAGGCGGACGTCGAGTTCGTCAAGGCCAGCTTCAAACACCCGGCGTAGGACAAGTGCGAGCAATTGTCCTACAAACTGTGCGGGTCACAGACCCGGCGGCAGCAGAAAGCCCCACCCATCGGTGGGGCTTTCTGTTCACTGACCCAGGCCGGCGGGGGCCTACGCCCCATCTCGGCCTCAGTGACCCGCGCAGGACTCGAACCTGCAACCAAGGGATTAAGAGTCCCCTGCTCTGCCATATTGAGCTAGCGGGCCAGCTTGCGTCATTATACCGTGGGCTGACTGTTTGTCAAGGAAAGGGCACAGCGACGCAGGACAACTGCTCGCAGTTGTCTTACGAACCGGGCGCGGCGAGCAGCTCGCCGTAAACAGCCTCGATGCGGTCGGCGATGAGTGGCCAGGCATAGCCCTCAGCCCAGCAGGCAGCGCGCTGGCCCATGCGCCGCCGCAGCCCCTCGTCGGTCAGCAGGCGAATGATTTTGGCCGCCAGCGCCCTGGCATCGCGGGCCGGCACGCGATAGCCCGTTCGCCCTTCCCGCACCAGATACGCCAACCCGCCCACGTCCGAGGCGATGACCGGCGTGCCGCAGGCCATCGCCTCCAGCGCGACCATGCCAAAGCTCTCGTAATCGCTGGGCATCACCACCATCTCGGCGGCGGCGTAGTAGTAGCGGAGCACCTCCTGATCCTGCGCGCCCAAAAAGACGACGACGTCTTCAATGCCCAGTTCCTTGCGCAGCGCCTGCAGGCGCATCATCTCGTCGTTGTCTTCGATGCGGTTGGGATTCCCGCCGATGATCGGCACGCACATCCCACAGGTCACTCCTGGCATACGACGCTTGATCAGCGCGATGGCCTGCAACAGCATGTCGATGCCCTTCAGCGGTTCGATCCGCCCGGCGTAGAGGATGCTGCGGCAGGCGCGGCCAAGGCCGATCTCGTCTTTGGCCCGCTCCTTGGGGATGGGATGGAAGAGTTCCAGGTCGACGCCCGGCGGGCAGACGCGGATGCGCGCCGGGTCGGCACCGTAGAGCTCGCGCAACTGCCCCTCCTCAACCGGCGTCGCGGCGATGAGGCGGTCGGCAAAGCGGACGATCTCTGCCTCGACCTCGATGCGGCGCGGCGATTCCTGTTGCTGGGGCGACTGGGCGACCCGATTCTTCATCCGCCCCAGGGTGTGGAACATGTGGACGATGGGCGCGCCCCAACGGGCGCGCAGCTCGCGCGCCACCCAGCCGGAAAGCCAATAGTGGCTGTGGATCACGTCGTAGACGATGCCATCCGCCGCAGCCTGCGCCAGCACCCCCTCGACAAACTCCGGCAGGTGGTCATAGACCGCACTCTTATCATAGGGCTGCTCAGGGCCGGCGGGAATGTGGAGGACCCGTCCGCCCCGTCCCAGGGCGTGGCTGATGCGCGGCACGGTCGCGTCCTGCGAGCGGGTGTAGACGTCGACGTGGTGGCCGCGCCGGAGCAGTTCGCGGCTCAGATCGCGCACATAGACGTTCATCCCGCCCGTCTCTTTGCCGCCCAGCGTGGCCAGCGGGCAGGTGTGGACGCTGATCTGGGCGATCCGCAGCCGCTGGGTGATGGGTTTCAAGATGTTCGCTCTCCATCCATAGAGTTCCTGGCAATGAATCCGCCAGCCTGTTTGTTGGCGTGTACTTTACCACAAAGGCACAAAGACGCAAAGACGGGACATCTGGCTACCCGACAGTTTGAAATCAGGACACGGATACACACGGGTTTCACGGATGGGCACGGATGAAATCCGTGAAAATCCGTACCATCCGTGCCCATCCGTGTCCCATTGAAC